>CALMML010000113.1 GCA_937868485.1 uncultured Myxococcales bacterium | reverse complement strand
TCCCGCACAGCGCCATCAGTGAGATGCAAAAACAGGTGGTGCGACGGAAGTACCCAGAGTTTGAAGCCAAGATTGCGCAGATGCCGGAGTACAAAGACTTCGTGCAGACGCTGCCAGCCCTGACCAAGCCAGCGCCCAGTCCGACGAGCGCGGCCCCCGCAACCCCAGCACCGCCAGCCACCGAGGCTGCCAAGTGAACCGTCGCCAAGCACTCGGCGTCATCGCAGGAGCCGTGACGATGCCAAGAACGCTGCTGGCCAAGCCTGCGTCCGTCTCCGCGCAGACGCAAAGCATGCTGGCGGCGCGCCTTGTCCGATTGGATCTGCGACACACCTGGACGACGGTGATGTCTAGTTCCAGCTTTCGCGATGTCATCCAGGTCAGCATCATCCGCGACGGCATCACGGGAACAGGCGAAGGGGCACCGATTGCGCGCTATCACGAGACAGCTGTCTCAGCGCTGCGGGCCGTGGAAAGCGTGCGCGAGCTGCTCGAGCGAGCCGACCCTCAGCAGTTTGTGCCGCTGCTCGCTGAAGTGGGCAAGCGAATCCCCGGTGAGTGGGCCGCCAAAGCAGCCATCGCCGGAGCCGTCGCGGACTTTATCGGTCAGAAGCTGGACCTGCCGCTGTATCGCTACTTTGGACTCGATCCGAGTGATGCGCCGCTTACGACGATGTCGATTGGCATCGATACGCCCGAGATGACCCGACAGAAAGTGACGGAGGCGGCGGACTTCCCGGTGCTCAAGGTCAAGGTCGGGCTCGACAGCGATGAAGCGACGATTGCGGCGGTGCGTTCCGTCACCAAGAAGCCGCTCCGCGTCGATGCCAACGAAGGCTGGAAGACCAAAGAAGTGGCGCTGCGCAAGCTGCACTGGCTGGCCGGTCAAGGGGTCGAGCTGTGCGAGCAGCCGCTCCCCGCAGCCCAGCTCACCGAGGCCAAGTGGCTCAAAGCGCGCAGTCCCATGCCGATTTTTGCCGACGAAGCCTGCTTGCGTCTGTCCGACATTCCTCGGCTGGCCGACACCTGTCACGGCGTCAACATCAAGCTCGACAAGTGCGGCGGCATCTTTGAAGCCCACAAAATGATCGCGACGGCGCGTGCGCACGGGCTCAAGGTGATGCTCGGCTGCATGATCTCGTCGTCCGTTTCCATTGCCGCAGCGGCGCACTTGTCTCCGCTCGTGGACTACGCCGACTTGGATGGATTCCTGCTCATCGAAAACGATCCAATGCAGTCGATCACCGTCGAGCATGGAAAAATCCGCCTGTCCAGCCGTCCCGGCCTCGGTCTTCTCCCTCGCCCGGCATAGCTTTCCGACCCCAAGCGCTAGGAACTTTCGATGAATCCCAAGGTGGAGATGTTTGCGAACCGACTGCGCAAGAACCTGAGGCGGCTTTTGCCGTGGGCGGCGCAGCGGCAGGTCGAAGCGTATCGGCTCTATGACCGCGACATCCCTGAAGTGAAGCTCACCGTCGATCGCTACGGTCCAGCGCTGGTGGTGTATCCGTACGTCTATTCGGGCGAAATGACCGAAGCCGAGCAGCAGGAACAAGACAGCTACTTGCAAGATCTGCTGGAAACGACCGCGCAGCTGACCGGCGTCCCGCGTGAGCAAGTCTTTGTCAAAGAGCGCAAGCGTCAGCGCGGTGCAGCCCAGTACGAGCGCATCACCGAAGAACAAGCCGAGCTGGTCGTTCGCGAAAACGGCCATCGCTTCTTGGTCAACCTCAGCGACTACTTGGATACCGGCCTGTTTTTGGATCATCGCGACACGCGCGCGCTCGTGCAGAAGCTGTCTGCCGGGCGACGGGTGCTAAACCTGTTTGGCTATACCGGCAGCTTTTCGGTCTACGCGGCCAAAGGCGGAGCGCTGGCCACCACGACCGTCGATCTGTCAGCCACGTACCTGGCGTGGGCCAAGCGCAACCTTCAGCTCAACGGCATCGGCTTGTCGCAACATCGCCAGGTCCGCGCCGATGTGCTGGCCCTGCTGCGCGATCCGCTGACGGTGCCCGAAGTGCGAGGTCTGTTTGACCTGATCGTGCTCGACCCACCGACCTTTTCGAACAGCAAGCGGATGCATGGCACGTTCGACATCAAGCGCGATCACGACTGGCTGCTGCGCGCCACGCTGCGCTTTTTGGCTCCCGGTGGCGTCATCCTGTTTAGCACCAACCGCCGAGGCTTTACGCTCCGCAGCGAAGACTTCCCGATGCTCCGCATTCGCGACATCAGCGCCGACACCTTGCCCAAAGACTTCCACGACCCGCTGGTTCGGGTCTGCTATCTCATCGAAGCCACTGAGCAGCCCAAAGCCAGCCCAAGCCGCTATGGCGCACCACGTCACGGCTACGGCTACTAACGACGACGGATCGACCCAGCGCCGCGCTTACGGAACCGCCGGAGCCACGCTTGCGACCGGCTGGAGCTTGTTGTTCTTTTGCCAGTCCGCCACTTCATCGGCTTCCGCTTTGTGCTGACGTCCAAGCTCTAGGTACTGCTTGCGCGCTTTGTCGCTCAGATCGACGACGCGCTCGCGGCTCTTTTGTCCATCCAGCAGCCACAGCGTCTGCGCCAGCGCGAACTGAAGACGCGCCCGCAGCTCAGCCTCTCCCGACGACGGCAGCAGTCGCAGCGCCTGTTCGAGCAGCGGCAGCGCCTGCTTGTCCCGACCAAGTCCCCGCAGATCATCGACCACCGCGACCAGCCGCGAGGGCATTTCCAGACCACAGACCTTGCCACTGCACTGATCGAGCGACTCTTGATGCAGCCGCAGCGCGTCTTCGTAGCGACCGGCCCGCGCCAGCGTGTTGCCGAGCAGCATCTTTCCCGTCACCGCACGCGGCGTTCCTTTGAGCAGCGCCGCCGCACGCTCCGCCAACGGAATGGCTGATTCTGCCTGCCCGCGACGAAGCTTGAGCTGCACCAAAAACCGCAGCGTCCCGTACAGCTTCTGATGCTCTGGACCAAAGGCTCGCTCGCCGATGCGCAGCGCTTGCTGATATTCCGACTCCGCTTCGTCGTACTTTCCCATCAGCTCCAGCAAGTAGCCGAGGTTTTCATGAATCGGCAGCACGCGCGGATGCTCACTGCCGAGATGCGCTTCCGTAATCGTCAGCGCGCGTCGGTACAGCGACTCTGCTTCGGGAAAGCGATCCTGCCGACGATGAAGCAGCGCCAAGCTATTGAGCACCGTCGCCACCTGCACGGCTTCGGCCCCAAACAGTCGCTCGCTGTCACGAAGCGCCGCACCACACTGCTCGTCGGCCTGCTGCCACCTGCGAGCCACCGACGCCTGCTGACACAGATACAGGTCCATCGACGCGGCGATCCGCGCCTTGGCTTGGGTGCTCCCGACCACTCGAGCCAGCGTCGCCTGCGCAAACTGCTGCCAGCGCTCCACCATGCCCGCCTGCTGCGTCGCGTGCGACAGATACATCAAGTCGGCAAATGCAGCGGACGCGGTCAGAAAGTCTCCGCCGCGAATGCCAAGCGCTGCCGCCGCAACGGCTTCTCGATACGCGGCATACAGATCCCCACTGGAGCTTTCAATGAGCGACAGCTCACGCTCGGCCCGCGCTTGCACCGGCAGGATTCCCGTTTGCTGCGCGGCGGACAGCACCCGCTGCGCCCGCTCTTTGGCAACCTGAACCCGTCCACTGTTGTGCAAAAGCCGCGCTTCCGACAGCTCTCGGCTCAGCACATCGATTCGCTCGCGCTCGGCCACTTGCTCCCCGACGAGCTGCTGCAAAAAGTGCGGATCAGCGCAGGGCTCCAGCAGCGCCAGATCACTGCTCTGCTCGACGGCACTGTCTAACACCTGCTCATCGGCCTGCGACAGCAGCGTCATAAACGCCGCGACCTCTTGCAGCCGGGCATCCAGACAGCGCAGCCGACGCGCGTGCAGCTCGTGACTCTGCGTCCCGGCCACAAAGGTCTTGTCACAGGTATCGCGCCGCATCGTCTGCCAGTCGCCGAGGTAACGCTGAACGCTCGACTCGACCCGCCGCCAGACATCGTCGGCATACGGACGCTTGGTCTTCAGCAGCCCGTCGTGTGCCTTCGCTTTGATGGCCGCGCCAAAGACCGGCGCAAGCTGCGCATCCACTTCCGCACAGCGCTGAGCCCGCAGCGCTTGCTGGCCTCGATAGATGCCGCCACCGATGATCACCGACGAAAGCATCACCACCGCCGAGCCAACCGCCAGCAGCAGCCGTCGCTTCCGTCGTCGTCGCTCTAGCGACAGCTCTTCCAGAAGCTCTGACAGCTGCGGATACCGATCCTGCGGTCGCACCGCGAGCCCACGCAGCAGCACCCGTCGCAGCCACTTCGGAACCTTCTTATCCGACGGAAACGCACGGACATTTCCCTGAAAGACCTGCATCGCCAGCTCGCCCAGGTTGTCCCCGGCAAACGGCGGCTGCCCACAGAGCGCTTCGTACAGTGCGATACAAAAACTAAACTGATCGCTGCGCGCGTCGCTCGGCTGACCACGAAACTGCTCCGGCGACATGTAGCGCGGCGTGCCCATCAGAGCGCCCTCTTGCGTCAGCGGCGAGCTAACCGCCAGCGACGCCAGCCGACCCGACGACTGACCAGGCAGCGTGTGATCCAGCTCGACCTTGGCGCGCTCCTTCGACGTCAGCGACTCCGCCCCGCCGCCAATGCTCGGATCCGAGATCGGCTTTCCCACATCGCGAGCGACGCCAAAGTCCATCACCCGCGCCCGCCCATCCCGCCCAATCATCACGTTGTCCGGCTTGAAATCGCGGTGTACGATTCCGGCTGCGTGGGCGGCGGCGAGTCCTTGTCCGGCATCCACAAAGACGCGCAGGATGTCCTCGGTGCGACGCGTCCGAACCAGCCACTCGCCCAGCGTGGCACCCTCGATAAACTCCATCGCGACGAAGACTTGATCGAACGCGACACCGACGTCGAAGACCGCCACGACATTCGGGTGAGACAGCCGCGCCATCGACTGCGCTTCTCGTAGAAGCCGCGCCCGACCTTGCGATGCCAGCGCCCCCGGCTGACTACGCAGCAGCTTGATGGCAACCCGGCGATTGAGGTCCGGGTCATAGGCCGAATACACCACGCCCATCCCACCGCTGCCGAGCCGCTCGATGATCAGATAACGACCGATCGAAGCGCCGCGCGGCAAGTCGTCCGAAGGCAGCTTTCGCTTTTCAGCAAGGCCCTGCGGCTCCGGGAACAGAGGTTCATCCCCACTCGCCCGACTTTGTGACATCTGAAAGCAAGACTGTACCAGGGTCGCACCGGGCTCCGCAGAAGAAGCCACAGCACACCATGTCCAGCGACGTGACCACCTTTGTCTTTGCGTATACTGGTAGTGATGCAGCTTTCGGCACGATGGTTTTGGCGTCTGGCGCTGCCCGTGCTGGGTCAGCTTCTGGTCGTCGCTCCGTCGCGATCTGTGCGTGCCGACGATGCGATCGTGCTCAAGGTGCGCGGCAAAAGTCAGCTTCGGCTGCGTGAGCTGAGTCGTCGTCCCGATGGCAAAAATACCTTTCATGTGACGCTGTCCGTTCAGCTCGCCGACGGACAACCGCAGAGCGATGGTGAATCCGGCGACGATCGAGCCTTTGCGGATCGCATCCTTCACGTCGAGCTGCGCGGCAACGGTGAGACGATATACCTGGGTGAGCGTCGGACGAGCGATGATGGAACCGCGACGTTTGAGCGCGCGTTTGTCGCTCCCGCCGCGTATGCCGTCGTCGCCAGCTATCGTGGGGACGATCTGCGTGATCCCGTGCGCAGCGTCTTTTCGATCGACATCGGACGGCAGCAGACGCAAGTCCGACTGATGACTCCGCCTCGGATTGCCCTGTCCGAAGAGCTTCCGCTCCGGCTTCAGCTCAGCAGTGAGGGAGAGCCGATTGAAGGCGTGGTGACGCTGCGGCTCGGTCGAAAGCAAGAGCAAGTGACGGTCAGCCAAGGCTATCTGGAGCGACGCTATCCGGCGAGCGTGCTCGGCAAAGCGGGCGACAACGTGACGCTGACCGCACAGTTTGCGGGCACGCGCGTTCACTCACCGTCGGAAACGAAGCAAGAGCTGGTGCTGCTCGGACAGTCGATGGTGACGCTACAGCTTGTGTCGAAGCGCGGCGCACAAGAAATTCCGCACGGCAGCAAGCTGACGGCAGCCGGGATTGTTCGCGACGAAGCGGGACCGCTGCCCGGTGAGCTGGTCGAACTGGAAGCGCTGAGCGACGAAGGACTGACGCAATCGGAGGCAAGCCAGCGCAAGCGCAGCCTCGGACACGCGGAGACAGATGCGCAAGGTCGCTTCGAGATTCAAGTGCCGAAGCTGCTGCTGCCACCGGGGCCCACCTTGCTGTCGGCACATGTCTTTCCCAAGCGAGGTCACATCCTGCCGGGTCGCTCGCCGGACGTTGCGGTGCAGATCCTGCCGCCGGAGCCGATCTCGCTGCTCTATTTTCTGTTTCCGCTGATCGGGACGGCGCTGATCTGGCTGGGGACGGTGCTCGGACGAAAGCTGGTGATCTTCGGCAGAGCGCTGCTCGTCGAGCTACGTGCGCGCCAAGCCCAGTCGAACCTTCCGTCGCTGGACGCTGCCGCTGTGATGGTTCCCGTCGAAGTTCGCCAAGGTGATCCCGGCGTGCAGCTCACGTCGATGAGTCGTCTGTCGAGCCTGCGTCGAGCCGTAGACTTTCACATCGATGGACAAGTGGTCGATGCCACCTTCGGCAGTCCGGTCCATGCGCAAATTTCTGTATTTTCCGACGGAAACTCCGAAGAGCCGCTGCACACGCTGACGACCAGCTCCAGTGGCGGCTTTGTGACGCCCGCGCTTCACAGTGGCCGATATCAGCTGCGGATTGCCGCGCCGGGTTATCTGTCGCAGCAGTTCATGGCATCGGTTCCGCATCGTGGTGAGCTACGGCAAGTGACGGTTCGGATTGAGCCGCTGCGAGCCAGGCTGCTTCAGGAATGGCGACGGGTGGCCGAAGGGCTCAGCGGGGAACAAGTGACGACGCAGACCCCGCGTGAGCTGCTGGACAAACTGTCGATGGGCACAGCGCAGCCGCTCGCGCCGGAAGGGCGGAAAAAGCTGCAATCGCTGACGGACCTCGTCGAGCGAGCCTATTACTCGCCGCGCGTCTGCACGCCCGAGATGCTTGTCCACGCAGCGCAGCTTGTCGAAGAAATCCTGCGTCATGAACCGGCTGTGATGGCCAAGTCTACGGATCTACGCGCGCCCGGAGCCCCACGTCCGCTGGTGCAGCAGCCGCGCGTCTAAGAGGAGTTGCCGATGCGAGTCGCCCTCATCTCCGATCTGCATGCCAACGAGGTGGCGCTGTCAGCTGTGTTTCGTCACATCCAGCGTCACGGTGTCGACGAGACCATCTGCCTCGGCGATGTTGCGACGCTCGGTCCGCATCCGCGCGAGGTCCTCGACATCCTCAAGCTGCACAGCTGTCCGTGCATCATGGGAAACCACGACGAGTTTCTGCTCGATGCGCAGCTCATCTACAGCTACACCGAAGCGCCCATTATCCAGCAGGCGGTCGACTGGTGTCGCGAGCAGCTTCGGCCCGCAGACTTTGCATTTCTGCGCAGCTTTCAGACGGGACTTGAGCGCTCGCTCGACGCACGGACCCAGCTTTCGCTGTTTCACGGATCGCCGCGCTCGCACATGGAAAACCTGCTGGCGACGACACCTCCCGAAGAGCTGGACGCGCTGCTCGGCGAGCGACGGAGCACCGTGATGGCAGGCGGTCACACGCACTTGCAGATGATTCGTCAGCACCGAGGCAGCCTGCTCGTCAATCCCGGCAGCGTCGGCATGCCGTTTCGCGAGTTCGCAAACGGACAAGCGCCGCGCGTCTTGGCTCATGCCGAGTACGCGATTGTCTCGGTGGAAGCAGGCGAGCTTAGCGTTCAGCTTCAGCGCGTCGAGCTTGATCGAGCAGCGCTTCGACAAGCCACAGCAGCCGTCGCTCATCCACTCGCCGCCGGACTGCTCGCCAACTACGCATAAGCACCAAACGAATACACAGCCAAGCCCAAACAGCCGACGAGGTACCGTCGAAGGCTTAGCAGTGTGCGACGCGACGCTCGCCGTCTTCCGTCGCGATGGGATTGCGCAGCGTATCGGACAGATAGTGCCGCATGCGACCGATGACCATATCGAGCGCGACGCGGTTTTCTCCGCCATCGGGAATGATCAGATCGGCCCAGCGCTTCGACGGCTCGACGAACTGGAGATGCATGGGCCGAACGGTCTTGTAGTACTGCTCGCGAATCGACTGAAAGGTGCGTCCACGCTGCTCCAGATCGCGCCGAATCCGTCGCAAAATCCGAATGTCCGCGTCGGTGTCAACGAACAGCTTGATGTCAAGCAGCGCACGCAGATCCGGCTCGACAAACAGCAGGATGCCTTCGACGACAATGACGGGCGCTGGCTCCACTCGACGACGAGTCTTGAGCCGCGAGTGCGTCTTGAAGTCGTACTGCGGCATGTCGATCGCCTGGCCCTGCTTTAAGCGACGAAGCTGCTGAACCAGCAAGTCCGTCTCGAGCGAGTCCGGGTGGTCATAGTTCAGCTGTTCCGCCATCGCTTGGGTCAGGTCCGAGCGATCCCGGTAATAACTATCGTGATCGAGGGTAACGACGCTTCCCACAGGGAGGCCCTCGACGATCTTGGCCGCCACGGTGGACTTGCCTGAGCCAGTTCCACCCGCCACACCGATGATCAGGGGGTTCACGAGGGCGCACCTTATGCGGAAGCTCGTCCGGTTTTCAAGCGTTCGTTTTCCAGCCGACCACTCGCTGCGTCGTCTCCTCGCAGGCAGCCCACGCTGGGTAGTGCCAGTGGCGAACTGAGCAAGCCATGGTCGGCAAAGCTATAAAAACCCGTTCGCGCGACGATGACGTGATCGAGAAGAGGAATGCCCAGCATGATTCCGGTCTGCGCCAGCTTGAGCGTCAGACGCTCATCTTCTTCACTCGGACTGGCCTCGCCGCTCGGATGATTGTGCGCCACGATGAGCGCAGCCATCCCTTCTCGAATCAGCGGGCGAAAGACATCCGCCAGGCTCACCACCACGCGATCGACTTGACCCACGGCTGCAACGTGACGACAGCGAATGCGATGACGAGCATCGAGGCCGAAGACGTGAATCGACTCTTGCTCCGCTTGACCAAGCTCAGCCCCAATGACGCTGACGATGTCCGACGGAGCACGCACCTGCATTCCGAGTAGCGGCTCTTGCGTGAGCGCGCGTCGTCCCAGCTCCAGCGCGGCTTTGATCTGACAGGCCTTCGCAGGACCAACACCAGCGAGAGCACACAGCGCTTGATGACCCGAGCGACGCAGACCATGCGTACCACCCGCCGCGTCGAGGAGTCGCTTGGCAAGCGGTGTCGCGGCCCCCGAGCCCAGCACCAAGGCCAGCAGCTCTTCGTCGCTCAGCTGCTCTGCCCCCAGATACATCAGTCGCTCACGCGGTCGCGTCGCCTCGGGTCGATTCAAAAAGGAACTGCGCGTCATGATCGCCCTCGCCGCCTAGACATAATTCGCTTGCGACTCACCCAAAGTACGGTCAAAAAGGCCCGATGATTCCGTGGCTGTCTGCATTGTCTGCGCTTCTTTTTGGGACGGCAATCTTCCCTGTCCCGACGACCATGATTGCGGTGCCAGCCGGACCCTTTGTGCGTGGTGACGAATCGGGAGATCCCGACGAAAAGCCGACAGCGAGAATCAACCTGGCTGCCTTTGCCATCGATAGAACGGAAGTTACCGTCGAGCAATACAGCGAGTGCGTCGCAGCCAAAGCCTGTCCTGCGATTGCCGGATCGAGCGGGAAGAACAGCGCGAAGCTGCCGGTCACCCAAGTGAGCTGGCAAGAAGCCGTCGCGTACTGCCAATGGGCAGGCAAGCGTCTGCCGAGCGAGTCGGAGTGGGAAAAAGCAGCTCGGGGCCAGGACGGACGACGCTATCCGTGGGGCAACGAGTTTTCCTGTCAGCGCGGCAACTTCGGAAACTTCTCGATGGATGGTCGCTGTGCCGAAGAAGGCGCACCGGGCAAGCCGGTCTTGGTCGGATTGTATCCGTCGGGAGCATCGCCGTATGGAGTCTTGGACATGGCTGGCAACGTCTGGGAATGGACGCAAGACAGCTACCAGCGCGATGCCTATCTGCGCTCGGACGGAAGAGTCGTGCGCGGAACCAGCACAGACAAGCTGCGCGTCCTGCGCGGTGGTGGCTGCTGTTCGATCTTCGGACTGCCTCGAACCGCCGATCGGCTGGCACTTCCGCTCGACTATCGGGACGGAGACATTGGCTTTCGCTGCGCAAAAGATGCCGATTCGGCGAACGCACGAGCAACCAGCCAAGCAGCAGCGACGAATCAAGCGCCAGGGCTGGCCAAGCCGTAATCGCGGCCTCAACCAAGCGAGACCGAAGCCGCGGCTCTTGACGATGAACGAAGTTGAGGCGATAAACGCCCATTCTGCGGCGGCACTTGCCGTCGGGCAAATCCCCAATGCGCCGCAGCGATTAGAGGAGATTCCTGTGAGCCTAGCACCCCACGAAATCTGCAAGCGTCTTGGCGAGCCCAAGTTCAAAGAGATGTTCCTGTCGCTCAGCAGCGCGGCCATGAAAGCCTCGCTGATGGAAATTGGCCTGACTGCGACGCGGCAAGCCCACCAGACCAGCTTGAAAAAGCGCAATGAAGAGTGGGCCAAGCGGCTGTGGTCGTCGGTGCTCGCAGGCAAGCCGGGCTGTAAGGTGATGATGTTCGAGTGGCTGCGGCAAACCAAGAGCGAGCTGCTCACGGCCTTCCTTGATGCCGTCGGAGTCGAGCACCAAAAAGGCCTGACCGATGCCGATTTCATGAAAGACGTGCCGGAAGACAAGCTGGTTGCCGCCGGAAAGCTGATGCTGGCCCACCCGACCTTTGACCACCGCGAAGTAGCGGCGTACCTTTTGTTTCTGGACTTCAGCAACGAGACAAGCAAGTTTGCGTCCCTCGAACTGGAGCACAAGCTATCGGCATAGGGATGACGGAACGCGTGCGACGACGACTTCGCTGGGCATCTTGGCTCTTTGGGCCGCTGCTTTGTTGCGCAGTCCATCCCGCGTCGTCGCATGCTCGCAGTCAGCCAGAGCATCCAGCTTCGTCGTCGACCGTCGAAGCACTGACTGGAAGCGGACTTTTGAATCACGCAGAGAACCTGCGAAGCAAGCTCCGCGATCTGACGCACCGAACGTTGCTTGGAAAGCTGCGGGTTGGCATGACGGTTCACGATGCCCGCAGCGGAGAAGAGGTCTTCTCTCTCAACTCCGACGCTCCGTTCAATCCAGCGTCGAATACCAAGATCTTTACGACGGCAGCGGCCCTGTCGGTACTCGGAGCGGACTTTCGGTTTCGCACCTCGCTGTGGGGTCAAAAGGCAGCCGCGCTCACCGAAACACCGACGGGTTCGCTCAAAGGTGATCTGTTCTTGCAGGGAAGCGGTGATCCGTCGCTGCAGCCAGCCGATCTGGCGGAGCTTGTCCGTGACCTCGCTCGCCATGGCATTCAGCAAATCGACGGAGACATTGTTCTCGACGGTCAGTTTCGCGATGAAGCCAGCATGGAAAGCACCGAGCCAGCAAAAGGCCAAGGCGGCGGCGCACTGATGCTCAATCGCGATGCCTATCGGGTCCGTGTGACCCCGAGCAGCGTTGGACGAGGCGCACGAGTTACCTTGGAGCCGTCGTCGCCGTACTTTGTGCTGAGAAGCTCGGTAAGGACCGTCGCAGGCAAAAAAGCCAAGCTGACGGTGGACTCGCACCGCAAAGACGATCACTTGGTTATTGAGGTTCGCGGTCGCATCGGCAGCAAGCGCAGCGCAGCCTCGGTCAAGAAGCGAATTCCCGACGCTCGTGAGTGGATCATTGCGACGCTGACGACGGTACTGAAGGACGCAGGCATCCGTCACAACGGCACGATTCGAATCGGTCCGACGCCCACAGGGCCGCTGCGGCTTATCGCAGAGCATCGCTCGCTGCCGCTTTCGGAAATCTGCCGAGTGGTCAACAAAGACAGCAACAACTTCGTCGCTGATGTGGTGTGGAAGACGCTCGGTGCGGTGCGATTTGGGCTGCCCCAGAGCCTGGAAAAAGGCGCAAAGGCAGTCAGTGAGTGGCTGGTTCCGCTTGGGTTTCAACCGGAGCGACTGCGGCTCGTGAACGGATCGGGACTGACCTACGAAAACCGCGTTCGGCCCATCGACGTCGGCAAGCTGCTGCTGAAGCTGTATCACAGCCTGGAGCTTGGACCGGAGTTTATCCAGTCGCTGGCCGTCGGTGGGATCGATGGAACAATTCACTATCGCTTTCGAGGACAGAGTCATGGCCTAGTCCGAGGCAAGACCGGAACGCTCAATGGCGTATCGGTGCTGTCCGGGTATGTGGGCTCACATCCCGGCGTCTTGGTGTTCACTATCTTCGTCGAAGGATTCCGGCCCAAGCGTCTTCCGCAAGTGCGTCAGCTTCAGGCGCAGATCGTCGAAGTGCTGCTCAAGTTCATTCGCAGCAGTGGCGACGCGGCCCCAGTGCTGTCACCGAGCCCGGCTCCACTGGACGAACCAGGCGAAGAAGATGTCGGTGTTTCCGACGAAGAGCCACTGTGATCGTGACGAGCCACTGCGCGCCGATACAGCAGCATCAGCACGTCGAAGCGCTGACTGGACAGAAGTCCAAGCGCCAGCGCGCGATAACAGCCGAGCCTGACACTTGGCCGCGCACAGAGCTTGCGCCGATAGCGATGCAGCCGACGCTGTAGCCGTGCAGACGAGACCGAGTAGCCAAAGTGATGTTCGATGCAGGCCACCAGACGCTGGCGCTCTCGTCCCAGTCCGTCGTGTAAAACGGCATCATCCACCACCTGAGCCATCAAACGATCCACCGCAGAAAGAAGCTGGTTTGCAATCAACAGGCCATTCATATCCACAGGGCACTTGCATCACGCATGCCAGGTTTGATTTCTGAGCGCAGCGACGGAATGTCACGTATCAATCGTTCTTTCGAGCATCCGAGTTTCGGACGTTGTCCGTATGTCGGACAAATCCTCCCGCAGATTCGCGACGATAGGCAGTGCGACAGGTCGAGAGATGCCAGTTTCCATGTGTTAGGATGGAGCAACGACTGTGGCCGATAAGTTCCCGCGACCGTTCGGTCGGTACACGCTGCTCTCACCGCTCGCTCAGGGTGGAATGGGTGCTCTTTATCTGTCCTGCGTCGGTGATCGCGGAATGGAGCGGCTGTGCGTCATCAAGACGGTGCTGCCGCACCTTGCGGATCCGGAATACGTCAATCGGTTCCGCGACGAGGCCAAGGTCGTGGTGCGCCTGTCTCACGGCAACTTGGTGCCGGTGTTCGATGCAGGCATGGTCGAGTCCGAGCTGTACCTGGCGATGGACTACATCGACGGGAAAGACCTGCGAGCGGTCTGGAATCGCTGTGCGAAAAAGGGAATTGCATTTCCCGTCGACGTTGCGGTGCATATCGCTCGAGAGCTATCACGCGGACTTCACTACGCGCACAACTTCGGCAACATCAAGCTGGTTCACCGCGATGTCTCGCCGCCGAACGTGCTGGTGAGCTTCAACGGAGAAGTGAAGCTCACGGACTTTGGTCTGGCCAGCTCGACGCTGAAGCTGGAAAAGACCGCCGCTGGCATCATCTACGGCAAGGTGTCGTACATGTCGCCGGAACAAGCGCGCGGCGAGCCGATCGACGGACGAACCGATATCTACGCGGCGGGCATCATCCTGTGGGAGCTGCTGACGGGAAGGCAGCTGTTTCCGCAGCATGGCGCCGAAGGACACGAGCTGATCGAGCGGGTGCGCAATCCGCTGATTGATCCTCCGTCGCTGCGTGCGCCGCGTGTGCCGGCGATGCTCGATAAGATTGTGCTCAAAGCGCTGGCGAAGAATGCCGACGAGCGCTATGCGACGGGAGAGCAGTTCCGCGCGGATCTGACGGCCTTTTTGGCGTCGAACCGAGACTATGTCGCGACGGACTCCGAGCGGGTGAAGGCCTTTATGGCCGATCTGTTCGATGAAGACATCGAGCGCGAGCGACGGCAGCGGCAAGATCTGCTCGAAAATGTCCACGAGCGACTTCAGGCGGTTCAAAAGCAAGCGCAGAGCGAGCGGGAAGCGGCAGAGCAGAAGGCACAGCGACGGGCGGATATCTTAAAAGAGATTGAAAATCCGTCGGCGGGTGACAAGGGAAAGCTACGCGAAGGCGAAATCCCGAGTCAGGTGCTAGAAAATCTCTCGGCGTACGACACCGGGAAGATGCTCGGCACGGTGATCGAGCGCTGGCGAATCTTGCGCAAGATCGGCGAAGGCGGCATGGGTCGCGTCTTCGAGGCAGAACACACGGAGATTGGTCGCAAAGTCGCGATCAAGATCTTGCATCCGGTCTACTCGCGCACGCCGGAAGTCGTCGCACGGTTTCGGATGGAAGCGCGGGCTGCGTCGCGGATCGGACATCCGAACATCATCGAAGTCACCGACAGCGGCACCACCATCGACGGCTCGTTTTACTTTGTGATGGAGCTGCTCGAAGGAATCGACCTCGCGCAGCGACTGCAAAAGGACAAGCGACTGCCAGTGACGGATGCACTGGCGATTGGCTCGCAGGTTGCCCAGGCGCTGTCGGCGGCACACCAGAGCAACATCATCCATCGCGACCTGAAGCCTGAGAACATCTTCCTGATTCACCGCGACGGGACCAAAGACTTCGTCAAGGTGCTCGACTTCGGCATTGCCAAGTCGCTGGAAGACTCCAAAGAGCAGAAGCTGACGACGCCGGGCATGGCGATGGGCACGCCCGAGTACATGGCGCCCGAGCAAGCCGCCGGCAAAGGTGCCGATGCGCGCAGCGACGTGTACTCACTCGGCGCGATCTTGTACGAAATGCTCACCGGCAAGGCCCCGATTGCGGGTGCGAACATGATGGACATCCTCATCCGCAAGGCGACGGAAGATCCGGTCGAGATCGCCAGCCTGCGGCCCGATGTTCCCGACGCGATGGCGAAGCTGGTGATGCGAATGCTGGCGCGCACGGTGGAAGCCCGTCCGCAGAGCATGGCCGACGCAGCCGCCGAGATGCAGCGGATCCTGTCGGACATCATGGCGGGTGTGCTGCTTGTACCGAGCCGTCCGCCTCCGAGCAAGTCAGCGACGGACATTCCGACGGCCAAGCCGGAGCCGGGCGGAAAGCGAACCATCATCGTCGGTGGAATTGCGCTGGCGGGCGGTCTGATTGGGCTGTTTGCGACGATGTATTGGGTACTGACGCAGCCTCCGCCGAAGCCGCAGCCCGACGCAGGTCCCGTCAAGGTGGTGACGCCACAGACGCAGGATGCGGGACAGGTGCCCGTCGTGGTGGTGCAGCCACAAACCAGTCCGCCCGACGCGGGTTCGTCGACCAAACCGCCGGTGAGCGTCGATCCCAACCCGACCAAAGTTCAGCCGCCCAAGAAGGACAAAGAGGACGGCGACGGCAGCAAGAAGCTGGGAACGCTGACGATGCCGCCGTTTATCGATCGCTCGGCGGCGCTTGGAAAGATTGAAGAAGGTCGCTTGGCCATCAACGCGAGCCGTAACGAAGTCGCGTTCAACTTGTGCTACGCAGCGGCGGGAAATGCGCAGATTCGCGGTCTGGCGCTGGCCTGCATGGGCGAAGCAGAGTTTGGACGAGGCCGCTACGGTGAAGCCATCAAGTGGGGCAAAGCGGCGCTCAAGAACAAGGCCACGAGCCAGGATGTCTATCTGCTCCTCGGGAAGGCCTACTACAAGCAGAAGAACTGCAAAGAAGCGCGCATCTACTACACCAAGGTTCTCAACGGACCGAACAGCTCCAATCCCGAGGCACAACGCGGGATGGAGCTGTGCAAGTAGCAGCACTCTCGACGGAGCGTACAAAGTACGCGGTCAAATCCCCACAAAAAGTTGCCCGTGCCCTAGCGCAAGAAGAGGCGCGGTCTTATCTGGTAGAGGAACGAGGTACTGACTTTGGGCCTGGCAGATTTTTTCACCAAAGAAGGACGGCAAGCCCGCAACCTTCAGAAGATGATTCAGCGCGCGAGCGACAAGCATGCGCAGTCCCCCGATCGATTCCGTGCGCTGGAGCTGCTCCGCGACGATGGCAGCCAAGAAGCCATCATTGGTCTACTGCGCCGCTTTAGCTTCGTCTACGACAAGACCATCGAGGACGAGCAAGAGAAAGAGTGGATTTACCACGAGCTGGCTGCGATGGGGACGAAGGTCCTGCCGGCGCTGCGCAAGTACATGAAGGAAAGCGACACGCTTGGCTGGGCACTTCGCGTGCTGGAACAGATCGCCAAGGGTGATGACCTCCGCGAGACGCTGCGGGTGCTGTGCGAGCAAAACGACAACAGCTATGTGCGTGATCCCGGCAAAAAGACCCAGCTCGTTCACTTCATGGGGGAACATCGCGATCCAGCGATTGCCGCGCTGCTACTGCAATACCTGGAAGACATCGACGAGGGTGTGCGCTTCAAAGCGGTCGAAGCGCTGCTTCACCAAGGCCAGCCAGAGGTGGTCGCCGAGCCGCTCACAAAGCTGCTGCTCAGCAAGACCGAAGAGAGCCGCCGCATCAAGATCCGCATCGTCGAAGGAATGGCCGACGCAGGACTGAGTGTTTCGGATCGCTCGTCGGTCGAGCGTGTCATCGACGATCTGGGCATCGACGCGCAGGTCGACAAACAAGGCCGACTGAGTCGCTAACAGCTCGCGCAGCCTCGGAACGCGCTGACTGAAGTACGTTCCGAGTGATATCTGACGACGCTACGATCCGCTCGCCTTGTCTTTGCTCTTTGGCAGACGCTCTAGCACCTTCCGCACCAGATCTCGTCGCCGTTCCAAGTCCGCATCCAGCCCTTCCAGTCGCTTCTGCGCCGTCGAGAGCCGATCTTCCGATTCCAAGATTCGACGCACCAGCGGGTTGCCATCGGGCCCTGCTCCGCTGTCTTTGCCGAGCGCTTTGAGGTGCTCTTGCAGTCGCTCCAGCTCTTTTTCGGTCTTTTTCAGCTCGGCGCGAACCTTGTCGGCTTCTTTGCTCGCGTCCTCTAGCTCTTTCTGACGCTGATACGCTTCGCTCAAGATGGCGCGCTCAGCCTGCGGAACACTGCTTGCCGTCGAAAGCTGCTGAAGTCGATTCGATTGAATCGCGCGCAGCTCCGACCGACGCGCCAAGCCTTCAATCGTCGTAAGCGGTCGCTCTGCCCTGCTCTGCGGAGCCAGCTCAAAGATCGCAACCGGCGACGATTTTTCCGAGTCAAAGTCCAGCCGATCCGCGCCCTGCACTTGCGAGTTCGCCGCCAGTCCGAGCCCGAGATACAGCTGCCGAGCCTGCGCGCTGCGATTTTCAACCCGCAAGAGCTGATCACGTCGTCGCAGAAAGTGCTCTTCGAGCTTGTCGTGATCAAAGGTCACACGCTGCGGATCTTCTTTTTGCGTCTGCTTGACCCGCGTCGCCTCGACATCCAGCTCGACGCCGTACTGAATGAAGCGTCGCTCCCCTGGCTTGAGCCGCTCCAGCGCCGACTCACCAAGCAGCCCACCGTCGCCCAGCACCGCCAGCGTACCGCCCGGAAGCGTCTGTCTCGTCGAGTTTTGCAGCCGCAGACCGCTCCGCGCTGACTCTCCCGGCGACGACAAAAACGTAATCGTTTCGACTTCCAGCGCTTCTTGCACAAACGGAACCAGCGCCGAGCCATGCGCGCGCAGCTCCAGCGGCTCGCCGAGCGAATAGGTAAACAGCGCACCCGCCTCGACGCCGCTCGACTTGGCGACGGCAGCCAGGTTGCCCACTTGCAGCAGTGAGCTGGAGCCCGTTGCCGAGCTGCTTCCCGAGCCTGAGCCGTGTCCAATCGTTCCGATCGAGCCGAGTCCAATCGAGCCTTCACCGCTGCCACCGCCGCCCATTCCAACGCCAGACAGCCCAAGTCCACCTTCGCCGAAGCTGTCGCCGACGTGATCGCCCCACATCTGATCGGGACTTCGACCCAGAAGCTGCGGCACCGTCGAGAGCTGATTGTCCGGCGTAATCAGCGTCCGTCGCGAATAGCGAGGCGCAGCCAGTGGAAACAGAAACGAGTCGGGACGCCCATTGACCAAGTGAACCTGGACGTTTTGCCAGTCTTCGTCGGTGTCGTTGTGAATCAGCGCCCAGCCTTGCAGCACGCCACCACGACCACTGTCGCTGACGACCAAGCGATACGTGACGCGCCACAGCGGCGACTCAGCGACGTAGCCAATCGTAACTGGACCTCCGTCGCGACTGAGCAGTCGAATCAGACGCTGCGCATTGGCGCTTCGCTGTGACGTGGCATCCAGCGCGGTCCGTAGCCGAGGCGCAAACGACGGATCAAGCGGACGCACCGACGCAACCTGACGAATCGGCAGACGAAGCAGCTCTCCCGCGTTCGACAGCAGCAGCAGCGCCTGTTCTGCCACGACGGACGAAGTCGCTTTTTCCGTCGGCTTGCTTTCGTCCTCATCGCTCTTCGACGCGGGCGCAGGATCTGACGACTTTCCGACGATGTCGATGAGCCGCCCGCTCACCAGCTGCGTTCCCACGCGAACTTCGACCTCGCCGCCTTTGCAGGTTCGCAGAAGGCTCTGGAAATCGATCGGATCATCGACGGACGGCGTCAGCCCAGCCAGCGCGCGACCCATCCCGGGACTGACGCTGCTCGCAAACTCCAGACCGTGAACGCGCGTCTTTTGATCCCGCGACAGCACCACCATGGTCTTGAGCGCGTCATCGATGTGTCCCGCTGGAACCGGCAGCACCGTCGAGCGCGAGCCCAGCGTCCCGGCTCGCTCGAAGTAGCCAATGCCGGTTTCATACAGTCGCACCGAGCGCAACGGCAAGATCGCCGCGTCGTGAACCAGCTTCACCGGCGTCGCACACGCCGACAGACCAAGCAGTCCCAGCCCAAGCGGCCAGACCTGTATACGAGACATCCCAATCACAGAGGCTCCTCGTTGAATCTTACTTCCCATAGTACACAACCTTTCGCGGGCCCTGGCGGTCGTGGTTTGCTGCGGACATGAATCGCTCCCACCTGGCACGACACGGTCAGCCGCTTTCCGTTACGCCCTTCAGACCGCTGCGGAAGGCGCGGGTTCCCAGCCTGCCTTGGCTGATGCTGCTCACGCTCGTCGGCTGCGGTGAACAGGTGGCTGATCCGGTTCGCATCATCGACGGAGACTACGCAGTCGAGTTTGAGCCAGCGACGACAACGCTCCGACTTCTGCAAAAAGAAGTGGAGCTGCTGCGCTTTCCAGCGGACGCGTGGCAGGTCGCAACGGTCGCCCAGCTTGATGCGCGCGCCAGCTTCGATCCGTACTGGCTGGAATATGGCGACGATGTGCTGTCCGCCGGAGAGCCCGCTGACCTCATCTGGCATCACGCCGAATCGGTTGCACTCGCAGCAAAAAGCGACACGCAGATTGATCTCGCGATCACGCTCAGCGACGGACAGCTTGCCAGCGTACACATCGAGCGCAGCGGTCCCGGTCGCTTTGTGGCGACCTTGTCCCCCAAGGTGCGCAGTGAGCGCCCTGTCGCCTACCTTCGCTTACGTCCGCGCGTCGACACAAGCGAAGCGTTTTACGGACTCGGAGGATTCGCCGACGAAGTCAACCATCGCGGCAAGGTCCGTCCGATGCAGCAAGAGGTCGATGTGCTCGAGTCGAAGAGCAACGAGCTGCGCGTGCCGATTCCGCTGTTGATTGGAACGCGCGGCTGGGGCCTGTTTGTGGAAAGTCGTCGCCCCGGCGTCTTTGCCGTCGCAAACAAGCAGCCGGACCTTTTGGAAACCACCTTTGGCACCGGCGAAGACAGCCAAAACGGACTGCGCTTTCACCTACTCGCTGCCGACGAGCCCATCGACATCACCGGACGCTATTACGAGATCACGGGACAGCCGCAAAAGCCCGCGAAGTGGGCGCTCGGACCGTGGATTTGGCGCAACGAAAACAAGGATCAAGCGCAGGTTCTCGACGACGTTCGCAAAATTCGCGACCTGGACTTGGCAACAAGCGCGATCTGGATCGACAGACCGTATGCCAGCTTCGTCAACAGCTTCGACTTTGAAAAAGCGCGCTTTCCCGATCCTCAGACGATGATTGCGAAGATTCACGCGGCGGGACTGCGGCTTTCGCTGTGGCATGCACCGTATTTGGAACCGGGAAGTCCAGACCTTGCCGAGGCCACGCGACGCGGACTGTTTCCCAAAGCGACGGGCGTGCTGCTCAATCGCTGGAGCGAGCCGATCGACTTTACGAATCCCGAGGCTGTCGCTCTGTGGAAAGACCGCGTCGGACGCTACATCAAGCTCGGGATCGAAGGCTTCAAGCTCGACTACGGCGAAGACGTGATGGTTGGCCTTGGCAGCGCACGCACGGGCTGGCGATTTTCCGATGGCAGCGACGAGCGAACGATGCACCACACGTATCAGCTGCTCTATCACAGAGCCTACGCGGAGCTGCTTCCGTCTGACGGTGGATTCCTGCTCTGTCGAACGGGTCGCTTCGGTGATCAGAAACATGTCTCGGTGATCTGGCCTGGCGACATGGACGCAACCTTTACACGCTACCGAGAGAACCTACGCAGCGGAGACGGCAAGACGGTGCTCGGTGTCGGCGGCCTGCCAGCGACGGTGGTCATGGGCTTGAACCTGGGCGTGGTTGGGTTCCCATTCTTTGGCTCCGACACAGGCGGTTACCGTCACGGTCCGCCCGACAAAGAGCTGTACATTCGCTGGTTCCAGCAGACAGCGCTGTCGTCGGTGATGCAGGTTGGCGACTCGACCAGCCAGCCGCCGTGGGAATTTACGCCCGAAAACGGACGCGACACGCAGACGCTCGACCTGTATCGAGAGTTTGCGCGCCTGCACCTGCGGCTGTTTCCGTATGAGTGGACGCTCGCTGAGTCGATTGCGCAGACGGGACGACCGATTCAGCGTCCGCTTGGGCTCGC
Organism: uncultured Myxococcales bacterium; assembly: GCA_937868485.1. Classification (GTDB taxonomy): domain Bacteria; phylum Myxococcota_A; class Polyangia; order Palsa-1104; family JAEUJZ01; genus JAEUKA01. Next base: position 881 of record CALMML010000113.1, on the reverse strand, counting down.
GTATCCTCGTCTGACGTCACATCCCAGCGACGAATATTTGTTTGGTGATGATCTGCTGGTTGCGCCCGTCATGACACGCGGAGCCGTCCGTCGCAGCGTCCTTTTTCCCCCCGGAACCTGGATCGACTTTGTCAGCGGTGAGATCTTCGCTGGCCTCAGCGAGCGCACCGTCGAGGTATCGGCGCCACTTCACAAGCTGCCGCTGTTTGTGCGCGCGGGAGCGATTGTTCCAATGCTGCGTCCGACCATCGACACGCTGTCACCGACGACCGATGCCAGCGTCGAGTCGTTTGCCAATCAGCCAGGGCTGCTCTGGGTGCTCATGGTTCCGGGCGAACAGCCTTCGCAGTTTGTGGTCTACGACGGAACACGACTTGGATACGACCCGCGCACCCAGACGATTTCTGCCGTCTCAGGATCGGTGTTTGCGCAAGGATTGGTGCTGCAGGTCAGCCCGCTTCCCGTCGAGCCCACGCAAGTACGAGCAGGGACAGAGACGCTTTTACGCGTCGCCACAAGTCCCGATCTCGATATGCAGAGCAGTGGCTTTACTTGGTCCAAAGAACGAGGCGGCACACTCAGCATCAAGCTGACGAAGGCTCAGTCGAGCGTGACGTTTCGCTGACGAGCCTTCTACGGACGACTACGCGCGGGTCTGCTTGTGCGAAAGCGCCGCGCCAACGAACTCTCGGAACAGTGGATGCGGCTCCGTCGGACGGCTCTTGAACTCGGGATGGAACTGGCAGCCAACGAAGTACGGATGCCCAGGAATTTCCACCATCTCGACGAGATGTCCGTCGGGAGAGAGCGCAGACAGCACCAAGCCAGCCTGATCAAGCCGCTCGCGATAGACGTTGCTGACCTCAAAGCGGTGACGATGT
>CALMML010000112.1 GCA_937868485.1 uncultured Myxococcales bacterium | reverse complement strand
TAGCCCGGGACGCCGCTCGGGCCGAGGTCTATGCCGCACTCGATTTTCCCGCGCGCTTTGCCCACGCGGTGGCGCTGTCTCGACGATATCTCGATGCGCTCGGTGCGTATCTGGCCGACGGGGTGTTTGATGACTCTGCGCGACGCGCACTCTCTGCGATCCTTCCCGAAGGCAGCATTGATCCCGAGCCATGCTCGTAGCACAGTCCGCTGCACGCTCGCCGGGCCGAATCCTGGGGGCGAAGATCCGATGCCGGTCGAGAATCGGCGATAATGGCATCTCACGTCTTGTGAAAGCCGTAGGGCCAAGCTAAAACCGCGCCTTCGCACCGCTCGGTGCGGGCCAGCCACGAGGCCAACCAAGTCCAACATGTCCTTCTTCGATCCCAAACTGACCCGCCGCATCATCGGGCTCTCCTCGCCGGTGATGATGGCTATGCTGACGCAAACCCTTATCAATCAAGTCGACCATGTCCTCGTCGGACACTTGCCGCAAGCAGAGTCGACCCCCGGCCAGACCGCGCTGCAAATCAGCGTGATTTTGCTGTGGGCTTTTGGCGGCATGCTGGCGGCGATCAGCGTCGGCACGCAAGCGCTGACGGCGCGACGAATCGGCGCAGGCGACCACGAAGGAGCAGGCGCTGTCTCGACGAACTCACAGCTTCTGGCCGTGCTCGCATCGATCGTCGTGACGGCATTTACCTACGCGGCGGCTCCGTATCTGTTCCGACTGATGAACAAAGATCCGGCGGTGATTGCGCTCGGCGTGCCGTTTCTGCGCTGGCGCTTTTTGCAGATCACCAGCATGGTCTGGACCGCCAGCTTGAAGGCGTTCTTCGACGGACTGGGCAAGACCCGCGTCCACATGGGCGTCGCGATCGTGATGAACGTTGCGAACTTCCTGATGTGCGTCGCTTTCATCTACGGACCGGATCTTCCCGGCATCCCGGTGGTCGACGGAATTCATCACATTCTCGTCTCGATGTTCGGTGACAAGCTGGTTCACATGGGCGTGCCCGGAGCCGGTCTGGCGTCGATGCTCAGCTCCTATGTGGGACTGGTTCTGATGCTTGTCTGGTCGCTGCGAGGCGAATACCACAAGTTCAATGTTCGTCGTCTGAGCAACGCATCAGCGAGCACGATTTGGCAGATCGCCAAGCTGTCGGTTCCGTCGGGCGTTGCCACGATGTTCGCGATGGGCGGCTTCGGCTTTGTGCTGTTTGTCGTCGCCAAGCTCGATAGCCTCGCGGGTCACGGCGTCGGTCGCACGATCTTTGCGACGGCGACTTCCAACATCATCAACGTCCTGCAGATTGTCTTTATCTCGTGCTTGGCCTACGGAACAGCGACGGCAACGCTGGTTAGCCAGAGCATGGGCGCCAAAGAGTTCGATCTCGCCGAGCAGTACGCCTATCAAGCGGCGCGCATTGGCTCGGTGCTGTTCTTGGTGCTCGGTCTCATCCTGGCGGCTTGGGCGGAGCCGATCCTGCACTTCTGGAACCCCGATCCCGATGTCATTCGCGTCGCTGCGCCGATCCTGCGCGTGCTCGGCTTCTTCTGTCCGATGATCAGCGTCGCGCTGGTCTTTACCCAAGCACTCTACGGCGCGGGCAACACCGTGTTCGTCATGGTCGCCGAGGGAATCCTGCACTTTGTCTGCTTGATTCCCCTGTCGTGGCTGGCCGGCATCACCTTCGGGCTTGGCATGTGGGGCGTCTGGGGCTCGATGATTTTCTACATCGGCATGCTGGCGACGGTGACGTTTGCAGAGTTCCGTCGCGGCGCTTGGAAGCACATCCGGATCTGACGAAAGAGCCTTCCCTGATGCACGTTCGCGTCCTGTACCACGACAACTGTTTCGACGGTGCGACTTCAGCCGCGCTGTTTTCCGAGTTCTACCGTCAGCGCATCGATCCACGCGCGACCTTTGGTTTCGTCGGGATGAATCACGGTCCCGGCGATGTCTTCGCGGGCGCGTTCATTGATGGTCCCGACCTGGAACATGTCTGCGTCGACTTTCGCTATTCGGCGGACCCTCGTCTGGGCTGGTGGTTTGATCACCACCAGAGCGCGTTCATGAGCGACGCCGACGGTGCGCACTTTCGCTCCGTCCAGCACTCGCATCACTTCTACGATCCGGCGGCGCAGTCGTGCAGCAAGTTCCTCGCCGATCGCTGCCGTAGTGAGTTCGGCTTCGACGACAGCGCGTTTTCCAACCTGATCGCGTGGGCCGATCTCATCGACGGAGCGCGCTTCGCAAGTCCCGAGCAAGCGGTGATGTGCGAAGAGTCCGCGCTCCAGCTGATGCTGTGGGTCGAACAGAACCGCGATCCGTCCCTGAAGGTCCGCTTTATTGCCGACCTTCAAACGCGAACGCTCGACGAGATTGCCGCGCAGTCCTATGTCCAAATCGGTATTGCGCCGCTGCTGGTTCAGCGCGACGAAGTGCTGACGATGCTCAAAGATCGCGCAGTGCTGACCGACGGTGTTGTGACCTATGATGCCGTCGACAAAGCGCATCTACAGATCAGCAAGTTCGCTCCGTACTATCTGTTTCCCGACGCGCACTACGTCGTCGGCTTGTCAGCGCTGCCCGGACGAACCAAGATCAGCGTAGGCAGCAATCCCTGGCGTTCCGAGCGACGCACCGCCAACATTGCGACGCTGTGTGGTCGTTACGGCGGCGGCGGACATCCTGCGGTTGGGGCGGTGTCGCTCAAGACGGGCGAAGTCGAGACAGCCAGACAGTATGCAGCCGAGATCGCCAGCTTCCTTCGCGAGGCGGCTCGACAAGAAGGGTAAGACCATGGCCCACGACGAGAATCTTCCAGCGACGACGCAGCACTTTATTGACCTCGAAGAGCAGTTTGGCGCGCACAACTACAAGCCGCTGCCGGTGGTCATTCGGGAAGCACGCGGAGCCTGGATGACCGACGTCGAGGGCAAGCGCTATCTTGACTGTCTCGGGGCCTATTCGGCGGTCAACCAAGGCCACTGTCACCCTCGCATCGTCGCTGCGCTCGTCGAACAAGCCCAGCGTGTGACCTTGACCTCGCGCGCGTTTCGCAACGATCAGCTTCCGCTGTTTGAACAGGAGCTGTGCTCGCTGCTCGGCTATGAGCGAATGCTGCCAATGAACAGCGGTGCCGAGGCGGTCGAAACTGCCATCAAGCTCGCTCGTCGCTGGGGATATCAACAGCGAGGAATCCCCGACGGACAGGCCGAGATCATCGTCTGCGACAACAACTTCCACGGTCGCACCACGACGATCATCAGCTTTTCCTCGGACCCGCTGTATCGCGACGGCTTCGGACCGTATACGCCGGGCTTTGTCAGCATTCCGTTTGGCGATGTGGCCGCGCTAGAGGCTGCGATTACCCCTCGGACCTGTGCATTTCTCGTCGAGCCCATCCAAGCGGAAGCGGGAATTTTGATGCCTCCCGACGGATATCTTGCGGCGGCGGCCAAGCTGTGCAAAGAGCGCGGTGTTCTGCTGATTGCCGACGAGATTCAGACGGGACTGGGTCGTACTGGCTACCTGCTCGCATCGCAGCATGAGCGTGTTTTGCCTGATGTCGTCGTGCTCGGCAAGGCGCTGTCCGGCGGTGCGTATCCGGTATCGGCGGTCCTGTCGTCGAGCGAAGTGATGTCGGTCTTTGCGCCGGGCAGCCACGGGAGCACGTTCGGTGGCAATCCGCTGGCTTGTGCCGTGTCGCGCGCCGCGCTTGCGGTTCTACGTGACGAAGAGCTGTGTCAGAAGTCTGCTACGCTCGGCGGTCCGCTGCTGGCTCGTCTGCGTGCCATCCAGAGCCCGTACGTGCGCGAGGTCCGAGGTCGTGGTCTGCTGATTGGCATCGAGCTGGATCGCCCAGCGCGTCCCTTCTGTGAGTCGCTGGCTCGTCGCGGCGTCCTGTGCAAAGAAACCCACGACATGGTGCTGCGGATTGCGCCGCCGCTCGTCGTAAGCTCCGCTGATCTGGACTGGGCCGTCGAGCAGTTTGCCGCAGTCCTCGCTGGTTCGTGAAGCTCGGACGCTGCTCATCCCGACGCTGCAGCCTCGCGCTGCAAAAGATTCGCGAAAAACGACATTTTTTGCTTGTAGGGAAACAGGGCCCTACGTAGACTGCCCCTCGCTTCTGGTGAGTGTAGCTCAGCTGGTAGAGCACCGGACTGTGACTCCGGTCGTCGAGGGTTCGAACCCCTTCACTCACCCTCTGTTTCCCGTCGGGAACGCCCTTTCTGGCTTTCCCTTGCCGCGTAAGCGGCTCTCCTGCGCAGCGATTTTTCACTGCGCGCACGGACTGGTTCCTCGCTTGGTGCGGACCGTTCCCTTAGAACGGCTGGCGATGGAACAGACGCTCCCACTGACTTGTGTTCGATGATGTGGGTGGATGCGTACGTCCAAATCGCTGCCTGAAGATATCAATCTAGTATGGGCAAGCTTGGTGAGATCTCTGCTGCATAATTTCTGGGCAGAGATGCAGTGCCGTGGGAACAATGGTTTCCAGTGGATGGGCAGATAGCAAGAATCTCAGTGCCTCTTTTTCGCCACTATAATCTTCTAACATTGCGCTATAGAGATCGAGTCCTTTCAAATTTTGTAGGCTAACTAGCTGATGGATGTCTCGCTGTTTGATCGGTCGACCCCAGAAGGTGCTGAGGCGTAAGAACTCCAAAGAGGAATTTTTTACAAGCTCGAAGTCGTCATGATCGTCCAATGATATCTCTAACTCGCGTAGTCTCGATAGTGAGAGCACCTGATTGATTCGCTCTGGGCTTAGCGGGGCATCGATGCGCAAATGTGTAAGATGCTTCAATCGACGCAGTGAGGTGATGGTTGCATCTTTTTGTAAATCAACATAACCAATTGACAGTGCGTAAAGATTGGGAAGCTGTACGAGAACATCGAGTGTTCCTTTTGTCAAAGCCGGAGCGGGTGGCGGCTCTCCGCAAGGTTCGTTACGAGAGCATTCGATACCAGTTGGTCCTTGCCCGATGTTAAGCATCCGAAGCTGCTTCATTTGTTTAAGTAGTGTCAAGCCACGCTCGGATACGTAAGTATTGGAAATTGTGAGCGCGCTTAGCGACGATGCCCGAGTCAGCGCCTGCATGTCTTCGTCATCAAATCGTGAGCCATACACATTTAATGCCATGAGATGAGGCGAAGAGATGAGCGTTCTTAGGTTGGTTTTGTTGTACTCTTCGTTTGGTGATACATTTAATATCAGTCCACGAATCGTTGGCATCTCTAGAAGATGGCGCAGCTCTTTGTCTTGAGCAAAACTACAGTCAATGTACTGAATTTCTTTGTGCTTGATTGGTAGATCGCAGTTGACAGATACATAGACTTGGTGATCATTTGCCCATTTGATCTGCTCTTGGGTTGGCTCGTATTCGGAGATTTTGAACAGTACATTGTTTGGATGCCATCGTGGAAGCTTTCGAGCGGAATCCCAGAGCGTATAAAATGTAATGGCTGCTGGCGTATACTGATGCAGCATCGGTTGAAGCGTCTTGATGCCAGGCGGAAGACTGCCAAGCATGCTTTCCATCGGACGAATTGAGTGTGTATTTGTAGATGCACATCCAATGGTTGTGAGCGCCGCCGCGAGCGCGATTCGTGAAATCAAAGAAAGCATTGCTGCTGAGTAATACGAATGGTTGGACCTGGCAATCGAAATGCAGCCGAGCCGCGCGTGGCACTGAAGGCACTCGCGCAGTGTAGAGCTGCTGCGTCGAGAGGATCGAGGTACGTCTCCGTAGACAAACATGTCAATTGACAACCGGGTCTTTTGGTCGCGTAATCAGCCGCGAAATGCTGAGTCAGACGGTGGGATACGCGATTGCCGCGCTCGGACACTTGAGCCGCTATCAGCAGCGGCTCGGGGCGCAGTTCGTTCGCGACATTGCGAAAGCGACGGGAATCCCGCCCGCGTACTTGGCCAAGATTGTTCACACGCTGGCGCGAAAGGGGTTTTTGACGACGCAGCGCGGAACCAGTGGCGGTGTTTCGTTGGCTCGTCCAGCGGAGCAAGTAACCCTGCTGGAGATCTGCGAGGTCTTCGACGATCCCATCGTGCAAAAGCGCTGTATGCTCGGCACAGCAGCGTGTTCCGAAGAGCGTAACTGTCCGGCCCACTGTTTCTGGACTGAGGAGCGCGAGCGAGTTTCGGAGTTTCTCCGACGGACTACGCTAAAAAGCATCGCTCAGTTTGAAGAAGCCAAGGTGGCGCCTATCCCTGAAAACCCAAAGAGGTAACACCATGTCGTCTAAGATCCTGTTTGCTGGCTTTGCTCTCGTTTCTATCGTCGCTGTCTCGGGCTGTAACAAGAACAGTGGCAGCTCGGCGCCGCCGATTTCCCCCGCTGCGAAGCAGGAAGCCGCCGAGATCTTTTCCAGCCGCTGTACGGTTTGCCACGGTGCCACGGGCGCTGGCGACGGTCCTGGCTCGGCTGGCCTGAGCCCCAAGCCGCGCAACTTCCAGGACAAGGCCTGGCAGGACAGCGTCAAGGATGACTACGTCGCGAACATCATCAAGAACGGTGGCGGCGCCGTCGGCAAGAGCGCTGCGATGCCGCCGAACCCGGATCTCGTCGAAAAGACCGAAGTCGTCAATGCCTTGGTGGCACACGTTCGCGGCTTGGCCAAGTAGTTATCCGCGCGTCGCGACTCACATCGGCTTCGTCGGTGTGAGCGCTCCTGCCTCGCTTCCTTCCTCTCTCGATTTTCATCCGACAGCTGCTGTGCCGCGTCCGTTTCGCGCGTTGCCAGATGCGTGCGCTGCGGCAGCAGACCGCACCAAGACGATGTGCTGCTACGTGGGCAGTGCCTGCGTGTTCTGACGGGCCGTGGTGACTTCGAAGTGGAACGGCAAGCTTTTTTGATACCCTAGAACGTATGTCGGTAGGTCAATTTGTCGCGTCCGCTCTCCTTAGCATCGTTGTGAGCGCGTCCACGGTGGTGGTGATGCACCTGTATGTGACGCCCAAACTGCCGGTGGTGACCGTCGAGGTTCCGCAGGTCTCGGGACTGACCACGGAGCAGGCTCGCGCCATCACCGAGCCACTCGGGCTGCTGCTGGTGCTCGATGGCGAAAAGATTCCCGACGGAGACAAGGTGCAGACGAGCACGCTGTTTGAGCAGCGACCGCTCAAAGGTTCGCGTCTGACGCACGGTGGGGAAGTGCATGCCTTCGTCGCGATTCCTCCGCAGCTTGCGACCGTTCCGGCGCTGGTGGGTCAAGTGGTGACCGCCGCAGAGCAGCAGCTTCAGGTGGCGGGTCTGCGGCTCGGGTCTGTGACGGAAGAGATCTCGGCAACGATTCCGCCTGGACAGGTGATCTCGACGCGGCCAGCGGCGGGCGAAAAGCTGCGCAAGAGCGAGCCGGTGAGCCTGGTGGTTTCCAAGGCGCAAGATCAGATCGATGTTCCGTCGCTGCGTGGTCGTAGCTTGGGCAGTGCGCGACAAGCGCTGGAACAGCTAGGACTCGTGCTGGGCGACATCCGCAAGAGCACCGATGACAATGCGGCGGACGGTGCGGTACTTCGTCAGAGCCCAGCGCCTGGAACCAAGGTGGCGAAGGGCCAAAAGGTCGATCTCGTCGTAAACGACTAGCGGCACGCGTGATCTGCCTTCCGAGGACGCTTCGGTGTCCATCTGCTGTTTTTCAAAAGGAGTACGAAGGTCATGTCGACGGACATCCCTCAGCCGGTTGCAGCCCAGTCGAAGCCGCCCAAGCGCGTGCTCAAGATCGTGGCACTTTCTCTCGGTGGACTGGTTCTGACGCTGCTTGCGGCGGTTGTGATTGTGGGCTTTGCGGTCGATCTCGGATCGATGGTTCGCAAGCAGGTGGTCGCGGCGCTGCCCGACGTGCAAAAGAAGATCGGTCGCGAAGTCACCATCGGAACGGTCAGCCTGAAGCTGCTTCCGAGAGTGCGCGTCAAGATCTCCGACGTGAAGGTGCTGGGTCAGCCGGGCAAGACGGGCGTGTTGGCCGAGCCGTTGCTTCAAATTGGCAGCATCGACGCAGAAGTGAAGGTCTTCCCGGCGCTTTTGTCGTTTGGCCGTCGAATTGTGATCTCCAAAGCGGAAATCAGCGACGCGAAAGTGCAAGTTGCGCGGCTGTCGGGCGGACGGCTGTCGTATGAAGATGTGCTCGATCAGCTGGCGACGCAGCCCAAAGATGACAAGCCGCTGACGCAAGCGCAGATCGATCAGATGGCGGGAATTCTCGTCGAGCACGCCGCGCTCAAGCAGTCGGAAGTGCTGTTTCACGATCTGTCGGGCCCTCGGCCGGCTGCGCCGCTGAAGATTGGCTCGATCGAGCTGGCGATTACCGACGGACAGCTGTTTGGACTGACATCGCTGTCGCTGGATATGGCGATTTTGACGATGGCTCCGAACTTTCACCTGGGACTGGTGGTGGGGCCGCTGCCGCGTGATCTGAAGCTCGACGCGCCGTGGACGGTGCTGCGCAAGCTAGAGCTGAAGCTGTCACCGCTGCAGATCGATCCGCTGCTGGCGTTTCTGCCTTCTTCGACGGGAACCACGATTGAGCGAGCGCTCGTCGAGGCAGATCTGAACATTGTGTCGCCGGAAGCGAGTGCGAAGTTCCAGATTGCGGCCAAGGGTGGTCTGCGCGGGCTGACGCTGCGCGAGCAAGGTGTTCCGGCGCGGCTGTACAGCATGTCGAAGGGCTCACCGACGGATGTAATCGTAAGCCTGAACCTTGACCTGAGCATGCTGGCGGGCGACGTCAAGGTCGATCGCGCGCGGCTCGATGTGGCCGATATGAGCGTGACAGCGACGGCAGATCTTCGGAACTTGTGGAAAAGTCCGGCGGTTCACGCGCTGAATGTGGCGTCGCGTGGGCTGAAGCTGGAGCGACTGCTGGCGCTGCTGCCCAAGACCTCGATTCCCGAAAAGACGAACCTGAGTGGTCCGCTGTCGCTGAGCGGCTCGGCTTCGGGAACCCCGACGGCGGCGGATGTGAAGCTGCAGTTTGATATGACGGAGTCAAACATTGCGACGCCGTCGCTGCTGAAGCCGACGGGGATGCCGCTCGTGCTGGGACTGGCGGGCGTCGTCAAGAATCCGGGCTTTCGCATCGATCGCTTCGGTCTGGTGCTTGGTCCACTGTCGCTGCTGCTTCACGGAGAGGTGCGCAGCGGGCAGGACTTTGACCTGACGCTCGATAGTGGCACCGTCGATCTGGACAAGCTGCTGCGGCTGCTTCCGTCGGTCAGTGAGGGACTGGCGGGTGGCTCGGGCAAAAAGAAGAAGAAGAAGGGACCGACCATCGACGGAGACCTTCGCATCAGCGGCGGAGTGTCGGGCAAGGGCGAGCAGTTCGCGGCGCACGCCAAGGTCAAGATGCAGAACGCCGACTTCGAGCAAGATGGCCTCGATCTGTCGGGAAATGCAGAGCTTTCGGCGGAAGTGAAGCAGTCTCCGTCGCAGTCGTCGGTGGATGCCAACCTGGATCTGACGCCGGCTGCGCTTCACGTCTCGGGCAGCGTCGACAAGGATCGCGGCGTACCGATGCGACTGTCGCTGTCGGCACAGAAGACGCCGCAGCTGGTGACGATCAAAAACGCGCAGCTAGAGCTTCCCGGCGGTCTGGTCCGACTGGTGGGCAGCGCCGACATGGCGAAGAAGTACTTGGACATGAAGATCCCGCTGGTGGATCTGGATCTGGCCAAGCTGGCGAAGGTGGTTCCGTCGCTGCGTGAAGGTGCGGGCGGCGCGCTGTTTGAAAGCAAGCTGACGCTGGCGCTGAGCGCGACGGGCAATCCCGAGCAGCTCGGATCGGTGCGGGCCAAGCTCGATCAGTTCAAGATGCAGGTCGCGGGCGGAACGGTGCTGGGTGGCGCGAGCGTCACGGGCCTGGATACGCCGCGCAAGGCGAGCTTCGACTTTTCGGCGGACTATCTGGACCTCGACAAGATCCTCGGGGAAAAGCAGAGCGGATCGGAAGACGAGCCCGAGGACACCGCGCCGAGCAAGGAAGTGCAGGTTCCCTCGATCTTCAAGACGCTGGAAGCCGACGGACGGATCAAGGTCGCGGCGGGCAAGCTGAAGAACCAGACGATGCGCGACTTCCTGCTGGAAATGACGCTCTCGGGCGGCAAGCTCCAGCTCAAGGCGCTGACGATGCAGGCGCTGGGCGGTGGCGTGTCGCTGACGGGAACGCAGTTTGACTTTGCGCCGAGTCGGCCTCGGTTTGCGATCAAGGCCAAGTTCGACAAGGTCAACGTGCAGAACGTGCTGTCGTTTCAGTCGAGCGATCTGGCCAAGAAGCTGCAAGGGCAGGGCTCGGTGGATCTGTCGGCAGATGGTCAGGGCCTGCGCTGGGAAGACATTGCGCCGCGTCTGATTGGTCAGCTCAACATGGGAATCACCGACGGAAAGCTGCTGACGGCAAAGCTGGGTTCGCAGGTGATTGGACCGATCTTGCAGCGCGTCGGAGTTGGCAATGCAAGCGTGCTCGATCGCGAGATGGCGATGCGCAACCTAACGGCGCAGCTTCGGATCAGTGACGGACGGCTGCACGCAAACTCGCCGATTCGCTTTACCAGCGACGAAGGCGTGATCTCGCTTGGCGGATCGATTGGGCTCGACAAGAGCTTGGACATGCTGGGCGATCTCCAGCTTCAGCCGGGGCTCGTCTCGCAGCTGACGGCGGGCAAGATTGTCCCGGCGGTGCCAGTTCCGGTCGCGATCAAGATCGTGGGCTCGCTGTCGAAGCCAGAGTTTCAGCTGGCTGACCCGGTGAAGACAGTGGCGGCGCTGGCGACGGCGATTGCCAAGGGCAAAGGCCAAGAGCTGCTCGGCAAAGTGGGCGGTCAGGTCGGTGGCCAAGTGGGCGGTCAGCTGGGGAGCGCGCTCGGCAATGTGCTGTCGGGCAAGGGCGGTCAGAGCGGTCAGACGGGCGCAACCGGCGGTCTGCCGAGCCTGCCTGCGAACCTGCCCGCGAACCTGCCGACCAGCTTGCCGACCAATCCGCAGCCAGCGTCGGGACAGCCTGCGCCTCAGAACAACGTACAGCAGCAGCTTCAGGACGCGCAGAAGCGACTTCAGCAGAAGGGTGGACTTCCAGGTCTGTTTGGTCGCTAATCTGGAGATCTGCGACTCGCAGATCCTGGAGGACAGACCATGCTCGGCTTGATGCAAGACCGTCCGCTCCTTGTCTCTTCGTTGATTGAGTACGCCGATACAGTTCACGGCGACACGGAAGTCATCTCTCGCTGTTCCGATGGTATGCACCGAGGAACTTGGCGTTCTACCCACAAGCGCGCTCGACAGCTGGCCAAAGCGCTGCTGGCGCTGGGGGTAAAGCCCGGTGATCGTGTGGCGTCGCTGGCGTGGAATACCCATCGCCACCTTGAGCTGTACTACGCGGTGTCTGGCATCGGTGCGGTGCTGCATACCGTCAATCCGCGCCTGTTTCCCGAGCAGCTGACCTACATCATCAATCACGCCGAAGACACGCTGCTGTTTTACGACGCTGCGTTTGTGCCGCTCGTCGACAAGCTGAAGCCAGAGCTGCCGACCGTGAAGCACTTTGTGATGCTGGCTGACGAAGCCGTGACGGAAAAGGCCAGGCCGACGCATCCGTATGTCAGCTCGTACGAAGCGCTGCTGGCTGCGCAGAACGACGACTACTCGTGGCCAGACTTTGATGAAAACACGGCGGCGGCGCTCTGCTACACGTCGGGCACCACCGGCAATCCCAAGGGCGTCTTGTATAGTCATCGCTCGACGGTGCTGCACGCGATGGCGTCCTGTATGAAAGACGTGCTCGGGCTGTCCAGCCAAGAGTGCGTGCTGCTGATCGTTCCGATGTTCCACGCGAGCGGCTGGGGCGTTCCCTACTCGGCGGCGATGGCTGGTGCGAAGCTGGTGCTTCCGGGCGCGTCGCTCGACGGACACAGCGTCTGTGATCTGCTCAACAGCGAGTCCTGTACCTTGTCTCTCGGTGTTCCGACGGTGTGGCTTGGACTGCTCGGGCATTTGGACAAGCATCCCGAGTCGAAGCCCAAGCACCTCAAGCGGATGCTGATTGGTGGATCGGCGGCGGCGCGAACGCTGATCTCGCGCTTGGAAACCGAGCTGTCCGTCGATGTGATCCACCTGTGGGGCATGACTGAGATGAGCCCGGTTGGCACCACGTCGCAGCGTCCTCGGCACTGGGAATCGATGACCCGCGAACAGCAGCTTGATCTGAAGGTCAAGCAAGGCCGCATCATGTGGGGCGTCGAGCTAAAGATCGTCGATGACAGTGGCCGCACGCTCCCGAATGACGGCCAGGCGTTCGGCGTGGTCAAGGTGCGCGGTCCGTGGATCACCAAGCGTTACTTCCGCAGCGAAGGCGGAGACATTCTCGACGAAGGCGGCTGGTTTGCGACTGGCGACGTCGCGACCATCGATCCGTTTGGCTACATGCAGATCACCGACCGCGCCAAGGATGTCATCAAGAGCGGCGGCGAGTGGATTTCGTCGATCGATCTGGAAAATGCAGCGCTCGTTCACCCAGCGGTGCAAGAGGCTGCGGTCATCGGCGTGGCGCATCCGACGTGGCAAGAGCGACCGCTGCTGCTGGTCATCTGTAAGCCGGGTCAGTCCACGACGCGAGACGAACTGCTACAAGTGCTGGCGAGCAAGGTCGCAAAGTGGTGGCTGCCCGACGACATCCTGTTTGTCAGCGAGCTGCCTCATACCGCGACGGGAAAGCTCAACAAGCTCAAGCTGCGCGAGCTGTATCAGCACCATAAGCTGCCGACGTAAGCGCTGTTTCTTCGCTTGGATCTTCCTTCACCGCCTGGTTTTGCCAGGTCGGGTGAAGCTCGGTGGCGAACAGCGCATCGAGCATCGCATCGATTTCCGCATCAGCGCTCTTTGCCGGATGGTGAGGACGGGCCGCAAGCTTGGCAAGTCTCATAAACCTTCTGGTATTGCCGCTTTTCCGACGGGTCAAATTTATCTCGGGCGATTTTTTTGAAAGCGCAGCGGCTCGTCGCTATCTTGTGGCCCGCTTTGTCTAACGGTTCTAGAGGCCATAAGAGAGTCGAATCCATGGGTCGAGTCATCGCAGTTGCCAACCAAAAAGGTGGAGTGGGCAAGACCACCACCACCGTGAACTTGGCTGCCGCTCTTGCCGAAGAGGGCGAGAAGGTCTTGGTCGTGGACTTCGACCCGCAGGGCAACGCCACCTCGGGGCTGGGCTTTGTGCGCGGTTCCGTCGAGCAAGGCGTCTATCACAGCCTGATTGATAAGGTGTCCTTGCGAGAGCTGACGCAGCTTACGGTGCTATCGACGCTGTGGCTCGTTCCCTCGACGGCTGACTTGGCCGGTGCCGAGGTCGAGCTGGTCGGCACCGAGCGGCGCGAGTGGCAGCTTCACGACGCGCTCGCTGAGGTCCGCAATCGCTACGACTACATCCTGATCGACTGTCCGCCGTCGCTTGGGCTCTTGACGCTGAACGCGCTGGTGGCTGCCGATGGTGTGCTCGTGCCGATGCAGTGCGAATACTTTGCGCTGGAAGGTCTGTCGTATCTGCTCTCGACGCTCGATAAGGTTCGTGCAGTGTGGAACCCAAGCCTAGAGCTGGAAGGCATCTTGCTGACGATGGTCGATACCCGCACGAGCCTGATGCAGCAGGTCGAAAGCGAGGTGCGCGGCCACTTTGGTCCCAAGGTCTACAAGACGCTGGTGCCGCGTAACATTCGCCTGTCGGAAGCGCCGTCTCACGGACTGCCGATTTTGAAGTATGACCCGGCGTCGCGTGGCTCGTATGCGTACGGTCAGCTCGCCAAAGAAGTCCTCTCGCACAAGAACGCCGCGCTGTCCGCTCCGTCGCAGCCGAGCGTCCAAGGATCGCCGTAAATGGACAAGCGCAAAGCACTCGGTCGCGGTCTGGGCGCTCTCATTCCGAACCTTCCCGCTGCCGTTCACCAAGCGCCGGTCGGCGTCGAGGATGTCGGCACCGCAGCCAGCCCGTCTGTCTCTGCCAAGCCCCAGGTGGCGCGTCGAGACTTCTTCTTCTGTCCGATCGAAGAGATTGCGCCGTCGGTCGATAACCCTCGGCAGCGCTTCGACGAGCAGCGTCTGGAAGAGCTGGCCGCGTCGATTCGTGCCCAAGGTCTGGTCCAGCCGCTGGTTGTGCGGATGCGGACGCCCGAAGACAAGCTCGGGGAAGGCAGCTTCGTCCTGATTGCCGGTGAGCGTCGCTGGCGTGCGTCGCAGAAAGCCGGGCTCAAAGACGTTCCGGTGGTGGTCAAAGACGTCAGCGCGGCCCAGGCGTTTGAGCTGGCGCTCGTCGAAAACCTTCAGCGCGAAGATCTGAACCCGATCGAAGAGGCCGAAGCCTATCGTCGTCTGTCCGACGAGTTCGGCTACACCCAGGAAGAGCTGGCTCGGCGTGTCGGTCGAGAGCGTGCGACGGTGGCGAACTCGCTGCGTCTGCTCAAGCTGCCCGGCAAAGTCCGCGATCAAGTGGCGACCGGACAGCTGGCGATGGGTCACGCGCGGGCGCTGCTCGGCCTCGAAGATGCCCACGTCATCGAGGAAAACGCCGACCAAGTGATCAAAAAGGCGCTGTCGGTGCGACAGACCGAGGATCTGGTCCGGCGCGCGCAGAAGCCGCAAGCGAAAGACAAGCCGCCAAAGGAAGACAAGAAGGCTTCGTCGTCGGTTCGCGATGTGGAAGAGCGGCTCCAGCGAGCGCTCGGTACGCGGGTTCATCTGCGTCAGAAGACCGCGCAGAGCGGCATCATCGAAGTGCAGTATCTGTCGCTCGATCAGCTCGACGGGCTGCTGCTCAAGCTGTGCGGCGAAGAGCACGAGTAGCGGCTGCTCGATTCGGTTCGCATGTCGCCGCTTGAGCCCGCTTGGTGTGCGCAGCGGCGAGTCTCGCTACAGCTCGGTCGTGATGACCACAATCGTCCGGGCATTCAGCGTCGTCCAGTCTGGCAGGCTCTTTCGCAGTGTGCGGAGCGCGTCGCTCTGCTCTGGCTGACTGGCTTGCACCACCTGCACGGGCACCTTGGCTGTTCCCCGTAGCGTCAGCGTGAGCATCTGACCTTCGGGACTTGGCGCCACAAACAGCGCCGTGATGGTGCGTTCCCCCGGTAGAGGCTGCGGCAGCGGCATCGCCAGCGACCAGCCCACAAGCGACTCGTGCGGGATGTGCAGCATCGTCACCCAGCCGCTTGCGTCGAGCCGCGCCGTCACCGTTCGCACCCCGGATGCCGCATCGACCTGCTCTGACAGCGGCGTAAGCCGAGGCGGCGGTCCCTGCGGTGGCTCGGCGGGCAGCTTGTGAGCAAACGGTGGCAGCCAGCCCGGCGGCACAAAGTGAGCCCACACCTCGCCAGTCGGCACCGGCTGGACCTGCGGCAGCCGCTCAATCAGCGGCGTCACCGGCAGCGAGTCCTGGCTCTGCACCAGCAGCGCGCTCTGTCCCTTCTGACTCTCATGCACCACCATCAGCCGCTTGGGTCGCTCGGCGGTATAGGGATGACGCAGCGCCGACGCCAGGTGTCCGAGCCCCGCGATGGCTACGCAGCACAGCAAAAGCGACCGGAGCTGACCGACTCGGTGGACCTGCGCCATGCCTCCAATCGACAAGGGCGCCACCACAAACAGCCACATAAGCAGTGCCAGCTTGATGTCGCCCGGCACCGGGTCCGGCGTCATGCCGATCATCATGCCAATCAGCGCCGGGATCAGCCCAACCGCCAGGTGAATGAAGCTCGCCGCCCCCATCGCCACGCTGGCCAGATACAGTTGCCATCGCCACTGCGGCAGCCACAGCCCAATCCCCAGCGCCAGCGAGGATGGAACCAGCCACCACAGCACCAGATAGCCCAGCCCAAGCGATCCCAGGCTACACAGCGTGAGCAGCAGTCCCCACAGGCACAGCCCCGCCGCCCAGGCCGACAGCGCGCCCTGCTCGGCAGCTTGACCACGCGCCACTTCTCGACGTCGCCACAGTCCGTGGACCACCAGCACGCCACACAGCCCCGCCAGCGCAACCGACGGCACGATGAGCCACGGCGTCGCGTAAAAGCCATGCGGACGCTGCAAGATCAAGGACACCACGATGGCCGACAGCAGTGCTGCCACAAGTCCCGCCAGCGCAGACCCTATCGTCCAGCCCACGCTCCCGACCAGCATGCGCACCGTCACTTCGCGGCGCCGCACAAGCTGCCACAGGACCAGCCCCAGCAGCCCGAGCGCTCCCCCCGTCAGCCAGCGCGCCGTTCGCATCGAATACAGCAGCGTCGTCTGTCCGAGCATGTCGTAATACACCGTCCGCTCGGACGCTACGTCCAGCCTCGTCGGCGTCTCGGTCAGCTCTCTGGACACCGCCAAGATGGTGTCCCCAAGATCCTGAAGCGTACCCGGCGTAAGCCTGCTGGACCCATCCAAGTGGCTGTGGACGCCCCAGGTGTCCTTCACCGCCCCAACATCGAGTCCCCACAGCCCCGCGCGACTGAGCGGCTCAAAGTCGCCACTCGCTTGGGTGAGTCCGCTCTGTACGAAGTCATTGCCAAACACCGTCGCTTGCGGAAAGCGAACCGACCGCGCGTACGCCTTGAGCAGGGCCGGAACCTGCGCGCTGGCCTGAAGCAGGTTGGCTTTGCCTGATCCCGAGCCATCGGTGTCGATGAACCCGCGCACGTCTTTGGCAAAGCGATGCTTCAAAAACCCTGCTGCACCACCGGAGCCAGCCTCTTCCCCACCGTTTAAGCAGACGACCACCGTCCACTCCAGCTCCGGCCCGCTCGCCAACGCCCGCAGCACCTCAACCATCGCGGCGGTCCCGATGCCGTTGTCCGATCCGCCCGGTCCCTCCACCGGCGAGTCATAGTGCGCATTGAGCAGCAGCGCATCGGGCCGCCGGCCTTTCAGCCGCGCCACCACGTTGCGGACTCGGTAGTGGAAGTTCACATCCGGCCAGACGTGCAGCCGGGTATCGCCTTCGACATCTTGTAGCTCCACCTCGACGCGCGGAATCTTGGCAAGCTCACCCGCCAGATACGCTGCGGCGGCCAGGCCCTGCGCACTGCCAACCGGATGTGGACCCAGCTCGTCGGCCAGCTTGCGTACCACCGGCATGGCACGCGCTTCCGAAAAGCGGTCGCTCGGAGCGTCCAGACCGCGCGGTGGCTGCGGCTGTTGCACCCAATCCGCCACGGCCCACAGTCCAAGGAGCACAGCCAAGAGCCCAAGCCAGGTCCGTCGCGCTGCCATCGCCTGCGTCTTCTGGTCCATGTCCACCCGTTCCTTTCGCTGGGCCGCTGCGTGGCCCGTGCGGGTTCATTTCAAGGATCAGGCCAGCCACGCGCGGGCGCTTGCGCAGCGGGTCTTCGTCGGCGTAACGACTTGCGAGCGGGTCTTGACTTGGCCTTTCCGTGTCCGCTGCCCTGCCCGGACATGTCCACCCCGGACAGGCTGTGGACGCTCGGCGTGTCCGGCCTGCTGGCGCTGGGCGTGCCGCGTTGCGGTATGCGGCGCAGTCGGTCAGCCCTTGATGGCGCGACCCAAGCTACCGGGAACGTAGTCGCTGCCGACCGGCGAGATGGCTCGTACGGCAGGCTCGACCCCAGGCTCGACATCGGCCAGGCCAGGCAGCGGGGGCAAAAAGATGCTGCGCCGGATCGTGCGCTGTAGATCCACAAGCGGCGACCGCACGGCCTGCGCTTTCGGTGCCGCTGCCGCAGTGAAGGCAGGCACCTTGTCGGACGGGCTCGCCTTGTGGGCCGCTGCGTGTGGGGCTGCGAGCGTGGGCGTGTCCGCTGCACCGGCTGCCTGCTCTGCGACTTGGGCGGGGTCTGGACCTGGGGTCGCCACCGCAAAAGCCGAAGTGGCCAGCGGATCGCTCAGCGGATCGGGCACGCGGACCGCCTGCGAAGTGGCCTGGACCTCGACACCAGCGGGGGGCTCGGCCACTTGATCCGGGTGCCGCATCGCCACGTCATCGAGCAGCTCGCTCTGCGTGGTCACGCTGGCAAAGAGCTGCCAAGACGGCAGCGGGGCCAAGGGCTGATCCGGCGGATCGGGCGTCGCCATGGCTCCACTGTAGCGCGCCCCCGCTCGGCGAAGCCATCTGCGATATGATGCAACGATGGCCCGAGCGCGCGCGGCATGCCTCTGCTTTCCTCCGCACTGGTATTACGCGGCGGTTCCTGCGGACCTTCTGTATACCGGCTCGTATCTGCTTGGGCAGGGCATCCCGACCCGCGTCTATGACCTGAGCGCCGGGCTTTTGCATCACCACCTACGCGGCGTCCCGGGCTTTGAGTCCCTGCGGCAGCGCGACACCTACCTATCGCCGACCCTGTATCACCAGGCCAGCGAGCAGGTCGAGCACGCCCTTGATGCGGTGTCCGCTCGCTTCGGCTGTCAGTATGGTCTCGGGCGACTGAGCTTTCCCGGTGTCGAAGAGTCGCACCTGCCTGCTGCGCTGGCTGTCGGGCTGGACCCGCTGCGCAATCCGGCGCTCGAGTACCTTCAGCGCAGCATTGCGTCGATCCTTGAGCCCGATCCGATCCTGGTTGCCGTGGCGCTGGTTCATCCCGACCAGCTTGTCCAGACCCTGGTGCTCGGTCGGCTGCTGCGTCAGGCGGGCTATCGGGGCTTTCTGTGCATTTACGGCGCCCACGAAGACGTCCTGTCCCCGGAAGACCTGATCGAAGACCTGCTCCCCGTCCAAGGCGAGCCGCTGCACCAGTTCTTTGCCGACTTTGACGGTGCCGTCATTGGGGAAGCCGAATCCGCGCTTGCCCAGCTTCATCAGGCACTGTCCGAAGGCCAGACGCTTCACCACGTTCCCAGCTTGCTGGCACCCCGTCATGGCTTGTCCGCTGTGCCCGTGCGGGGTCGTGAAAAGCTGCGGACCCTGGGCCGACCCGAGTTTTCGCTCATCAATCCCTCGATCTATCCGTATCCAGAGCCGCTCGTGGACATTCGCATGTCGCGGGGCTGTCCGTGGAGCCGCTGCACCTTCTGCGCCATCACCATGCACCAGGAAGGCTATCGCGCGCTGCCCGTGCCAGAGGTCGAGCCGGACCTGCGCGCTGCTCATCGCCTGCTGCGTAGTTCGTTTTTCCGCTTCCGCGACGATCTGCTGACGCCCAAGCAGCTCCTGTCCCTGTCCCAGGTTGTGCGCCGTCTGCCTTTTTCGGCCCGCTTTTCGGCCCGCAGCCGCTTTGAGCCCGACCTGACGTTCGATGTCCTTTCGCAGGCGCATGACGCGGGGCTGGAAGAGCTGTGGCTGGGGCTAGAGTCGGCGTCGCCTCGGGTGCGCTCGCTGATGCAAAAGGGCGTCGAACAAGACGTGGTCGAGCGGATCTTGCGCGATGCCGAGCGGCTGGGTCTGCGGGTGCGGGCGCTGTGCCTGATTGGCTATCCGGGGGAGACGCGCGCGGAGCTTCAGCAGACGCTCGACTTTCTGGTGACGCATCAGCAGGCGCTGGTGAGTGCCGCGATCACCCCGTTTCTGCTGCTGCGACGGTCGCCGCTTGGGCAAGACCCGGCGAGCGCTGGCGTGACGCTGCTGCCGGACCCGCTGCCCCGCGCCGAGCGCCTTCGCTTTGTCCTGCCTGCGACCTGGCCTGACCAGCCGTCCCCTGCTGCGCTTCAGGATGCGCTGGGGTGGGCGGTCGAGCGGCTTGGGCATCGCTTTGTGGCGATGTCGAGCGGACCATCCCTGGCCCATGCCATGATCCATCACAGTGTCCGAGCGCGCGGCTGGCCCAAAGCAGCCCCGACGCTTCCAATCGTGATTGACTGACATCCAAACCCAGACAAAGGAGAACGACGATGAAGCTCACCCACGTAACGTTGGCCGCTCTGCTGCTTGCTGCTACGCCCGCCCTGGCCCGTCCGGTCGCAGGGGTCGAAGTGGCAGACACGCTCAGCGCCGAAGGCAAGAGCCTCAAGTGTAATGGCGCGGGCATCCGCAAGAAGTTTGTGGTCAAGGTCTATGTCGGTGCGCTCTATCTGGAAGAGTCTTCCACAGACGCTGCTGCCATCGTCAAGGCCGACTCAGTCAAGGTCATGAAGCTCAGCTTCCTGCGTGAGGTAGACAAGGGCAAGCTGATGGGCGCCTTTAAGGAAGGCTTTGAAAAGAACGCTGCGAGCAAGGCCGCCGCACTGCTGCCTCACCTGGACAAGGTGGCCGCTGCCATCGGCGATGCCAAGGCGGGCACGGTCCTGACCGTCTCGTACGTACCGGGCAAGGGCACCACCATTGCAATGCAGGGCAGCGGCTCCGCCACCATTGAAGGCAAAGACTTCGCGGACGCCATCTTCTTAAGCTGGCTGGGCCCCAAGCCTGCCGATGACGGCCTGAAGACCGAGCTGCTCGCAGGCAAGTAACGGTCCCGACTCTTCCCGAAGAGGTCGGTGAGGCGATGGCGAAGGGTGAAGACCATCGGGCAAGGGGTCGGCGAGGCGATGGCGAAGGGTGAAGACCATCGGGCAAGGGGTCGGTGAGCCGCTTGAGCAGGGTCCCGACCCTTCGCGAAGGGGTCGGCGAGGCGATGGCGAAGGGTGAAGACCATCGGGCCAGGGGTCGGTGAGGCGTTTGCCGAGGGTCTAGACCCTTCTGAAGTGGCCGCTGACCCAGTTTCCCGGTGGTCTGGTCCCTGCGCGTGAGCCTTCTGTGCCGGTTTGTTTCGTCCCGTCCCGGTTCCGGCTTACACTGATTCCGAAGCGGCCTGTGTAGGGGCCGGGGAGCTTGGGCGATGGATGTGAAGATGGTTTCGACCTTTGCGGAGCTGGTGGCGCTGCTGGAGTCTGAGAACGTGCCGTGCCAGCCCGATCCCGACAAGCAGGTGGTGTCGTTCGCGGTGAAGAACGGGCCGCTCGACAGCGAGATGATCATCCGCTGGGAAAAGCAGCTCCTGCTCGCTCAGTTTGCCGTGGCGTTCCCCTACAAGATTCCTCCGCAGCACATGCAGCTTGCTGAGCACGCAGTGGCGCTCATCAATCACCGGCTGATCATGCCCGCCTTTGGCATCGACCACGACAACCGGCTGCTCTACTACCGGGTGGTGGTGCCACGGACGGACGATGGCGCACTGTCCTACGACCATCTGTTCCGGCTGGTATCGACCACCATCGACACGATGATCGACTTCTACGAGCTGCTCGGCCAGGTGGTCTTGCAAGGTGCTGCGGTCGAGCCGCTCCTGGAAGAGCTGGGTCCAAAGCTGCGCTCTCCCGTTGCGGAAGGCGAGACGCCCCCAAGCGGCAGCCTGCCGAGCTAGTTGCTACGTCTCGGGCTGCTCTGCGGCCTGCTGCTCGACGGCTTCACCGGGCACGGTATAGCGCTCACCCAGCCAGTTGGACAGATCCACCATCTGACAGCGGGCCGAGCAAAACGGCATCAGCTTCATGGTCGCAGGGGATGGCGACTTGCCATCGGGCCCCAGGTCGAGTGGGCTTTGGCAGATCGGGCAGCAGAGCGTGGGGGGAGACTGGCTCATCGGGCTTTTCTCTCTGTGAGGAGCGGTTTACTTGGCGGTCAGGGCTTCGGCGGGCGACTGTTTGGCGGCAGCGCGGGCTGGCCACAGGGCGCCAAGCAGGCAGATCGTCACCGAAAACAGCAGCAGCCCAACGACCAGTTCCGGGGCAAACCAGAAGTACGAGGTGGGCTTGAACGGAAAGTCGGGCAGGGCGGTCTTCGACAGAAAGTCGATGCCCAGCGCGGCCAGCCACGACACGACCAGGCCGACCACTGCGCCACCTATGCCGATGCAGACCGCCTCGCCGAGCAGCAGCACCAAGATGTCGCGCTGGCTGGCGCCGACGGCTCGCATCACGCCCAGCTCGTGGCGTCGCTCTGCGATGGCGCGAAAGAAGGTGTGCGCGACATTCAACGTGGCCACTACCAGGGTAGACAGCGACACCAGCACAAACAGCGCCGTCATCAGCAGGACCGCCAGGCCCGCTTGCTCGGCTCCGTTGTCTTCAATGCTGTAGCCCTGCTTGCGGACCAGCTCAACGACGCGGGTGACGCTGCGGCCCGGTCTGACCTGGACGGTCAGGCTGGAGTATTCCTGGGCGGCGCCGCCTCCCGCATACTCGGCGTTCCAGCGCTTGACGTACGGCAGCGGCACGGTCAGGCCAAACGGCTGCGCCCGGTCCGATACGCCCACCAGCACCAGCTTGCGCTGCCGGGGCTTGCCGGACTCGCGGCGCGAGATAAATGACTTGCCCAGCTCGGCGGTGGCGGTCATGCCGCGTAGCTGGTTGGCCAAAAAGCCGCTGATCTTGGGCAGGCCATACATCCGCGCAAAGGAGCCGTTGTAAAACTCCAAGATGGTTGGCGAGACAATGACAGGGACTGGTGGCTCGCACTTGTTGATGTCCCAAGAGCAGTACCAGCCAGACGGACAGTTTTTGTCCTCGGTGCAGAACGGATTTTGGTCGCTGACGTAGTCTTTGAAGGCCCACGGGGAGGTCGCTTCGCTGACGGCGGCTGGGTCAATCCCGTCAATCGGCAGGTCGGTGTAGATCGGCCTACCGACGATGCGCTCGCCACCCCAGCCACGCACCGGGAACGCGACCTTCATGCGCGGAAACACGGCCAGGACATCGGGATGTGCCCGCAGGGTCGCGATGAAGTCGTCCCCAAGCTGGCGGGTTCCCCCAAGCAGCGAGCCGAGCGCCCCGATTGCCCCCTGATCGACCGAGGTCTTGGGCGGCACAACCTCTAGCCGGTCGGTCGGGAAGATGCGTGACAGCACCCGCTTTTGCATGCCAAGCGACAGCGCCAGGAAGAACCCGAGCACCGAGATGCCCACGGCAATCCCGAACACCGACAGGGCAAACGCACGCGGCGCCCGCCACAGGCTGCGCACAAGCAGCGAGCCAGCCTGGCGCGAAGTCATGGTGCGGGCTCCTCTTTGTCTACGATGCGACCACTTTGCAGCTGGACCCGCCGAGTCGTGGCCTGCGCGACGCGCGGCTCATGCGTGACCAGGACCATGGTCAGGCCATCGCGGTGCAGCTCTTGAAAGAGATCGATGATCTGCTGCCCGGTGTAGTCGTCTAGGTTGCCGGTCGGCTCGTCACATAGAAGCAGCGTGGGTCGAAACAGCAAGGCGCGAGCGATGGCCACCCGCTGCTTTTGACCGCCGGACAGCTCGGATGGACGGCTGCGCCGCTTGTCGCCAAGACCCACGCGCGTAAGGGCCAGCATCGCGCGCTGCTCGGCATCCGCTTTGGACAAGGGCTCGTGGGCAAAGGCATTCGGCAGCAGCACGTTGTCGAGGCAGCTCAGGTGCGACAGCAGGTGAAACGCTTGGAAGACAAAGCCAATGTGACGGTTGCGTAGCGCGGAAAGCTCGGCGTCTGTGAGCTGTCCCAGATCGCGACCCATCAGCTCGACTTTGCCTTGGTAGCTCTGCCCGCCTTGGCGGTAGTCGAGCCCACCGATGATGTGCAAGAGCGTGGACTTGCCCGATCCCGACCGTCCGGTGAGGGCAACCATCTCTCCGCGCTGGATGGTCAGATCGATGCCGCGCAGGACTTCGGTGTCACCAAAGCGCTTGCGCAGGTTCGATACAGTGATCAGATCCTGGGTCGCCCGGTCCGTAGGACGTGGCTGCGCGGTGGTTTCAATGGATGGCTCAGACGGCATCAGGCTCCGCACCATTACCACGCAGTCGGCGCTTGTGAACAGTGAAGAGCAGAATCCGATCAGCGCTTGTGTTTGGGACCAGGCACAACCAGAAGGAAGGGAAATCGGACCCTGGATGCACGCAAACCGCTATCTAAGGTGCCGATACCCTTGCTTTTTTTTGCCAGCAGGCATTTAAAAGGAACCCCCGAGTTTACTGCTGGTGGATGGGTCGAATTTCTGTCCATGAAAAGAGATCAAAGTGCTAACCTATGGCGCCCGATCACTTATGGTCCGGCCTTCTGTCTGCAGTAGGTACAGCGGAGCTTACGGAAAATGAGCAACGGACGACACTTTACGCCCCCAACGCCGGCCTTCCGACCTGTAGATCCCTTTGCGCCGATGGTGCCGCGCTCGGCAGAGCGAGTTCCTTCTTGTGAAGTGACTCGCCCGCTTCCATCGAAGCCGCGACCGGTCCGGGTTGATACTTCGGGCCGCGATGGCTCCGTAAGTAACAGCAAGCCGATGCCGCCGGAGCGTCCAGCGGCTGGCGATCTGCCTCCGCCCGCGAAATCCGTAGACGCAGTGAAGGCCGCAGTTCTTGCCAGGGCAGACAAGAAAGCGCCGGTGGCTGCTCCCGCCAAGGCAGAGCCGGTCGCCGCAGCCAAGTCTGCGGTGGCAGAAGCGGTGGAGCGTCGCAAGGCGGAAGCCCTGCTCGATCGGAAGGCGGCTGCGGAGCCTGCTCCGTCCAGCAAGTCGCCGGGCAAGGCCGAAAAGACCGCAGAGAAGCTGCCTGAAAAGGTTGTCGATAAGAAGGCAGCCAAGGCGGTGGCGGCTGAGCCGGTGAGCAAGGCCGTGGCGGCCAAGGCCGACGACAAAAAGCCTGCGAAGAAGGATGCCGCCAAGGCAGAGCCTGAAAAAGCCCCAGAGGCTCCGAGCAAGGCGGCCAAGTCGAGCAAGTCGGCCACCAAGGTGCTGAGCAAGCCGGTGGTGCTGGATGACCTGGACGATGAGGCGGATGACCTTGCGGACGCGGACGAGGAAGAAGTGATCTCGGCCAAGTCGAGCAAGTCCAGCAAGGCGAGCCCGGCTCCCAAGAAGGCTGCGAAGGAAGAAGCGCCGGCCAAGTCCGCCAAGTCGGTGAAGGCAGAGCCTGCGCCCTCGAGCAAGTCGGCCAAGGCCGAGCCAGTGAAGGCTGACAAAGCCGACAAGGCTGCCAAAGCGGACAAGGTCACTGCCAAAGCAGACAAGTCGGCCAAGGCGGAAGCTGCGGTCAAGCCGTCAAGCAAGTCGAGCGCGGCGAGCCCGGTGGCATCGAGCAAGTCGGCCCCATCGAGCAAGTCGGCTGGTAAGGCGAGCCCGGCCAAGGCGGCTGCCAAGGCTGCGGTGGTCGAAGAAGTGGAAGAGGCCGAAGTGGCTCCCGTTAAGGAGTCCAAGAAGAGCCGTGGCAGCAAAAAAGACGGCGAGCGCACGCTCGGACCGGATGAAGAGCTGCGGATCTGCGAGTGGGAGAAGTGCGGCAAGGAGTTCGTGGTCAAGGTCTCGGGCCGCACCGCCGTTCGTCGCTTCTGCTCGGGGACTTGTCGCGGTCGCGCCAGCGAAGCCCGCACCGGCAAGCGCTAGCACGACGTCCCGTCCTGCTCTCTGAATCCCTCCGATACCCAACCTTTCCTGCTTCACCCAGTCTGCGTGGTTCCGCTGCCGGATGTGTCCGGCGGCTGACTAGGCGTGGGCAAAGGGTCGCAGCTCGATCGGCCACGGCTGGTCCGCACCGCCTGGTGGGATCGCCGACACGACCACGGGGAGCTGCCGCAGGAGCATGGCCAGCAGCGCAGTCCGTGGCGGCGTAAGCTCTGCTTCCAGCACGAGCAGCGCACCATCGCGGGCGGCCAGGTAGGCTGCGCGGGCGTAGGCTTCGGCGTTGGCACTGGGTCCAAGGACCAGGGCGGCGCGACGGTCCGCCGTCTGATGGACGATGAGCTGTCCGGTGCTGCGCGTGGATGTGGCGGCTTTGGCTGCCGGGGCTGGTGGTCTGAACAGCACCCCAGGGGGCAGCGCGCTGCTGGGAAAGCCGGGGGCTGGTCCCTCGCGGACAATGATCAGCTCGGACAGCTTGCGACCGGCGAGCCCAGCTGATGCAGCGGCATCGGGCATGGCCCACAGCACGACCGGCACACGCGGCGCGGCAAGCTGCGGGAGAAGCTCGGCCAGCACAGTCGGGGCACTGAAGGCGGGGAACGACAGCCCGCACAGGCCATCAATGACCAGCACGGCATCGTGAAGCAAGGCCCGGCGCAGGCGGGCGGGCAGGGCTTTGTGGGGCTGCGGCTCTGTCAGTCCATCCAGTCGCAGCACCGCGCGTCCGAGCAGGCGCGCCGGACGGGTCACACAGGGTCCATCGAGCAGATACAGCCCTGGCTGGAGCAGCTCGCGTGACGGTGCCTGCGGCCACTGGACCTGTGGATCGGGGGCTCCAGACAGGCGCTGGGCCACGGCAGGACGCAGGCACAGTCGTCCATCGGGTCGTGGCGCAATCAGGTCGAGGGCAAGCAGCGGGGCGGCGGGCAGTAGCTCGGCCAAGACCTCGGGCTCTTCGCACTGACCCCGCAGGCTCAGGGCCAGCTCCACCGGACGCATGCCGCGTGCTCGCAGCCCGAGCAGCTGCGACGCCGCATAGAGCAGTCCCAGCACCCGCTGCGCGGCGGTCGACAGGCCCAGGCGCGTACCCAGCTCGTGAAGCGGCCCTGCGGAAGGGGGCGACTCGGCCTCTGCGGACTGCAAGCAGCCTTGGGCCCAGCGGGCCAGCTCCCACTGCCAGGCGGCGGGACTGCGCTGGGCATCGTAAGCGCGCAGCGCAGGCTTGGGCGGGGGGCTGTGAACCTGGGGCGGGACCGGCTGACCACCCAGGGCAATCTCGGGAACCAGAGGGACGGCCACTGGCTCGCTGTCTTCGCGCGGGGTGCTGGCTGCCGGTTCTGCTTCGCTGACGGCCAGCGCGTCGGCTTCGTCTCGATCACTGTCCCTTGGTGACTCGGATTCCTGGGGGTCCGGTCGCGGCGAGCGCTTCGAGGGCACTGCTTCTGGGCCCGGAGGCGTTAGCGGCTTGCTGCGGGGCTCGGCCTGCGCGGACTCTGATTCGGAGATGCGGCGGATCAGCCGAGACTCTGGACGGGCATCACGCAGCGCGCGTGAGGACAGCTTGGCGCTTGGCTCGGTCCGGCTTGCTGGCCTTTGGGCTGGCTGGGGACCGCGTGAGCCACCGCGTGTCTCGGTGCCTGGCTGTGCAACGGTCTCTCTGGTGCTGATCTTGGCGAGCGGCAGGCGGACAAAGGGCTGATCTTCGTCTTCGACCCGGACGAGTAGCTCAGGCTGCTTGCTGCTCGGGCTGAGCGCGAAGCTCAGGGGCCGCTTGCTGTCTTTGGGCAAGCTGACGCGACGGAGGCTGCGCGTGGTCACATCGAGGTCGAGGAAGCTGATGCTCTTGTGGTCTTCAAAGCCAATCACCAGGCGTCCGGGGGCCGTCTCGGCACACAGGCCGCGTCCAGGCTGTTCCAGCTCGAGCAGTCGCAGTCCGTCGGATGCGCGAAAGACCTCGATGCGCATGGGGATGGCGCTGGTCAGGGCCCAGACCATCTTGCCGTCGCCAACAAAGCCAAGCTGGAGCGGTGCTTGTCGGGTGTTGAGGATCAGCTTGGCCATCGCCCGTCGGGTCTGCGTGTCCCAGATCTCGAAGACACCGCGCTGCTCGATGACGACACGGTGATCTGGGGTGGCGCCAGCGGACAGTGCTTCCCCTCGGACAAACAGCTTGTAGACGATGATGTCGCTTTCCCTGGGGATGACCAGCTCGGCGCCCATGCCAGCGGGCGCGACCACCACGCCACCGGGTCCGCCGCCGAGGATTCGGATTGCGCCGGGCACCCGCACCGAGCGTCCGATCTTGGAAAGCTGCGGTACGGACAGAAGCTCGGCGACGACACAGCCTGCGCTGCCCTCGGTTGCGTCTTCCACCCACAGGTGAAGCAGTCGCTCGGGGTGAACGAAGAAGATGCGACCGGGGCGGTCGTCGTGACGCATGGTCTCGACCGGCTGTAGCTCGGTCGCTTCGGGGTCACCGGCTGCAAGGGCGTAGACCTTCAGCTCGCTTGAGGTCAGCTCTGCGGCCCACTTTCCATCGGGGCTCACCACCAGGTCGGGGGCCTCGGGGTGGAACTTTGGCATGTTCGTAGCGTACCACGGGCTCTGTCACGTAAGACGCGGTTCCGCTTGGTAAAAATGGCGACGGCAGCGGGGTGATTTTAACCCGCCTTACACGTTGCAGCAGCGACGGAGTCCTGGCTACGGTCGGCCCATGGAGCTGCTGCTTGATTTGCACGTTCACTCTCGGTTTTCGCGGGCCGTCAGCGCGGACATGGACCTGGGGCACATGTACCAGTGGGCGCAGCGCAAAGGCATCGACGTGGTGGCGACGGGCGACGTGCTGCACCCGGTGTGGCGAGCCGAGCTGCGCCAGCAGCTGGTTCCTGCCGATGAAGGGCGTGGCGAAGGGCTGTATGAGCTGCGGGAAGACCTCCGCGCGCCGCTCGATGAGGCGGTTCCGCGCTCGTGTCGTCGTCGGGTGCGCTTTGTGCTGGCCGGTGAGATCTCGCACATCTTCAAAAAAGACGGCGCGGTACGCAAAGTCCACAACCTGATTGTGCTGCCGAGCCTCGACTGTGCGGATCAGGTGGCGGACCGGCTGCTGCGCCTGGGCTACAACCTGCACTCGGACGGTCGTCCGATCCTGGGCATGCCGTGTCGCGACTTTCTGGAGCTGCTTCTATCGACGGACAGCCGGGCGTATCTGGTCCCGGCCCATATCTGGACGCCGCACTTTTCGGTGTTTGGCTCGCTGTCTGGCTTTGACCGGCTGAGCGACTGCTTTGGCGATCTGACGCCGCACATCTTCGCGCTGGAGACGGGGCTGTCTTCGGACCCGGCGATGAACTGGCGGCTGTCGGCGCTCGATCACTTGACGCTGATTTCCAGCTCGGATGCGCACTCGCCGCAGAAGCTGGGCCGGGAGCTGACCCGTCTCCACCTGGCGGATCCGCCGACGTTTGCTGGTCTGCGAAAGGCGCTTGCGCTGTGCTTGCCCGAAGAGTTTCTGGGCACCCTGGAGTTCTACCCGGAGGAAGGAAAGTATCACCTCGACGGACATCGCGACTGCGGGGTGCGGCTGGAGCCGAGCGAGCGGGCCAAGCTCGGCGGGCTGTGTCCGCGCTGTGGCAAGCCGGTGACGGTCGGGGTGCTGTCGCGTGTCGAGGCGCTGGCTGACCGTCCGATCGATGGCGACTCGACGTTTCGTCCACCTCGGGCTCGTCCGTTCGAGCGCTTGGTGCCGCTTACCGAGGTGCTGGCCGATGTCCTGGGCAAGACCGCTGCGTCGGATGCCGTGCAGCGACTGTACTTTCGACTGCTGAACGAGGTGGGGCCGGAGCTGTTTGTGCTGCGCTCGGCGCTGCCGCAAGACATCCGGCGGGTGGCGGACCCGCTGCTTGGGGAAGCGCTGGTGCGGATGCGGCGAGGAGAGCTGCGGATCGCGGCGGGCTTTGATGGCGAGTACGGACGGGTGGGGCTGGTTGAACCAAGTGAGCGAGCGTCTTCATCGTCGTCTCAGCAGATGGGACTGTTTGGATGAGCGTCGAGACTTCGCCGTGGCTGGCGGGCCTATCGGCGGTTCAGCATCAGGTTGCGACGTATGCGAGCGGACCGCAGCTGGTGACGGCGGGACCGGGCTCAGGCAAGACGCGGACGCTGTGTGCCTGGATTGTCGAGCGAATCGCGTCGCAAAAGGCGCAGCCCGAAGAGATCGTGGCGGTGACGTTTACCCGCCGGGCGGCCCAAGAGCTGACGGAGCGACTGTCGACGCTGCTTGGGCCGCGTGCGCAGCGACTGATGGTGGGGACGTTTCACCGGCTGGCGGTCTTGGTGGCTCCGCTTCTGCCGTCGCAGCATGTGGGGGACGAAGCCGAGCGGCTGGCGCTTATCGAACAGGCGCTGGTGGGCAGCGGCTGTCGCAAGTCGGCGTCCAGTCTGGCGTCGCTGATCTCGCTGCGCAAAGGTCAGCATCCCGATTATCCGCAGCGGCTGCCTGTGGGGGAACTGGATCTATCGCCCGAAGAGCTGCAAGTGCTTCGTCGCTATGAACAGCTCCTGGGCGACGCGGAGGCGGTGGACCTGGATGATCTGCTGCTGCGCGCGCTGGTGGTGCTAAAGACGGATGCCGTGCGGCGCAGGTTTCGCTTTGTCGCCGTGGATGAGTACCAAGATGTGAGTGCGGTGCAGCGAGCGATGACGGTTGCGCTCGGTCAAGCTGCGCAGGTGCTGGCGATAGGTGATCCCGACCAGGCGATCTATGCCTTTCGCGGTGGTGAGGTGCGGCACTTTCGCGGGTTTTTGGACGACTTCCCCTCTGCGGTGTCGCGGTTTCTGGTGGAAAACCATCGCAGTACGCCGCAGATCGTGCGGGCCGCAGCGGCGGTGATTGCTCACAACAGTGCGCGCAGTGCGCCGTCCCCTGTGCCGAAGTGTCCGTCGGGCGAGCCGATCATCCTGTGGCGGAGCGACAGCCCCTTTGCGGAGGCGCAGCGGGTGGTAAAAGAGATCGAGCGGCTCATCGGCGGGACCAGCTTGCTGGCGTACGACACCGGGCAGAGTGCGTCGTGGCAGCCAGGTGGCTATGGCTTTGCGGATGTGGCCATCCTGACGCGGACCGTGGCGCGGGCGGACTCGCTGGCCAAAGCACTGGGAGAGTCGGGACTGCCGTTTACTCGCCCCAGCGTGAAGCGGAAGCGTGCCGAGGCAGAGCCGCAGCAGCCTGTGCTGGAGCCGACCTACGAGTCAGATCACCTGGAAGATCAGCGACTGGCGCTGCTGACGCTGCACGGTGCCAAGGGACTGGAGTTTTCGGTGGTGTTTTTGGTCGGGCTGGAAGCTGGGCAGCTCCCGGGTCCGGGTCGCAGCGATGAAGAGCGAGAAGAGGAGCGGCGGCTGTTTTTCGTGGGGATGACCCGTGCCAAAGAGCGGCTGTACCTGTCGTATGTCGATTCCGGCCTGGCGACCCACGGCTCCGCGCGTGGCGAGAGCGGGCCGAGCCCGTTTTTGTCTGAGGTGCCCGCAGCGCTGACGGTGGTGCAAGCCGCCCCGAAGAAGCGCGTGCCGAAGCCGCAGCTGCGACTGTTCTGACGTTACTGGCTGCGGCGGATCAGGCTGCGGATGGCTTCGCGGCGCTCGTCGCGGTTTTCCCGGCGCAGCTCGCGGAGGGCCTGGCGACGCTCTTCTTTTTGCAGCTGGCGCTGATCGGCCTCTGCGCGAAGCTCGCGGCGCTCGGTGCGGACGGGACGATCGGTCGCGGTTCGTTCGGGGCGCAGCTCTGCGCGGGCGGCTTGGACGGCGCTGCGAAGCTCGGCCCGCAGCTCGCTGCGATCGGCGCGAACCGGCTGGGGGCGCTCTTTGACTTCGGGCACGACCGGCTGCATCGGCTCATCGGCCCAGGCCACCGGAGCCAAGCACAGGAGTCCCAAGGCAAAGCAGACAATCTTGGTGAGCGACATGGTGTGTTTCCCCTTGGGTCTTGCGCGCTGCGAGGTCCGGCAAGACCGATGTTCACTAGCAAGACGACAGCGAGGCCTCGACCGTTCCGAATGATAACGCGAACGGCAGGTGCGACGGAGCGTTCGTTAGCTTGGCCGGGGACGCAGGACCAGCTCGGTGATCTCGGCTTCGGACGCAAGCCGCATGGGCGGACCCCAGTAGCCGGTTCCTGCGCTGACATAGATCTGGGCGCTGCCGTGGCGGTGTAGTCCGTGAACATAGGGCTGCTGGAGCCGTACGAAATACCCCCACGGCCACAGCTGTCCGGCGTGGGTGTGACCGGAGATCTGGAGATCGATGCCAAGCTGGGCCGCTTCTTCGATGGCGGCGGGCTGATGTGCGAGCAGCACGGCGAGTCGGGACGGATCACGCCCGGTGAGCGCTCTGGGCAGATCGGGGCCGTGACCTGGAAAGACCCCGGCGTGATAGTCGTCCACCCCGACGAGATCTATGCCAAGCGCTCCGGCGCCAGGACCGGCCAGCCCTTGGGGATGCAGGGTCACTCGCTCGTTGCGCAGCACGGTCATTCCCAGGCGGCGAAGCTCGGTCAGCCAGGCATCGACGCCCGAGTAGTATTCGTGGTTGCCGGTGACGAAATAGACCCCGTGCTTGGCCTTCAGATCGCGGAGCGGCTCGACGTGAGACAGCAGCTGAGAGACGCTACCGTCTACCAGATCGCCGGTGATGACCACCACGTCGGCGGCCAGGGCGTTTACCTTGGCAACGACCTCTTTGAGCCAGCGACCATCGAGCGTCGGCCCGATGTGAACGTCGGTCAGCTGAACAATCCGAAAGCCATCGAGGCTCGGCGGCAGCTTGGCGAGCGAGACCTCGACGCGCTTCACCCCGACCTTGCGCAGTCCGAGCGCGAGCGCCGTGGCCGATAAGGTCGCGGCTCCCCCGAGCGCCATGACATCGACCAGCTTGCTGATCCACGCGCGCCGTGACTCGTCAATTGGCAGCATCGGCGACAGTGCGGAGCCAGCCAGCCGCGCCAGATCGACCAGCCCGAACACCACCGAAGACACCGCCATGGTGCCCATCCAGATGTAGCTGACCCACAGGACCGGCGACGCAATGTGCCGAGGTGCCGCGCGGGCGAGCGGAAAGCTGAGCCACAGCAGGGCAAACAGACCGCCGATCCCCAGCTTGAGCAGGCGCTGCTCTGCCGGACCCAGGGACAGACCACGCGAGATCCGTACGTACAGGTAGTAGTGCAGCCCACACAGGGCCAGCGTCATGATGGTTACAAACAGCAGCGTTCGCAGGATCGGCATGTCCCTGGTCTCTTTCGCAAATGGTTCGTCGCCCAGCGGCTGGTCCATTAGATGTTAAGGGCGGCAGCCATGGTTCGGGAATCACTCCCGACTGATGTCTCAGGTAGAGACGGATACAACTTCGCTTTTTGGGGTTTCGACGCGCGTATCCGACCGGCATAATAGGACCGGCCTGCCGCGTATGGGGCGGCGTGCAAAGGAGCACCCATGAGCGACCTGATCCCGCCGACTCAGTTTTCCAGGCTTGAGACCCGTGATACCACGTCGGTGACGACCACTTTCTACGCAGCCCGCCAGGACTACGAAAACGGCAAGGGCGGCAAAGCGGTGCTGTTTGTCCTGTCGACTGACCTGGAAACGGGCGTGGTCAAAGCCAAGGTGCTGTTCGTGATCGACCTGGGGAAGGGACAGAGCGTGCGGGATTACGTTCAGTCACGCATCGCCGAGGTGGTGAGCGATGAAACGCTGCCCGGTCGCCCCGATTTTGCGGAGATCGACCCCGGAAATTACGCGGGCGATTTCGCTTTCATCGGCCAAATGTTAGAGATTCAGTAGCCGTTACGTCCTTAGGGGCCATTTCTCATGCAGCAGCTGAAAGAGTTTTTCGAGCAGGGCGGGTTCTTCATGTATGTGAACCTGCTGTGCTCGGTCATCGTCGTGGCGCTGATCATCGACCGAGCGCTGTTTTTTCTGGGCAAAGGCTCGGTGAATGCCCGGGCTTTCCTGGAGCAGCTTCGCAAGCTTCTCAGCGCGGGACAGCTTGAAAAGGCGCAGCGGCTGAGTCAGTCGTCCGATGCGCCGGTGGCTCAGGTCGCGCGGGCGGGTCTGTCGAAGCTCAAGAGCGGTGAAGTGGCTGTCTCGACTGCGATCGAGGAAGCGCTGACCGATGCGACGCCAGAGCTAAAGAAGCGGATCGCGGTGCTGTGGTCGCTGGCCAACATCGCGACGCTGCTTGGACTGCTTGGCACGATCAACGGTCTGATCGGTGGCTTCGCGGCGATCGGCAAGGCGGCGGCGGATCAGCGCAGCACGATCCTGGCGACGCGGATTTCCGAAGCCATGAACAACACCTGGCTCGGTCTGGCCATCGCCGCGCTGTGCATGATCGGTCACCTGTTTCTGTCGGCGGCGAGCAAGAACAAGCAGCAAGAGCTGGAGAGCTTCGCGCTTCGGCTGGAAAACCTGCTGTTCGACCTGATCGCGAACCCACCGGCACCAGCGGCGGAAAAAGAAGGTCGTGGCGATCGCAAGGGCCGTCGGGCTCGCGATATCGACGACGAAGACAACGACTAACCGACAGACGACTGGGTAAAGGTCGATATGACGATTCAGAGGTTGCGCTTCCGTATGCGGAAGCTCCGCGAGCATGGGGAAGAGCTGGCCGAGGAGTCGGGCGAGCTAAACCTCGTGCCGTACCTCGACATCATCATGAACATCATCATGTTCTTGTTGGCGACGATTACCTTTCAGGCTTCGCTCGCGAGCATCAACATCAACCTGCCCACCGCGTCGGTGGCATCGTCGGCACCAGCGGCGGCTCCGAAGCCGGAGCTCAACCTGACGGTTTCGATCACCGAAAAGGGCTATACGCTGGCGACGTCGGGGTCGGTGCTGTTTCGCGGCTTTGTGCTGACGGCGCAAGGTGTGCAGCAGAACTCAACTGAGCTGCCGACGATACCGCTTGGGCCGGACGGCAAGCACGATCTGGTGGCGCTGACGCAGATCCTGGTGCAGTTAAAGGCGCTGTACCCCGAAGAAGAGCGCGCGATCATCACCGCAACGCCGCAGATTCCCTATGAGCTGCTGGTTTCGACGATGGATTCGATGCGGCAGAGCCCGGTGCAAGGCAGCGACGAGGGCAAGGTGCTGTTTCCGGGCGTACTTCTTGGCGCGGGGGTGAACTGATGGCTCGCCAAGAGGTGGATCGTCGTCAGGCGCGCAAGGCGCTGTGGAAGCTGCGTCGCAAGGTCGAGGAAGAGGCCGAGGAGATCAACTTCCTCAACATCATGCCGATGATGGACATGATGACGATCCTGCTGGTCTTTTTGATCAAGCAGTTCTCGGTGCAGCAGCTGGCGGTCAGTCAGCCGACCGGGCTTCAGCTTCCAGCTTCGACGGCCAAGCGTCAGCCGCAGCCTGCGGTGAACATCACGATCACGCAAAGTGCGATCGTGGTCGAAGACGACGCGGTGGTCGAGGTCAAAGGCGGGCAGGTCGATGCGAAGTGGAAGTCGCAAGGTCAGCAGGGCTACGCGATCGATCCGATTGTGAGCGCGCTGTCGAAGCACCGGACGCGACTGACCCGGCTGGCACAGCTTCAGAGCCAGACGTTTGACGGCGTGGCCATCATCATGGCGGATCGTCGGACGCCGTATCGGCTGCTCACGGAAGTCCTGTATTCCGCCGGGCAGGCTGAGTTTGCGAACTACCGTCTGATTGTGATGCAAAAGGGTCAGTAGCCTGCTGACGTGGGCTGGCCGGGGTTGCTGGCTCGACCTGCGCCGAGGCTGACACACATCAGATCCTGAAGCTCACCGTTTTTTTGTGCGATCGGACACAATCGGATCCATGAAGATCGGGGAGACGCTGCACTTCGGGCGCCACCGCTTGGTTCGCGTCGAGCACGACCGCACCGATCTATACATCGACGGTGATGTGACCAATGAAGACGTCGATGTGATTCACAGCTCCGGGCAGTCGATACGCGCCGAGTGCGGCTATGACCTGATGCTGGTGGATGTCCATCGCATGCGGAACCTGACTCCCGAGACGCGGCGCTACACGGGGCTGGTGTCGGCGGATGATCGTCCGTACCTGGGCGCCATTGCCATCGTGGGGGCGAGCTTGGTGACGCGCGCGCTGCTGACGCTGTTCTTTCGCGCGCTGGAGCTGCTTCGTCGCGTGCCGAACATCAGCAATCCGATTTCCTTCTTCGGGAGTCGGGATGAGGCGCTGGCGTGGCTGTCGTCGCAGCGGGCACGGATCAAGAACATCGCCTAGCGGACGGGATCAGTTGGGCTGACTGCTCTTCGAGGACGCGGACGGAGGCTGAAACTGGGTCGTGACCAGCTCGGGAGGCGATCCATCGCTCGACGCGTCGTTGTTAAACAGGCTCTCCAGCTCTTGGGTGTACTGCTTGACCGACTCGATGAGCTTCTTTTCATCGTGTCGATAGACGTACATCGCGCGGACCATCTCCTCATCGCGCTCTGCGAACTTGTCGACGGTGTCTTTGGCTGTTCTATCGGAAACGCCCAGCCCTTCGAGCACCTGACGAGACAGCGTCAAGCTGGCCTCAAACGTCTCGCGGATGATGTTCTGCACACCCATCGCGAGGAGCTGATAAGCGTGCTGACGGTTGCGCGCGCGCGCGTAGATCTTGACCGACGGAAAGTGATGCTGAACCAGCTCGACCACTTTGACGGAAGCGACCATGTCATCGATGGCGAGCACCAGGATCTTGGCCTTGTCGAGCTGTGCGGCGCGGAGCAGGTCGAGCCGGGTGGCGTCTCCGTAGTAAATCTGGTTGCCGAACTTGCGCAGAAAGTCGACGTGCGTCGGTGTGGCATCGAGCGCGGTAAAGCCAATCTTGCGCAGGCGCAGGATGCGGCCCACGATCTGACCGACGCGACCGAAGCCAGCGATGACGACGGGGTTTTCGTGCTCGGCGATGGCGTCAAACTCGCGCGGCTCGTCTTTGGTGAACCATCGGGTGAGCAGTCGCTCATTCAACAGAAAGCTGAGCGGCGTCAGGATCATCGACACGGTGACGGAAACGACCAGGAAGTCGGCGGCGTGTGGGCTGAGCACTTTGGCGGCGGCGGCGATGCCGAACAGTACGAAGGCAAACTCGCCACCTTGGGACAGCGAGGTCGCGACGTTGCGGGACGAGTCACGGGACTCTCCAAACAGGCGACTGACGCCGTAGATGACCGCCGTCTTGGCCAGCATGAAGCCGAGCACCACGCCCATCACACGCAGCGGCTCATCGCGGATGATGCCCAGGTTTGTGGACATGCCGACGGCCATAAAGAACAGTCCGAGGAGCAGGCCTTTAAATGGCTCGATGTCGGCTTGTAGCTCGTGACGGTACTCGGACTCTGCCAGCAGCACGCCAGCGAGAAAGGCTCCGAGCGACATCGACAGCCCGACAACGTGCATGATCGAGGCGGTTCCGACGACCACAAGCAGTGCGAGCGCGGTCATGATCTCTTGATTTCCCGACGCTGCGATCAGCTTGAACACCGGGCGCAGCAGAAACCGACCGGCGATGACCAGACCGACCAGGGCTGCGACGATCTTGGCCGCTGTAACGAGCCCGCTTGTGTGGGTTGTCGCTGCGGTGTCCGACAGCATCGGCAAGATCACCAGGAGCGGAATGACCGCCAGGTCTTGAAACAGCAGGATCGCGAACGCGGCGTGACCGTGTGGCGTTGCAAGCTGGTTTCGCTCGGCCAAGATTGGCAGCACAAACGCAGTCGACGACAGTGCAAGACCAAAGCCAGCCACGAGGGATGCGAGCGTCGGCGCTCCGACCAGCACACCGAGTGCACCAATCGCCAGCGTCGTGGCCACCACCTGCGCGCCACCCAGACCGAAGACCGCTCGTCGCATCACCCACAGCCGAGACGGGTTTAGCTCCAGGCCGATGAGAAACAGCAGCAGCACGACGCCAAACTCGGAAAAGTGCAGGATGCTTTCTACGTCGGCAATGAGTCGCAGTCCCCACGGACCGATGAACAGTCCTGCCGCCAGGTAGCCGAGCACCGCGCCAAGCTTGAGTCGCCGAAACAGAGGCACCGCCAAGACCGCAGCGATCAGCAGGACGCACACTTGGTGAAGGAGCGACATCCGAACATCATATAGAAAAACGGGGCTCTACCGGGAGACGCGTGCGGACGCGGGCAGGTGGACTCTCGACGACAAATCGTCGCTGATGCAGTCGGATGTCACTTCGCCATTCGATCCCGATTTTCCCTGGCGATATACTCCGCACATGGCCATGTCTCCCTCTCGCGATTCCTCGCAGATGGTCTCTGAGATCAACGTCACCCCGCTGGTCGACGTGATGCTGGTGCTGCTCATCATCTTCATGGTCGCTGCGCCGATTGCGACCACGGGTGTGCCGGTGGTGCTACCCAAGGGTGAAACGCAGTCGCTCGATAGCGAAGATGCGAAGATCATCCTGACGATCCCGGCGAGCTTTCCCAAAGAT
Organism: uncultured Myxococcales bacterium; assembly: GCA_937868485.1. Taxonomy (GTDB): domain Bacteria; phylum Myxococcota_A; class Polyangia; order Palsa-1104; family JAEUJZ01; genus JAEUKA01. The sequence continues at coordinate 40,917 of CALMML010000112.1, read as the reverse complement.
CAGGTCGTGTATCTGGGGAAAAACCCGGTGCGCTTTGCGGAGCTGGAGCTGAAGCTGCGGACCAATGACAAGCTCCAGTCCGAGCGCGAGATGTACATCCACGCCGACGGCAGCTTGCGCTACCAAGACGTGATCACGGTGATGTCGCTGGCGTCGAAAGCGGGCGCGGACAAGGTGGGACTGATCACCGATCCGATGTCGAGCCGCGAGGAGGCGCAGTAGTCGTCATGACGGCTCCCAATGCCAGCGCGGAACCGGCGCAGCCCGTGGAAGAGCGACAGCGCTCGCTGCGACATCGACCGCTCGATCGAAATGGGCTCGTCGCGGGGCTGTGTCTGACCTTGGCGCTCAACGGCGGCGGCCTGCTGATGCTGTGGCGAAGCAGTCGTCACGTCGACAAGCCAAGGCCAAGCGGTCCCGAAGTGTTCGTCGATGTGAAGCTGCTCAAGTTCGGTCGCAAGCGTGACTTGTCGTTTCTGCCACACGTCGAGACGACGCCGCGCACCGCTGACAAGAACAAGATCAAGCTGGCGCAGGATCCCGACAAGCCCGCGCAGAAGCGAGAAGAGAAGAAGCCCGATGCGCTGGCCAAGCTGACGGATCTGACGCGAAACCTGCGCGCCGATGACGATGAGCGAGCGACGCGTGAGGCGCTCGAAGAAGGTGATCCAAACGGTGTGCGCGGTGGATCGGCCAACGAAGCGGCGGGCGATCCGTACCTGCGCGAGATCGTTGCGGCGGTGCTGGAGCGCTGGACGGTGCCGACGATGCTCAAGCCCGAGGAGCTGGCGAAGCTTCAGGCCGCGGCGTGTCTGACGATCGATGATGAAGGCAACCTGCGCTCGTTTCGGATCGTCGAGCAGTCAGGGAATCCGCTGTTTGACGGCAGCTTGAACGCGACGCTGGGAAGCATCAAGACACTGCCGAAGCCGCATGGACGCTTCGCCGGGGCTGCGCGCAGCGGTCGTCTCTGTCCGGTGTTTTCGAAGCAGTAGCGGTCGCTTGGTGTAGCCGAGACGCTACGGCACCTTGCTTTGATGTCGTCGCTGAGCGGTCACGACGAAGCGCACGGTGCCCGCTGGGTCACCGTGGCTTGCTTTGGGATGGATTGGGGGACGGAAGAGGGGGAAGGTGCGCGTTACGCGCGGCTGCGTCGACGGCGAGCGATGAGGGCGAGCGCGGAGAGGACCAGACCGGCTCCGGCTGTCGAGGACGTGCCTCCACCGAAGTTACAACCGCTGCTCGCGTCGCCGCTGGTGCTCTGCGCCTTGACGATCTGGATGTTGACCATCGTCTCGCGAGAGACATCGCCATTTTGCGCCGTCACCTTGAAGGTGAGCGTCGTCGGGCTGGTTACCGTCGGTGCAATGAACGTCGGGTTGGCAATGTCCGTGGCCGACAGCGTGACCGCCGGTCCGTTGGTCTGCTCCCACTTCCACGTCACAGCGCCGGTCGCGTTCGTCGCGGTGGCCAGCAGCTGCACCTGGAACCCAACCGGGATGTTGGAAAGATCCGTCGACGAGATCGCAAACTTCGACACCGGCTTCATCACGCACTCGCCACGGTGGATGACTTGTTCACCGAACGGCTTGTTTTCCAGATTTTCGATCGAGACAGCGTCGATGTCCCAGCCCGGTGCTCCGACGGTGTCATCGCTGCCGCTACGGAAGCGCAGCTTGACGGTCTTGCCCGCGAGAATCTTGCCAATCGCCACTTTGGTCTCGATCCACTTGGTCGGGTAGTCGGTGCTTGGACCCGCGAAGGCCATGCGTCCTGCCAGTGGATTCTTCGACGGAGACGCCGCGAGTGACTGGGTGTAGCCGTTCGAGATCGACACGCCAGGAATCGCGGTCACATCGATCCAGAGCACGCCGCCATCGTCGGAAAGCTCGATGACGCCGCCGTCGTAGTAGCCGATGCCATCGGTCTCAAACGAGTAGCGGTGACGAACCGTGACGGTCATGCCGTTCGCACCGATCTTCAGATCCGGTGAGACGAAGCGGTGATCCGCTGGCTCGGCGCTGTCTGGTCCGTGCCACATGCCGTTGCCCGATGAAAAGACGTACTGCCATGGCTCGACGAACAGCTCGGGATCTTCGGAAACCGACCAGCCGGTGTTCTTGCTGTCGAACTTGTCGTTGGTCGTCTTGTTCGGCACCACGTCGTAGTTGCCCTGCGTGGTGTAGGTCTGCTGGATCGTGCCCGGCTTGTACAGGCCCTGGCCGCTCACTTCGAGTCCGAGGTCGAACGTCGTAACTTCCGTGGCATCCTTCATCGACACTTCGACGCTAACCACTGTCGACTGGAACGGAGCCAGCGTCGGGAAGGTTGCTGGGCTCGCGGATACCGTCACTGTCGGCTTGTTCGACGTGACCTTGAGCGCGCCGCTCGTCAGATCCTTGTTGCCGGTGTTGCGGATGGTAACGAGCAGTCGTCCCGTCTCACCGTTGTCGAGGATTCCGTCCTGGTCGCAGTCGGTCTTCGACTGATCGAGCACGATGCGATCGATCGAGACATCCGCGCCGGTGACATAGCTTTCCACGACGCCAGCGTGATCGGTCGAGCTCTTGTCTGGACCTTGTGCGCCCGAGCCCATGCCGCGCTTGGCGAACGCTGCGACGAACAGATCGTAGTCAGCCCGATCGCTCACCCACGCAGCGGCGAGCACTGCATCGCGCGCTTCCAAGAACGTCGGCGCATTCGGCGTCAGCTTCAGCGACGACACCAAGTAGCGACGCATCCGCTCGTTGGCCTGATCGAAGTTCAGACGAGAATCACGCAGCAGTGCCGCGTAGCATTCCCACATCACCGTCGCCCAGATTTCGCCTGCGTTGTGGACTTCCGAGTTAGACACACCATCGCCACCAAAGCTTGGAGCCGGGCTCGTCGGAAGCGGATTGCCGTCTTCGATGTGCTTGAAGGTCAGCGGGTTCTTGGTCTTGTCCGTCGAGTATGGATACCGACGCAGACCGTCGTAGAACGCCTTGTTGCCCGGCGCCCAGATCGAATACGACATATCCGGGTAGACGCCGTTCCAGTTGGCGTTGGCCGGGACGTTGATGTCCTCGGGACGAACGATGGTGAGGAGCACGATGAAGTCGCTCCAGCCTTCGCCCATGCTGCCGCCCTGGTTGTTCGACAGACCGGTTGCGTTGCCGATGAGACGGTTCGACAGGATGTGGCCCCACTCGTGTGACACCACGCCGGTATCGAGCGAGCCATCGTGCGTCGAGCGGCTGCCTCCGATGGTGACGTTCACCGGAGTGCCCGCCTTGACCTTGTCCCACAGCTTGATGCCGTCTTCGTAGGTCATGCCGACGACGCCAATCGTGATGGTTGCGTCGGTGCCGCCCATCGCAGGTAGGCCAATGGTTGGGTCTACGCTGACGACGATAACGCCCTTGGCACCTGCAAGCTGCGCATTCTTCACCTTCGCGCGAGACGTGCAGTTGCCTTCGCCGAACCACATCAGGGCAATCTTGCCCGACACCGCCGCTGCGTTCTTGAACGGAGCCTCGCAGCCATCACCAGTGTTGCCGACGCCGTCATCGACGATGACCGCTTCACCAGTTACTGAAAACAGCGACGCACCGTAGGGCGCTCCCGAGGTTTCGTAGTCGCCCGCAATGTCCGCCGGAGCCGTAACCTTGCCCGTCGCGCCGATCGCGTCCCACACATACATCTGGATGCGTGGCATGCCACCGTCTGCCGGTGTGCTGGCGTTGGCGTTGTTGCGACCGCCCGCGTCCTGCGCTTCGCCACGAATGGGATCGCCTTCGACGCCGCCGCGACCCTTGTTCGACTTCTGCGGATTGAAGGCCGATTCCGTCCAGCCCGCGTCGTAGAAGTAGTCGTGCATCCAGTTCAGGATGTAGAACAGGTTGGTCGTAATCGCCTGCGAGTTGTTCGTCGAAGCCAGCGGATCGGTCGTCGGATCGTAGACGCGATCGAAGGTCTTCGGCCCGGTGAGCGACACTTTGGCGTCGCCCGCGCTCCAGCCATCGGGAGAAGCGAGGTCTGCGTACGCAAAGACGTTGTTGCCCGACAGATCGGTTGCATCGGCGGGCAGCCACGGATCGCTGCGAGAAAACGGAGCGCTTTCCAGCGTCACCAAGTTCGACGACTTAAACGCCGGAGTCGGGGCCGCAGCCGTGCGCGTTCCCGTCGGATGTGGCGTAAAGTCGTTGCCCATCGGGCTGTCCCACGGCGTCTTGCGTCCCGTCGAGTCTGCCCACACCCGATACGTGAATGCGTCTGCCGCGGTCAGGCTGTGCTTGAAGAAGATCGTTCCGTCGATGGCTGACACCACAAACGCCATCATCTTCGAGTCTTTGTTGTTGCTGTAGCCGACGTCCAGCTCTGCGTAGTACGACGGAATCAAGCCTTCTTCCGTCGGATACCAGATCTTGCGAACGCGCGCGGGACCGGACTGGATGAGCCCTTCCATGTCTTTCGCGCTCTCTAGCTCGAGCGCGACATAGCCACCCGAGCGCTTGCCCGTGAAGCTGACACGAGACAGCGCCTTCTGGGCTCCGCTCATCGCGTTGAACGCCGACGACACAGCAACCGCTTCATCGAGCGTCCACTGCTCGGCCACCTTGACTGTGCTCGGTGCGAAGCTGCCGACCACAAACTGAGGGTTCATTTCTCGGTCCATCGCCACCTTGAGGCTGCGATGGAAGACCGGAATGCCGTCGATCTCTTGGTCAAAGTGCGCGATCAGCGGACCGTTGCCCGCGTCGTGCAGGTCTTGCAGCTTGGCACCGCTCAGCGCTTCGTCCGACAGCCGATAGCTCGACTTGAGACCACGCAGCGTCGACCACGCGACCGCTTTGGCATCGGTCCCTGGCAGCGCCACAGCCTGCGCTTGCAGGTGCGCCATCGTCGGTTGACCGTTTACTTTGTCTCGGTGCATCACTTGCGTGACGACTTGCAGCGCCGGGCCTGCCTCGGGACCTTGCGGTAGCGCCGGGGCCTCGGGCGCGCTTGGCATACCGCACGCACCCATCAGGCTCACGGCGGTACCCAAGAAGATTCGCGATCCGAACCAGTTCTTTCGCATCGTTTGCTCCTAGCTGTCGAGACAGCTCAGTCGAGAGCCGTCTCGCCAATAAAAAGATCGTTCGACTCGCTTACTGTCCCGTGCGCAGCAGGGTGCCTGCGTCGCCGAGCACAAAGACGCTCGCCGTGCTGGCGCCGTACACGCGGGTCAGGTTGCTCGACGTGCCGCTCTGCAGCGCCTTCCACGTCGTTCCGTCATAGCGCAGCACTTGGCCGCTGCTTCCGACGACGTAGACCGTTCCGCTCGCGAAGCCCCAGACGCCGACGAACGGACCCGCCGAGGGAACCGTCTGCTTGGTCCAGGTCGTTCCGTCGTACTTGTAGACGCCACCGGCGCCCACGGCCCAGACGTTCGTCGCAGAGCCGGCCCACAGACCCTGCACCGTCAGCGTGCTTGGACCGGGGAGCTGCGTGAACTTGCTGCCGTCCCAGCGCAGCACCGTGCCGTTATCGCCCGCCGTCCAGACATCCGTCGCGGACACCGCCCACAGCGTGTTCAAGCTGGCGCTCGTGCCGGTCTCGATGGTCTTCCACGACGAGCCATTCCAGCGCAGCGCTTTGCCACCCGCACCGACCGCCCATGCATCTTGCGCGGCCACAGCCTGCGCCGCGAACAGATCGACAGGCGTGCCACTTGCCGACGGAGCCCACTTGCTGCCGTTATAACGAAGGATGGTGCCTGCTTCACCGACGGCCCAGACGTTGCTGTTCGACGTGCCGCTCACACCGTGGAGCGCAGCAGTCGTTCCGCTGTCCATCGTCGAAAGACCACCACCGTCCCAGTGCGCGATGGTTCCGTTTCCACCGACGGCCCACAGGTTCGATCCGCTGGTACCCCACGCGCCGTTCCAGCCCGCTTGGATGGCTGCTCCACCGGCAGACCACTTGGTTCCGTCGTAGTGGATCACGGAGCCCGCATCGCCAACGGCCCACACATCATTGGCTGCCGTGCCCCACACGCCGTTGAGCGAGCCATTTACCGGCGATTGCTTGGCTTCCCACACCAGCGTGTTCTTCGCGTCGCGGTAGTAACGGAAGAACAGACCGGCCTGACCCGCAAACCAGACGTCTTCCGGTCCCGAGCCCCAGATCGAGTTAAACGTCACGCCCGTCGACTGCGGCTTCCAGGTCCACGCCGTTCCGTTCCAGATGCTGACGTTGCCGATGAATCCGCCCACCCACGCGTTGTTGGCATCGGCGTGCCACACGGCGTACTGGTTGCGAGGCGAGCCGCTGTTTTCCGCCGCCCACGCGGTTCCGTTCCAGCGAATGAGCACGCCCAGCTCGCCGGTGATGCGGATGTTGGTTCCGCTGACACCGTGGATGGCGTTGAAGTCGCGTCCGGCAGCAGCGGCAGGCGGCGTCACCGTCGCGAAGCTGGTTCCATCCCACTTGAGCAGCGTTCCAGCGGCTCCGACGACGAAGAGGTTCTTGTTGTCAGCGCCCCACAGCCCGCGCAGGTGGTTCATGCTCGTCGAGCTGACCGACGACCACTTGGTTCCATCCCAGCGAACAACCGTTCCGCCATTGCCGACGGCCCACACGTCGTTTGCAGCGAAGCCGAACACCGCGTTGAGCTTCTGGGTCACGCCACTCGCGCTCGCGCTCCACGCCGTTCCGTCGTAGTGCAGGATCGTGCCGTTTTCACCGACCGCCCACGCGTCGGTCTTGCTACGTCCCCAGATCGACGTCAGCGTCTGGCCCGTCGGCTGCGGATTTTCCCAGCACACGTTGTCCGTCGTGCAGATCCGCTTGACGAACTTCGCTGAGACGGCAGTTGCCAGGTTGATCTGCACTTCGCAGACGGGATTGGTGCCTTGCTCTTCGCACGCGCCGGTCCAGCCCGCAAATCCAGATCCGATGTCAGCCGCCGCCGTCAGCGTGACCGTTCCCGGAATCTGCACCTGGGCTTGGCACTTGGTGCCGCAGTCGACCGCGTTGTCCGACGAGGTCACTTTGCCCGCACCCGCGCCTGTCTTGCTCACCGTCAGCGCGACCGTCGGGGGAACGTACTGCGTGTCGAACTTTGCATCGACGGCAACGGTTGCGCCAGAGTTGGGATCGCTCGACAGCTTGACTTCGCACGTCGGGCCGCTGCCGGTACAAGCGCCGCTCCAACCGGCAAACGTCGATGCTGCGTCTGCCGTTGCAGTCAGCGTGACCGACGTTCCCGGTGCATACAAGCGAGAGCAGTCGGTGCCGCACGCAATCTCTCCACCTTGCGTCGATACGGTGCCAAGACCGGACCCTGACCGGGTCACGATGATGGCTTTTTGTTGCGAGTCAGAGCCGCTCTGCGGATCGCACGAGGGGCCCACTGACAGCGCCGCCAGGCCCAGCGGCAGCAAGGTCCAGCGCTTACGATTCGGCCAGTGAGAGGACATTTACAGCACCCTTCCTTTCGCTCATTTCGGGTTGCGGTCGAGTCTGGCTGCGTCGAAAACCTGCCAAATCAGCGACGCTTTCCGCCAGAGCACGCCGAATAACCCACATTATTACTTCTGGGTGTACCAGTAGGTGCAACGGTTTTTATGTGCTCCCGTGGCCCACAGTGCAGCCGATGCGTTCTCTTGCATGACCTGGGGATCACGACTACGGTCCGCACAAAACGCCATGACACCTCGATTGGGTCGATCTCTGTCCTTCCCTTTTCCTGTCGCTGCGCTGCTTGTCTCGCAGGCGATGACGTTCGGTTTCGGTTCCGCGCGGGCGCAGACTGCTGCTTCGGAAGACAAGCCACGACGTGTGGCCTTGTCCTATTTCGGAGAAAGCGCGGTCCGTCCCGGCGCTCGACTGTCCTACGAGGGCACCGCTTGGGCGCGTGGTGTCAGTCAGTTCCTGTTCGGCGCCAGCATCGGTGGTTATTCCGCGTCGCCGGGCTACAGCCTGTTCATCTTCTTGTCGGGCGGCTATCGCGTCGCACTACCGACGGGACTGTTCTTCGACCTGCACCTTGGGATTGGCTATAACGCGCTCAATCGACCCGGCTCGATGCAGACCACTGTCGACGGTGGCATCGTGCAGACCGCACCGACGGTGGGGAACTACTTTATGCCGCTTGGACTCGGTGGCCTGGGCTTTGACTTTCAGCCACGACTCAAGGTTCCGGTCAGCGTGTTTGCGCGAGCCGGTGGTTACGGCCTGACAGGGCAGGGCGAGCCGTTTCAAGGCAGCTACCTGCTCGATGTTGGCGTCGCCTATCAGTTTGGAACCGGCAAGCCAGCGACAGTCGTGAGTCCCGTGGCTTCTCCTCCACCAGCGGAAGCGCCTGCAAACCTCGATGGTCCCGGTGACCCCAATCGAGTCCCGCTCGTCATCCCGCCGGAGCCCGCAGCGGCACCTTCGGATCCGTCGCTGCTGCCTCCTGGCTCTGCTTCACCGACTCCACTGCAAGGTGGATCGGTTCCCGGTACGTCCGCACCTGCACCGCTGCCGTCTGGTCCCGCGCAGGCTGCGCCGTAGTCACAAACCCCCGTTTTTCGTCCTGGAGGACAGCATGATTCGTCGCCGTTTACCGCGAGCCGTTTGGTTCCCCTTTGCCGTCTTGGCGGGCTGCCAGCCGGTTCCTCCCGAAGTCGCAGCACCTGCTGAGCTGGTTTCATCGCTCACTGCGGATGTCCAGGCCGTCTTTGATCGGAACGACAAGCCGACGGACTCGTTCCGTGTTGTGGGCAGCCTGCGTCCACCCAGCTGGTCGTGGGGCGAAATCGAGCTGCTCGAAGGAAGCCAGCTCGTCCGCACCGAAGGCTACAACCGTCGCACCGAAAAGCTGCGCGCCCAAGACACGTTCCAAAGCAGCGACTATCCGCTCGGCACGTACTTTGGCTCGCTCAACCAGCAGCTCGTCGACGGCTTCAACCTGTACTACAAGAACACCTGCGCGACGACGAAGGGGGCTGTCTGTGCCGAGCCGGGTCCGATGCGTCCCGAGGCTCGCTTTGTGCTGCTGCACAAAGGTCCGAAGACCTACGCGCGCACCTGCGACGTGACCAAAGCGCCGCTCTTGCTGGTTCACGGCGCGATGCAAGATGCCAACGTCTGGCTGTTTCCCGGTGGCAACGATGGCTCGGGCAACGCCTATGCGGGCACGACGCAAAAGACCGGCCTCGTGCAAGCGATGGAAGCGGAAGGTCGCTGCGTCTATGCCGTGACGTTTGGCAACTTCCACGGAGACAACTATAGCCAAGCCATTGCCGTCGCCAATGCCATCTCGCGAGTGCGTCAGCTTCACAAGAAGGCCGACGGAAGCTCGCCGAAGGTGGACGTTCTTGCGTGGAGCAAAGGTGTTCTGTCCGTCGATGCCTACGTCGGAAATGCCGCAACGTGGCCATCGCTCAGCACGCGCTTCTTTGATCGGGTTGCAGCCGCGCAAGGTGCTGCCGTTCCTCGCTATCGCGACGACATTCGCTCGTACATTGCGCTGTCGGGACCGCACCTGGGCATCGACCTGAACTTCCGTCATCCGATCCACACGCTGACCATCGCCAGCACCTCGTGGAATGCGCCCGTGGGCCGAGGCCCGATGCCCTGGACCTGGTTTTCGTCGCTCCAGTGCGTCAACTGGGGCCCGGACGTTCCTTGGTACGACAATCCCTACGCCAAGAGCGTCTGCGAGGGTCGTGGCGGAACCTGGACCGACTACTTTAACCGCGTCTACATCTCGAACCTGAGCGGCCTTGACTCCGACGGAAAGCCTGTGTCGCGCGGCTCGCTCCGAACGCTGAACACCACCGACGGTGCTCCGAGCAGCACCTATTCCTTCGACGAATACAACATCAGCTTGTTCGGCAGCGTCAACGAGTCGGGCAAGTGGGTGAGCGCGTACCTCGGTCAGCTTCAGGCTGCGTCGGATCTGCGTGCCGACTATCCGGTGCCGCGTCGTGACTCCAGCGACTGGAAGGATCTCGATGCCGATGAAAACCGCTATTACCCGTGGCTGCGTCCGAAGCTGACCTACCTGGGCGGCGGTTATCTGGACGATCCGAACCGTCAAGCGTGCCGCAAGACTGCGTTTGATCCGTCGTCATCGCCGTGCGTCGCGTGGCACACCTACTACAACTCGCGCAACACCGAGTCGTCGGGCTTCTACAACAAGTACCAGCTCATGTCGGGCCTTGGCATCGCTGGCGCCGTCGAGATGGGCGGACACTTCATCGATCGACTGAGGGCGAGCGGGCTCGACACAAGCCTCGACTCGCTCTACGTGCTGTACGGAGAAGCGGGCGGCGCGCCAGGAACCGTCTTTGAAACCGACGGCATGAGCTGCCCGACCTGCTCCGTCAACGGCGATGGCGTCCTGTTCAAGAAGAGCATCGCTGCGCTCGACATCCTGACGAGCAAGTGGTCCGCCAGCAAGCGTGGCAAAGACGCCAAGCAAGAGAGCGTGGCCTACGGTCACCTGGAAGTCGGCGTCACCCCAGCGGTGTGGAGCAAGCTGCTCACCCACCTGAAGTCGCTCGACTAACGACACGAACGACCGGCGCGGAATCCCTGACTCCGCTGCCGGTCTGCGTGCTTACTTGCCGGCCTTCTTGATGAAGACCGGGCCCTTCTTCGGCGCCGCTTTGCTCTGCGCCAGCTTGATATCCACCAGATCTTTGCCGCGCTGAACCTTCAGGACCAGATCGTGGCTCGCCAGCTCTTTGATCGCCTGATCGAGCTGTTTGGCGAAGTCGCTCGGCGTGCGCACCTCGTGTCCCAGCACCGACAGCACGATGTCTCCCGTCTTGATGCCAGCGGGGGCCAGCGGGCTGCTGTCATCGACCTCGATCACCACAGGTCCGCGCACCGTCGATTCAAAGCGCATCGCCAGCAGCGGGAAGAACGGCACGACCTTGACCTTGGCCGCTGCTTCCGTCTGACGGAACTGGTTCACCAGCTTGTCAAACGCCGCTTTGTCTAGCTCGATGAGCGTCGAAGCCTGGAATCCCGTCTCTCGGGTGCCTTTGCTTTTGCGCGCGCGCTTTTCCCAGTACTGCGTCATCGCGGGCAGCGCACCCTCGGGCAGGCTCTGCTTGAGCGACGCTGCGACACGCTTTTGCTGATCGGCCTGACGATCTCGCGCAGGCTGAAGCTGAGCCTCCGCTGCCGTCGGATCATCGGTCGGCTTGATGCTCTTTTGCGCTTTGTCCAGCTCGTCCTTGATCGTCTGCACGGACTCCGCAAACAGCGGCTGAATCACCTTCCGCCAGTCGGGATCTTTGGTTTCCAGCTCTTCAGCCAGCTTGCTGACCAGCTCCGCTTGCGCGGCCACATCGGCGCGCTCCAGCGCTTCGGTTCGATCGGCAACCAGCGTCGAGTGTCCGACAAACTTGCTGCCATCGCTGCCAAGCTTGGCGTCATGCCACGGGGGCGCTTTCGGCGTCGATGACTCGACGACTGACCAGTCGCCTGCGCCACGTCCCGCCGGAGTCGCCAAGATGCGATACACAATCGCGCCCGACAGCGACAGCATCACCACCAGAAGTCCCGGCAGAAGTCCTGGGATCGTCTGTAGCTTGCCAAACACACCCTGCGGCTGCGGTGGCTGAGGCGGCTGCGGCAGGCTCGTCGCTTGGCTGATCGATCCTGGTCGCGGAAACGCCGCGCTCGACTGATTCATCGAGGAGCCCATCGTCGATCGCGGATTGCTCATCCCCATCGGCGACGGCGTGGGCGTTGGCTGCGGTGTCCAGCCTGTGCTCTGCGGCTGCTGCGGACCTCCCGACATCGGCTGCGGCGTCCACGCTGGACCTCCCGACGGAGTCGGTGGACCCACTGGTGCTGCCATCGCGGGACCGGCCATCGTCGATCGCGGCGTCTGTGGGGCCGGCGCCGCCGTCAGGTGTGCAATCGTCGCTTTCAGATCCGGCGTCACCTGCGGCTGCGGCAGCGTCTGCAGACGGTTAAACCACGTCTCCGACACCACGCACGTCACCGGACCGCCGCACAGCGCACACTTGATGCGTGGCACACGACCGGCCCGCAGCTCGTCGCCATGCTGCGTAAAGTCCACCAGCTTTGGCGTCGTCGCTCGGCAGCGTGAGCAGTTATACGGAATGATGAGCGACAGCACCTGACCTTTGCGTGTCAGGTCTTCGGGCTTGCCTAGTCGCTCCAAAAACACTGCCGGGACCGCGATGAAGCTGACCCGCTCGACCGATTCCGACGTACCGGTCTTGGCATCGAGCGTCCGCATCAGCTTGCGCCAGTGCGCTGTGCCCACTGGATCGATGGACAAGATGCCGCCCAGATCGACGACGACCTCGCCTTCCAGTCCGTCGGCCAGCTTCTCTGGTTTCAGATCGCTATCGAGATCGCCCGACAGCTTGATGTACGTGCAGCGACCCTCGATCCGCTTTTCGATGCGCAGCTTGCGCTGTCCGCCCTGGCCGTAGTTTAGGTGGACCCGCAGAAACTGCATCACCGCCGGCGGAATCGCCTGAATCGGCTGCTGTGCGACGTAGTTAAAGTACATCGCAGGGTTTTCGTCGAAGTCCTCTTTGTTGCCGCAGGTCTGGCAGGTCATCGCTGGAGCTTGTCCAGCGCGCCAAACGGGCGTCTCCTCATCGGTGCGGAACAGGTGACGCTTTTCCAGGTCACATGACTCGCAGCGATACGGAGCGTAGAAGGACACGATGTATCCGGGCCCGCCGAAGTTGGCGACCATGTTGAACTGGTCGACGACCTTCGGACTGCTCTCGACGTAGTAGACGCCAGCCAGTCGCGGTGCGATGTGCTGGACGAAGTCGATCCACTGACGGATACCAAAGGAAGAGATCCGGTCCACTCCACCCAGGTCGAGGATCAGGTAGCGGCAGGCGATGGTCTGCGACAGCCCTGGGGCGTCGAACTGTTCGTCGATCGTTCCCATCAGGCGTAGGCAGGTTACGTCGCCGTCCGACAGACGCTCGATGAGGAGCTTGGGCGGAGGCTGGACAGCCCCCAACATGCCTGAACGTTCTTCGTAATTCACGACGGCAGCCTACCTTAAGAATCGAGCCTAACCGCGTGGGCGGTCAAGTCTGGGAAAATGATACTGCGGCCAGGCTTGCCACCTTCCGTCGCGCGTCCTGGCTCTAAATCGATGACAGCGGTCAGCCTGGTGCGGCTGCCCGGCTCTACATCCACCTGCACAAGCGGACAGGTCCGACACACGAGCGACAGTCCGATGCCCGCACCGCCTTGGCCTCGGTTGACTTGCCCGCTCGCTGCCCGCCGCAGCGAACGCACCAGATCGGGTCGTCGCAGTCGCCCAAAGTGATCCACCACTTCCACCGCCAGGCGCATGCCATCGGTGCCGTAGCGGAAGATCACCTTGTCTTCTGCGGGCAGCTCGATCGCGGCGGTGCGGTCGTGCGCGTAGCGGGTTCTGCCTTGTGCGTCGACCGGCGCGTCGTACATCGCGTTGGTGATCAGCTCATGGACCACTTCCGCCAGGCTGTCCGCCACCCGGCGCGAGATGTTCAGATGTTCGGCGCACAGCTTGACCAGCCGAGACTCTGCTGCGTCGCGTCCACCGATGTTGGTGATGCTGGCCGAAAACGCCTGCGCGCCCCAGAGCAGAAACCCTTGAACCGGCAGCAGCGGCTGACCGCGCAGAAACGCCGCGATGCTGAGCAGCTCCGACTCTAGATCAGGTCGAGCCGAGCCGGGCTTTATCCCGAGCACTGCTGCGATGCCGGTGTGCTCAAACATTGTCGCGGCATCGACTTCATCCCCCGCGCCATAGATCACACCAACACAGCGCTTGCCAGCCGGTGGCGTCTTGAGCCCTTCGGCAATCGCTGACGCCGCCGCTGCTTCTCCAACCACCAGCCACAGTCCGACCTGCGGATCGCTGTGAAGGATGGGCGCAATCGCAGTCGTCTCGTCTTCGTAGGTCTTTACGGTATAACCCGCACTGACCAGCAGCCGTGCCAGACGCTTGCCGGTGGCCCGATTGCGCTCGACCACGACTGCCACTGCTCGCTCGGTGCGAGGCTTCGTTCCGGTCCCGGTTCCAAGGTGTCCCTGAGCCATGGCGATCGCCCGTTCATTACCCAGTTGGTTGCCCAGTTGAAAGCAAGTCGGGTCTTTGCCCAAGGCGCCAAGTAGTCCCTGCACAAAAGCCCAAGACCACATGGTAAAGTGCATAGCTACGGTCTGTCGAGACGCTGCTTTCCAAGATCGGTTTCTACACTGGGCCACACATCCCACTTGGTGAGAGTCGGGCCCGCTGCATAGACAGGATCTCGACGGGCTGATAACGTCTTACGGACAAACACTTGGGCGAAATGGATTCCGCAGCCGACAAACTCGATCCGGGGTCTCCTGAGCACCCGCAGCCGTTTGGCAAATACTTGCTCCTTGGTCTTATTGCACGGGGCGGTATGGCCGAGGTCTACCGGGCCCGCAGTCGCCAGAGCGGCGGTCGTCTCTACGCCGTCAAGTGCATGCGCTCTCAGCTTGCCAAGGAAGCACGCTTTGTGGAGATGTTCGTCCGCGAAGGCAAGCTGGCCGTCCTGCTGAGCCATGACAACATCGTCCGCACCTTTGAGATCGGACGCACCGAAGGCCGCTACTTCATCGCGATGGAGTACATCGGTGGCAAGGATCTGACCCAGATCCTGCGACGTTGTCAGGAAACCAGCGGGCGCATTCCGCTTCCTCACGCTTGTTACATCGCCGCCAAGATGTCCGAGGGCCTTCACCACGCCCACACCTTGATTGATGCCGATGGCAAGCCGCTTAGCATCGTCAACCGTGACGTCTCGCCCTCGAACGTCCGCATCGCCTGGGATGGACAGGTCAAGCTGCTCGACTTTGGCATCGCTCAGGCGATGGTCAAGTTCACCTCGGAAATCGGTGTGCTCAAGGGCAAGTTCAGCTACATGTCGCCCGAGCAGATTCGCGGCATGCCCGTCGATGCCCGAACCGACGTCTTTTCGACCGGCATCATCCTTCACGAGATGCTGACCACCGAAAAGCTGTTCCGGGGCGACACCGAGTTTCAGCTGATGGAGCGTGTCCGCAACGCCGAGGTCCTGCCGCCATCGAAGTTCAACCGGCGTGTGCCCGAAGCGCTCGACAAGATTGTCATGAAGGCGCTCGCTCGCGATGTCGCCGACCGCTATGCCTCGGCTCTGGAACTGGCGCAGGATCTGCACAAGTTTCTGGCGCCTTATCGCTTCGACCCCAAAGAGATGGTGGACCACCTGCGCACGCTGTTTCGGTCCGACTATGAAGCAGAGGTGGCCGAGATTGCCGCCTGTCAGCGCGCTGAGCTGCCCACGGGCGAAGACCGCGATGCTTCCATGGTCATGACCGCGCAGGTCATCGATGGCTCGGCCAGTGTGCAGCTGACCGGGCGGGCATCGGATGAGCAGCTGCGCAAGCTGGTGTCCCCCATCGAAGCGGCGCAAAAGAGCGGGGAGCCTGTTGCCATTGCCGCCCCCACAAACGGCCCTGAAGTGACCCAGCCTACAAACCCCGGCGGACCCAAGGGTCTGTGGGCGCGGCTGCGCGGACGCTTCGGCAAGACCGAGTAGCGCGTCCTCCGCAGAGCCTGTAAAGTCCCGCGCCTGCATCATGGGTTACGCGGTAAAGGAGCTGTTTTATACCCTGCAAGGCGAGGGCTCACACACGGGGCGCTCCGCCGTGTTCTGTCGCTTTGCGGGCTGCAACCTGTGGAGTGGTCGCGAGTCCGACCGCGCCAGCGCAACCTGTCGCTTCTGCGACACGGACTTCATCGGTACCGATGGACCCGGCGGTGGCAAGTTCGCTGATGCCGACGCGCTCGCCGATGCCGTCCTTGCCTGCTGGGATGCCCACGCCCTCAGTCATCCAGAGCGTCGCTTTGTCGTCCTCACGGGTGGTGAGCCACTGCTCCAAGTCGATGCCGCTCTGTGTCGCAGCTTGCACGCACGCGGCTTCTACATTGCCATCGAGACAAACGGAACCCAGCCCGTGCCCACCGGTTCCGCCGCTGATTGCATCGACTGGGTCTGCGTGTCTCCCAAGGCGGGCAGCACCCTGGTGCTAGACGCTGGGGATGAGCTCAAGCTGGTCTTCCCGCAGCCTGGTGCGGAGCCCGAGCGCTTCGCTGACCTCCGCTTTTCGTCCTGTTTCCTTCAGCCCATGGACGGCCCGCTGCGCGCGGAGAACACCGCCTCTGCCATCGCGTACTGCCAGCGCCACCCTCGCTGGCGTCTGTCGCTTCAAACCCACAAGCTCCTTGGTATTCCGTAGCTGGGACTCGGTGTGTCGCTTGCACCACGCAGAGCGCAGCCAGGCGAACGCCGAGCACGACTCTGAGCGCTGAAAGCGCAGCCAAGCGCACGCCGAGCATGACTCCGGGCGCTGAAAGCGCAGCCAAGCGCACGCCGAGCATGACTCCGGGCGCTGAAAGCGCAGCCAAGCGCACGCCGAGCGCGACTCTGGGCGCTGAAAGCACAGCCAAGCGAACGCCGAGCGCGACGCCGGGCGCTGAAAGCGCAGTCAGGCGAACGCCGAGCGCGACACTGGGCGCTGAAAGCACAGTCAGGCGAACGCAGCGCGCATTCACGAGCGGTTGAAGCTGCGCTTCCGTTCCAAAGAAGCCTGACTACGACACGGCGAAGCGGCGGTCCTGGCCATGAGCAGCCCGACCACGACAACGGCAAGCGGTGCGCCAGTGCGCCAGTCGTTGGGTTGCGTCGGCAATCGCCCAAGCCGCCCTGCTAGGGACTGGCCTACGACGCGCGCACACTTGCGTTTCTTGACGGACACGGGCCGGGTTTGTTAGCGTCCCTACCTCTTCGGAAGGAGCTTTGCGTGTCCAAACAACACCATACAGCCTCGGGAGCCCCGGACGGGTTCGTTGGCTTTTGGCAGCGGAAGTGGGAAAGCATCACCGTGTATTTTTCGCGCGGTCTGGTGCTGCTGGTCGGACTGGTGGTCGTGATCGTCGCGGGATGGGCGATCACTCAGTACCTGGATGGACGCAAGGAGCGCTCGACGGAAGCGCTGGGGCGGGCCCTTCGGATTTCTGAAGCGCCGCTCATCACCGAGCAAGAAAAAGACGTGGAGCAGAGCGACGAGGTTCCACGCTTTAAGACGAACAAGGAGCGCCAGGACAGTGCGCTCAAGGTGCTGGGCGACCTAGACAAGGACTATGCCAGCACCCCGGCTGCGCTGCGGGCGACGCTGGTGAAGGCGTCGCTGGCCTACGATCAGGGCCGCTATCCCGAAGCCGAGTCGCTGTATCGTCGCTTCGTCGATGCCAAGCCGCGAGAGCAAGCGCTGGTGCTGATGGCCCAAGAAGGCATTGGCCTGTGTGCCGAGGCGCGTGGCGATCTGAACGCTGCGCTGGCGGCTTATACGGCGCAGACGGCGGGCGATCTGTGGAAAGAGCGCTCGCAGTGGAACCTGGCTCGGATCTACGCCAAGCAAGGCAACAAGGCCAAAGCCATCGAGATCTACAAAGAGATGCTGGCCAAGGGCGATGCGAAGAGCTCGCTGCGCGACGACATCCAGAACCGCCTGTCGCAGCTGGAGCAGTAGATGACAGCCAAGGCGTGGCTGCCGCTTGTGCTGGGACTGTGTGGGTGCGCGGGCCTCGGCCTGGCGCCGCGTCCGGCCAAGCTCGGCGGGGTGACAATGGCGCGCGAGACATTCATCGCGCCCGAAGCGGTGCTGCGGGTTCGCTGGAGTCGGCCTCTGGTCTTGTCTCAGGCCTTCTTCGCTTACAACCCCCAAGAGTTTGCGACCGCCGCGCTGTCTCCCGATGGTCAGACTGTGTTTGTTGGTAGCTCGGCCAAGGTGCTGTATGCCCTGCGCCAGCGTGACGGCGAGGTCCTGTGGCGACATCAGCTCACCGGCGGACTGGCATCCGAGCCACTGTACGTGCCGGCGGGCGAAGCGACCAACGAGCCGCTGCTGCTGGTCGGAGATGACGATGGCATGCTGACCGCGCTGTCGCCCAAGACCGGTGAGGTTCGCTGGTCGATGCAGCTTTCGGGTCCGGTGCGCACCCAGCCAACGGTATCGGGCGGACTGGTCTTCACCACCACCACGGCGGGCCGCATCTATGCCCACAAGCTTGGTACTGGTAAGTGGGTCTGGCAGTACGAGCGAGAGACGCCCGATGGCTTTGCCATTCGCGGTGGCTCGGGCGCGCTGGTGACGGGCGGACGCGTCTACGTGGGCTTTCCCGATGGCTACTTGGGCTGCCTACAAGCCGAAAACGGAGAGCTTCTATGGACGCGGCAGCTGTCCGGTAATGCCACTCGCTTTACCGATGTGGACAGCACGCCTGTTCTGATGGGCGACACCCTGTTTGTGTCGTGCTTTTCAAGCGGCGTGTTCGCGCTGGATGTCAAAGACGGCTCGACGCGCTGGCGCTATGAGCTGGAAGCGGCGGGACAGCTTGCCGCTGATCCAGGGGGCGAGCGGCTGTATGCGGCTTCGGCGACGCAGGGCATGATTGCGCTCGACCGCAAGGGGCGTCTTCTGTGGCAGCAGAGTCCGAGCAAGCACGGCGAGATCTCGGCACCGCTCGTGTGGAGTCGGTATGTGCTGTTTAACTCGGTGGCAAGTGGGCTGCTGATCGTCGACGGCGCAAGCGGCGAGCTTCTTCAGGCCTTCAACCCCGGCCAGGGCGCTTCGGCGCGACCGAGTGCATCTGCCAGCGAAGTCTATCTGCTGTCGAATGTTGGCGTGTTCTTCGCGCTGACGCACGGCTGACCGCCCGATTCCCCCCTGCAATACCCGTCACAAGGAGCTGGCGATGCTACGACGAGCGAAATGGACCGTGTGGGGCTTGTCTCTGCTGCTACTGGGCTGTCCACCGGGAGAGCCGCCGCAAGACACAAGCCCCGATATGGCCGTCAAGACCACGCTCGATCCGGATGAGCTCCCGCTCAAGATAAGTGGTCGCTGTCCCGGCGATTCAAGCTGCCCAGACGGGGGCGACAGCACGCTGTACGTCGGCTACGGCGTCCGCGACATCACGCCAGAGATCGAGTCGTTCACCGACAGCAACAAAAACGGCGTGTGGGACGACGGTGAGCCGTACGTCGACAAGAACGGCAACGGCAAGTTCGATGCGTACTGGATGGCGGGCTACGGCAACGGTCGGCTCGCGTACGGTGTGCATGATTCGATGTGGGCGCGGGCGATCGCCTGGAAGCAGAACCAGACGGTGGTGGTGCTGGTGTCGGTCGATGCGCTGGGTCTGTTTCGGGACGAGACGCCAGAGATCGAAAAGCTGATTGATCCTCGGCTGGGTGTGGACTTGTTGATGGTGCATGCAACGCACCTGCATCAAGCACCGGATTTGGTCGGTGGCTGGGGCCCGGACAACTTCAACAGTGGCATCAACCGCACCTACCAGCAGCGCGTGCGCAAGCTGATTGCCGAGGCCGCGTCCGAAGCAGTGATGGCGATTAAGCCGTCGCGGGTGACGATGAACTCGGTGCTGGTGCAGGACGCCGGCGGAGACATGCATCGCTATGTCGGTGACTCTCGCGATCCGGTGGTGATCAATCCTCGGCTGCACACGATGCAGTTCATGGATCTATCGACGACGCCGCCCAGGCCGATTGCGACGCTGGTGAACTGGGCGCATCACCCCGAAGGCGCGGGCTCGTCGAATCACCTGATTACGTCGGACTTTGTTCACTACCTGCGCAAAGAGCTGGAGATCGCAGGCTCGGGTCCGGTGGTGTACGTAAGCGGCGCGCTCGGCGGACAGATTGGACCGGGCAAGGTCGTGGCGATCGACGACAAGGGCAACGAGTACAAGAGCGGCAGCTTCGAAAAGGTCGAGTGGATTGGCAAGGGCGTGGCAGCGTTTGCCAAGACCTCGATGGCGGACCCGGCGGCGGTGACGGTGGAAGGCAAGTCGGCCAAGCTGAGCTACCGCACGACGTCGTTCCCGGCGCAGGTGGCCAATCGGCTGTATCACCTGGCGCTTCAGCTCAAGATTTATCAGCGCTCGGTGTGCTGCTACGACAACACCCGCGCGGTGGACGAAGACAACCTGCCGTCGGTGGAGACGCAGGTGACGTATCTACAGATTGGCCCAGCGTCGATCATCACCAATCCGGGTGAGCTGCTGCCGGAGCTGTTCATTGGTGGCTACGGTGGTGAGTACGCAGGCAAGTACACCTTTATTGACACCAAGAAGCCAAACGCTGCCGACGTGAGCAAAGCACCGAAGCCGCCGTACTTGATCGATGTGATGGATGGCGATCCCAAGCTGCGGATGACGTGGGGCCTGACGCACGACTTTGTGGGCTACATCGTGCCGCGCTACAACTGGCTGCTCGATGAAAAGAAGCCGTACTTTGCGGAAGCGGAAGGCGACCACTACGAAGAGACCAACAGCATCGGACCACTGGCGGAGCCGCAGGTGGTGGGAACGATGCGTCAGCTGGTGCTCGACGGTCGTCCAAATCAGCCGCGCTAAGCCCGTCATCGCAGCGTAACCTTCATCGAAGATCCCGTGTCTGCACCGTCTCTGTCTCCTTCTCCTGTGCTGCCTCCGAGTCGTCGAGCCGTCCTGCAAGAAGTGCTGGGCGTGTTTCTGGCGGCGACGGTGCTGGTGGCGATCCTGTATCGGCTGCGCAGCATTCCGTTTGTGGAAAGCAACATCGCGGTGGTGGCGGCGGTGGCGTTTCTGTATCTGCCTGCGCTGCTTCTGTGGCGACGAGGCTTCGAGCTAGAAGACTATGGGCTGCGCTTTCGTCCGCTCGGCAAAGGAGTCGGGCTGTGGCTGCTTGCGACGCTGCTCATCCTGCCAGTGTTTGGGGTCGTCTACGATCAGTTCGTGAACAAGCTGTGTCCGCAGCTGCTGGCGAAGCTGGTGGTCTGTCCGACACCGATGGCCAAGACGCTGCGACTGCCGCCCAAGCTGCCTCTGCTGATTGTGTCGCAGGTGCTGGTGGTGGCGCTGCCCGAGGAGTTCTTCTTCCGTGGCTACATCCAGCAGCGCCTGGGTGAGGTGATGAGCGGCTGGCGCGCGTGGCTTCTGTCCGCAGCGCTGTTTGCACTGGGTCACTATCTGGTGACGTTCCATCCAGCGTCGCTGCTTGTGTTCTTTCCGGGTCTGCTGTTTGGAATCTTGCGCCACCTGAGCGGATCGGTGCTGGCTGGATCGCTGTTTCACGCAACCTGCAACGTGGTGATGGAAGTCCTACACAGGTCGTTGGGGTAAGCGTATTACTCGACGAGCAGGGCGCGAGGCGTGGGCTATCATTGCAGCGTGCCGCTGCGGGAGATCTTGCGCACTCCATACTTCGTGATTCACCTCGATGAATCCGAGCAGCTGGTACGGATGAAGCGCACGAGTGAGCCGTTTCCTTCGCTAGACGCGGTGCGCAGAGGCTGGCTGGATGTGATCGAAGCCTGTGATCGCGCCGGGCGCCGGGGACGCTGCTTTCTGGGAGACATGCGGCAAGGTCCAGCGCGCAACGATCCGGCGTTTGAACAGATCGTCATGCCGCTGATTCCGCTCGTTCACAGAGGCTTTGTGCGCAACGCGGTGCTGGTGAAGATGGCCGTCGGTGCGCTTCAGATCAAGCGACACGCGAAGTCGGACGGAGTCGAGCGGCTGATTACAAGCAGTGAAGAGGAAGCGCTGCAGTACCTACGCGAAGGGAGTCTGTGAGCGGAATCAGTAGGCCTTGGCCATGATCACGCGCTGCGCAGACGGCTTGCCGGTGAGGATGCAGGTGCCGCTTCCCTGGGCTTCGCTGGGAATCTGATCAGGCAGGGGAATGCAGCGGATGGTGGTCTCAAAGCGCTTCGACATCTGATCTTCGTCGTCGCCCGTGCCCGCCCAGTGAACCCAGGCAAAGCCGCCGCCTTCTTGTTTGAAGAAGCGCTCGAAGTCTTCGATGGTGTCGATGATGCGGGTGCGGCTGTTGCGGAACGCGAGCGCGCGGTCGTACAGCTCTTTTTGCATGCCCGCGAGGATTGTGGGGATTCCTTCGATGGCTTCGGCGCGCGGTACAAAGCTCTTGCGACGCTTGCGCTGATCTTCGACGGACTCACCGGGCTGATCGAGGACGAAGCGACGAACCAAGCACAGGACGCCCTTGTCGAGATCCTTGGGTCCGATCTCGATGCGGATGGGAACGCCTTTGCTTTCCCACTCGTAGAACTTCGCACCGGGCTGCATGTTGTCGCGGTCGTCGAACTTGACGGTGAGTCCTTTTGCGCATAGCTCCGCTTTGACCTTGTCGGCTTCGGCGAACACGCGCTCCTTTTCATCGTCTTTGCGATAAATCGGAACGATCACAACGTGAATCGGCGCAAGCTTTGGCGGCAGAATCAGACCGCCATCATCGGAGTGCGTCATGATGAGCGCACCGACGAGCCGTGTGCTGACTCCCCAGCTGGTTGCGTAGACGTATTCCAGCTTTCCTTCACGGTTTAGGAACTTCACATCCGCCGCTTTGGAAAAGTTCTGTCCCAAGTAGTGCGACGTGCCCGCTTGCAGCGCTTTTCCGTCCTGCATCATCGCTTCGATGCACATCGTGTCGAGCGCGCCTGCGAAGCGCTCTCCCGGCGTCTTGCGACCTTTGATGACCGGAACCGCCATCACGTTCTGCGCAAAGTCGGCGTAGACATCGAGCATCTTGGCCGTCTCTTCGAGCGCTTCTTGTTCCGTCGCGTGCGCGGTGTGTCCTTCTTGCCACAGAAACTCTGCGGTACGCAGAAACAGGCGCGTCCGCAGCTCCCAGCGCACCACGTTGGCCCACTGATTGATGAGCAGCGGCAGATCGCGATAGCTCTGAATCCAGTTTTTGTACTGGTTCCAGATGATCGTCTCGCTGGTTGGACGAACCACGAGCGGCTCTTCCAGCTTCGAGTCGGGATCGACCTGCACCACGCCATCAATCGCTTTGAGTCGGTGATGCGTGACCACCGCGCACTCTTTGGCAAAGCCGGCGGCGTGCTGTTCTTCGCGCGTCAGAAACGACAGCGGAATGAACATTGGGAAGTAGGCGTTGACGTGGCCGGTCGCTTTGAAGCGGTCGTCCAGCTCTCGCTGCATCTTTTCCCAGATCGAGTAGCCGTGCGGACGGATGACCATGCAGCCACGGACCGCGCTGTGTTCGGCCAGCTCGGCTTGGCGGATCACGTCGAGATACCAGTCGCTGTAGCTTACGCTGCGCGGGGTGATGCTGGATTCGTTCTTGGCGGCGGGGGCTTTTTGCGAAGACTTATCGTTCGACGGATTGGGGCTGGCCATGGATACCTGTCACCTCGGAGAAATCGAGTACTTACGTACGCATTTCTACCGCAGGTGACCGTCCCAAAACAAGCGAGCTGCGAGGCTGTTACCAAGGAAGCTGATCTTGCAGGTGGAAGAAGCCGCCGGTCGGTCCGTCCGCCGGAAGCGTCGCCAGCCACACGCTGGTCTTGGCTCCATCGACGACGTTCATCGGTGCGTCCTGTCCACCCATATCGGTCTTCACCCAGCCCGGATGTGCGGAGTTCACCTTGATCGGCGTGCCGCGTAGCTCGTGAACAAGGTGCAGCGTGAACTGGTTCACTGCCGACTTCGAGCTGTCATAGGCCGCAGCCTTGAAGTCATAGATCGGCGACTTCGGGTCAGCGTGCAGCGCCAGCGAGCCGAGGATGCTGCTCAGGTTGACGATGCGACCGGCTTCGCTCTTTTTCACGAGCGGCAGCAGCGCTTGCGTCACCGCCACCAGACCAAACACGTTCGTTTCATAGATCTTGCGCCAGTCGTCAACCGGCGTCGTGCTGGCCTTGCTGCCCCAGCCTTCCAGCGCCAGACCCGCATTGTTGATGAGCGTATCGAGCTTGCCAAACTGCTGTTCGATCTGCTTTGCGGCCTGCGCGATCGACTCCGCACTGGTGACATCGAGCACCAGCGGACGGGCATCGACGCCTTCTTGGCTCAGCTCTGCCACGGCGGCTTGCGCTTTCTTTTCATCGCGCGCGGCGACGATGATCGTGTGTCCTTCTTTGCCAAGCTGCCGGGCCGTCTCCAGCCCGATTCCCTTGTTCGCTCCGGTGATCAAGATGACTCGCTTGCTCAGAGTGCTCATGTCAAAAGCTCCTGTCGTGTCCGCGCTGCGGGTTGGCTGAGGAGGCAGGCCGTACTGTGCTGGTCACTGCCTCATCATCGGTTGTCGCTGCAAATTAGGAAGCAGCTTCCCTTAACACATGAAGTAGGCTAAGGCTCGTGCTTCCGATCGTCAAGTCACTTTCTTTTTTGCAGCGGCTGCGCATACTGAACTCGAGAGCAAGCGATGAAGCGAACCTGTGAAGGGCTGTGCCCACGATTTCAAGAAGCGATGGAGGTCTTGGCCAAGCCCTGGACAGGACTGATTGTCGCGACCTTGGAAGATGGCGCGCTGCGCTTTTCAGAGATCGGCGCGCGCATTCCTGCCATTGGGGATCGGATCTTGTCGACGCGGCTCAAAGAGCTGGAAGCGCAAGGTGTGGTGCGACGGATCGTGCATCCGGGGCCTCCGATTCGCGTCGAGTATGAGCTGACGGCGGCGGGGCAGGGCTTTCGGACGGTGTATGACGCGATTGCTGCGTGGGGAAGCTCGCTCGCGGATCAGCGCACGGTCGGGCCAGAGTCCGAGTAGCCAGTCGCAAAGCGCGGGAATGTACCCACCTGTGTGGCTGGGGCGGCTGCCTGGACCCGTCGCGGGGCTCCGCTGCCGGGTGCTTGTGCGCGGTAAGATGTACGCACGATGGCGAATCAACCTGTGACCTTGCGCGACTCCGTAAGCAGTACAGCGGGAGGCGAAGGCAGCGGGCTTCCGGTTCCAGGTCTGCTACTGGTCTTTGCGCAAGGGACACCGCGCTGCACGGCGATTCCGATGACAGGGAATGCGCTGGAAGTGGGACGCGGCGATGGAAAGTCGCTGTTTCCGAGCGATCCTCGGATGTCGCGCAAGCACGCAAGTGTCTCGTTTGACGGAGAGCGCTTTCGGGTGAGCGATCTGGGCAGTCAAAACGGCTGTTATGTCGATGGTGTGCGCGTCACTGGATCGATCGCGAGCGCGGTGGCGAAGGTGCTGCGAACGGGGGACTCGCTGTTTCTGTTTTGCGCGGATCTTCGTCCGTTTCAAAAGCTGGGCGTGCGGGTGACAGAGGATCGCGTCGTCGGTCCGCTGCTTCAGGAAGCGCTGCAACAAGCGGCGCGTGCGGCACAGTACGGAAGGACGCTACACATCACCGGAGACAGTGGCAGCGGCAAAGAAGGAATCGCGCGCGCGTTTCACTCCGCTGGTCAGCGCGGCAGCGGTCCGTTTGTTGCGATAAACTGTGCGACGATTGCTCCAGGTGTGGCAGAGCGACTGCTGTTTGGGGCGCGCCGTGGCGCGTTTTCAGGAGCGGTTGCAGACAGCGAAGGACTGATTCAGTCTGCCGACGGTGGAACACTGTTTCTGGATGAAGTGGCAGAGCTGGATTTGGCGGTCCAAGCCAAGCTCCTTCGCGTCATTGAAACCAAAGAAGTGCTGGCGATGGGCGCGCTGCGTCCTCGGCTGGTGAACCTGTCCATCTGTACCGCTTCCCATCGCAACCTGCGGCAAGAAGTAAGCAGCTCGCGCTTTCGGGAAGATCTCTATTTTCGCATTGGCAGTCCGAGTGTGACGGTGCCTCTTCTTCGTCAGCGTCCCGAAGAGATTCCGTGGCTGATTCAGCTGGGGCTGCGCGCGATTCCTCAAGCGCTGTCCGTGCATGCGCTGTTTGTCGAGCTGTGTCTTTTGCGTGCCTGGCCGGGCAATGTCCGAGAGCTGCTGGCGGAAGTTCGCGCCGCCGCGCATCAGGCCTTGGGAAGAGAGTCGAGTCGTCTGGAGCCTTCGCACCTGAGCGCACACGCCGGTCAGCCCATCGAGCGCAGTGAGGAGTCCACGCCGCCGTGCGCGGTGCTGCTTCATCCGCCGATTTCACGCAAAGAACAGCCCGATCGGAATCAAATCGAGGAAGCGCTGCGGCGAAGTGAGGGCAACATCAGTGCATCCGCGCGGCTTTTGGGACTGCATCGGACGCAGCTTAAGCGCTTGCTGACCAAGTACGGCGTACAGGTCAGTGGCAGTCGCGCCGATGTTCTGGATGAAGACGAAGAGCCCTAAGCGTGCAGCATCGCTTGGGAGTCCGTACCGGGGTGGACTGCGGAGTCTGCAGAAGGGCGTCCCGCGTGGGGCGTCTGTACCCAGGAGTCCGGGCTTGGGAGTCTGGCACGGGGTGACACATGTGACAGCGGTTGTGTCAGTGCCACTGTCACAAGCTGGGCTGTCTAGGCGTGCGTGATGGGGAGTCTGTCTGCTCCGCGAAGGACTTCGATTCCTTTGTGATTCCTATCGGTTGGGAGTTCGGCGCGCTCTGCTGTGTTGCGCAAGCCCATCTCCGACGAAACTACAGATTCTGTTGGCACGCATTTTGGGATGTATCGCCCGTAGAGAAGTTCAACCAGGAGATGACGATGTCGCTTCACAAGATGTTTTCAGTTCTGTGTCTGGCCAGCGTGATCGGAAGTGGCTGTGGGGTCGAGCCGGAAGACACCAGTCGGGATGCCGTCCAGCAGGCGATTCGCGGAGACGGGTGGTCCAGCACCAACTACAACCAGCTGTTTTCGGCGACGCTGGAAGGTCAGACGGTGACCGGCCTGTACTTTTCGGGCGGCGCGTGGTTTGTCAGCACGGGCAGCAGCCTGACCTATGCGCAGGTGACGTCGATTGCCTACAACGGACAGGCGATTGCGCCACAGAGCCTGACCACTGCGCAGGGATCGTTTCTGGTGATTGGTGCCGATGCAGAAGATGCCTCGGTCGAGCTGGTCTTGACGGTGGCCGCGCCACTGGCGGGAACGCTGCGGATCACCGCAGCTTCGACCGCAACCGATGGATCGTTTAGCCGCTACACCACACAGTGGGTGTCGGCCCATGCCGACGATGCGACCACGTCGGTTGGTCTGTGCCCGCGTGAGGTACTGGTCACCAAGACCACCACCCAGACGGTCTACGAGACGATGATCCCGATTGGCGGCGTTCGCTGGAACCTGAGCGGTAGCAAGGTGAGCGATGCCAACGCCATCACGCTCGGCTGCTCGCAGGATGCCATCGGCGGCTGCGTCGAGTGGGGCTACGGTCCATGGGGAACGCGACCGGACGAAGTGACGGGCAAGCCGGTCTCGATGGCGTCGGTTCACCAGGCGTGTACGCGGATGAAGCGCGATGATGTCTGTGGATCAGGAAGCCCGCTGACCACTGGCTACGATGCCGCGCAGGGCGTGACCACGATTCACGTCAAAGACCGCGTCGGCATTCACGCCGATACGAACCAGACCCTCGCCACGATGGAGGCGTTCTGGAACGAAAACGGTGCGTCCTGCTTCAACGAAAGCGAGTACCGCAGCACCAACACCACCCTGCTACAGCGCCTGGCCATCATCAAGACGCAGTGCCCGAGTCGCTTTGTGGCGTGCACCAGCAGCCACTCTGGCGTGCTGCTCAGCGCTCGTCCCTGCACCCTGACCAGCGCCGCTGGTGAGTGCGTCGCGAACTAGCGTCCTTTCCTGTTCGCCATCGCTTCGTTACGGTGCGAGCTGTTGCTCCAGCTCTGCCAGCGTCGTGCCGTACTGTCGCCTAAGCAGCGGATTCCCCGCCAGCCCTTCCTTCAGTGCATCCCTCGCCATCCGCAGCGTCGATTGTCGCTGAATGCCCCGCTCACCCTGCGCCCGAACGCGCAGCAGCGCCCCTTTGACAACCAAGGCACGCGGCCAGCCCAGCTGATTCGCCAGCGCTCTGTCTAGTCCGCCAATGCCTTGCTGGATGACAGCGAGTCGTCGTGCCTGCGGTATTGAACCTTCCGTTATCAGCAAGAGAGCAATTTCTCCCAGGGAAAGGAGAGCATCCGGTTCGTCGCCCAGACTCTGAGCGGCTGTCTGTGCAAGTCGGTATGATTGCTCTAGCGTTGTCTTAAAATCTTGCTTGTTTTCAATGAGCCATGCTGATTTTGCTGATAAAAGACGAGCCTGTGCATCTATGCAGTATGGATCTTTGTTGATCGTGTTTGTGCATGACTCGATGGCTTTGAGTCCTTCGTCAATGGTTGCAGACGGGTTGTTTTTATTTTGTAAGATTTGTAGCGCTTCAAAGTGATGAAGGATGGCAATGTAGCTTTGTACATCCGCTGAGGATCCTGAGATGTTGATCATTTGACGAAAGGATGAAATGCAAGCAGTTTTGCTGCCAGATAGATTGATTCCAGCCAGTAATTCGTAAAAGGACTTGTTCATCAAGATCGTGCCAATGTTTCCATGTGCAAGTGGAAAGTTCTTGTTTATCGCTAGGACTTGCGATGCGGCTTGAATCCCTTTTTGAATCCAGACGCTGGGATCTTGGCCATGCTCGATCAGCCAGGTGCTGGCACGCAGGCTGGCTGCAGTGATGGTATTCATCGCATAGATGTATCCTGGGTCAATCGTCAGCGCTTGCTCGGCCAGGGCAACCGCACGCTGGATCGTGTCAATCGGGCTTTGATTGGACTGCTGCTGGAGCTTGGACTCTGCCAGCAGCGCAATGGCATAGTCGTTGTAGGCCCATGGGAATCGCTGGTTTATTCTGACTGATTTATCAAGATAAAAGACTGCATTTTTTATGTGAGATTTGCTGTTTTCTGAGTCTACTTCTGCTGCTCTGCAAAAACCAAGGCCAGTGATTTCGTGGGCATATGGGTCATCGTGATGTTGAATGGTCGCACTAATGCCTTCCTCGATCTGGTTCTTTCTGAGCATTCGTGTTTGTTGTGGTGATAAATGCTGTTTTGAATATTCGCCGTAGAAATAATAGGCAAACGCCTTTTTGGTGTGGCCGTGGGAGGCTTTGGGGGCAGCGACAAGGGCCTTGTCGGCAGCGCGCAGGGCTTCTTGGAGATAGGGCTCGGGGTTTTTGCCTCGGAAGTAGTCCAGCTCTTCCCAGCGGATGTAGGCTTCGGCCAGTGCTTCGTGGACGCTGTGATCGCTGCGGCCAATCTCTGCGGCTTGCTTGTAGCGCGCGACGGACTCTGCAAAGTGCTGCGCTGCGCGATCGTGCTCGCCGCGATCTCGCTCGGCCCGAGCGCGCTCCAACAAGACATCGCCGCCCAGCTTCACCGCTTCATACAGCCACGGGGCCAGCTTCTGGGCCTGCTCTGCGCGGGTCAGGGCCAGGTCGAAGTCCTGCTGAAAGTAGGCAATCAGTCCTTCGACATACAGAGACGACACACTGCGCAGCGCGCGACTCCGCTGTAGGTAACGCAGCGCCGGACGGAGCAGCTCTGCATCCAGCTCTGCCTTGCGCTTTTCAAAGAAGCTCTTGTCACCGCTCTTGCGTGCATCATCGAGCGCTTGGGAATACAGCTCACCGAGCGCGCGACCGAGTGCATAGTCCAGCTCGAGATCGACATGTCCCAGCCGCTCTGCACGCGCTAGCTCTGTTTGTGCGCCGCCAAAGTCGTGCAGCGCCAACAGTCCACGTCCACGCGCATACGCTTCCAGCCGAGGCCCACTGTCGCTGTGTCCTTGCAGCTCTTGCTGGATCTCTGTCATGCGATCCCGCACGAGCTTCTGTTCATAGGACGTGTCATGAAGCGGCAGCAGATACGCAGTGCGTGCGACCCACTCTAGATCTTGAACAGACTGTCCAATCCGACGGGAAAGCTCGGCTTGCTCTTTGGCGCGACGTTCCTTTTGCACCGCGATGATCCGCGCTCGGATGCCGATTCCTAGCGCGCTGATCACGGTCACACACAGGATCGCTGCGAGTGCTGCCAGCGTTCGATTCTGACGCGCCCAGTAGGTCAGCCGATACGTATAGCTCAGCCGCTTGGCCTGCACGCGCTCTGTGGACAGATACCGACCGAGATCCTCTGCGAGCGCCTTGGCCGTCTGATAGCGCTGCTCGGGTTCCTTGTTCAGACACTTGCTGACCACCAGCTCCACCGCTTCCGGGATCTGCGGATCGAGGCTCCGCAGTGGAGTCGGCGGATCGTTCATCACCTTGAGCAGGATGTTGATGACGGTCTGATCTTCAAACGGAGGCCGTCCAACCAGCACTTCATACAGCGTCGCACCCAAGCTGTAGACATCGCTGCGTCGATCGAGCCGTCGTGCTTCTCCGCGTGCTTGCTCCGGCGACATATACGCAGGCGTTCCCATCACCGCACCGGACTCTGTGAGTCCATGGGAGTCGCCACTTTCGCGCGCCAGACCGAAGTCCATCAGCACCGGACGAAAGCCGCCGTCCGTGCGCTGCTCGATCATGATGTTAGACGGCTGCTTCCTTGGTCGATCAATCTTTGCATCGTTTCCGTCGGAGTATCGGGATGCAGAGACTCTGTTCGGAAGTGGGAGGGAAGGCGTGCAGCGCTGCGTAGGAGCCTGCGCAGCGCTGGGAATCTGGTTGTGTTTACGTGGAACCGGAGTCGTGACGAAGCGTGGTCATCTGCGCAAGCTCTGATCCCGACTTGGTGCGAAGGAGTCGCTGCGCTTGGTAGATGCTGCGGTGTCCGCACAGCAGATAGGACAGCACACAGACAATCACAACGTGCGGCAAGACGTGGGCTCCCAGCAGCTCCACCGCCATCACAGACAGCGCCAGCGGAGTGTTCGATGCCGCAGCAAACACCGCAGCCAGACCGACGCCAGCGCCCAGGGACAGCGGGATTCCTAGGAACTGCGCAAGGACATTCCCTAGCGTGGCTCCAATGAAAAAGAGCGGAGTCACTTCCCCGCCCAAAAAGCCCGCTCCGATCGTGAGCGCAGTAAACAGAAGCTTGGCCGCAAAGGAATAGGACGGAAGGGTCGGATCGGTAAACGCGCGCACGATGGTGGGAACGCCCAAGCCCAAGTAGTCGTCGCTTCCGAACAGCTTCCACAGCGCGAGCACAGACAGACCACCCAGCATCATGCGAACAGAGAGCTGCGGAAGGAAGCGCTCGCCTTGCTTTTTCAGTGCATGAACCAGCTCAATAAACAGCGTGGTGGTGAGCGCAGTCGCGATGGCAAACAGCAGCCACTTTACAAGCAGCAGCGGTGACAGCGGCAGCGCTGCTGGCGTCGGATAGCTGGTGTGAACGATTCCGAGCGAGCGCGTCACCAGATCCCCGATGAGAGCGGCAATCAAAGCCGGAACCAGCGCTTCATACTCGATGCGTCCCAGCACCACGAACTCGAGTCCGAAGATCATTCCTGCCATCGGAGTCCCAAACACAGAGCCGAAGCCTCCCGCGACTCCTGCGCACAGAAGCTGTCTCCGTAGTGCGGAAGACAGACGGAGCCGATGCGACAGAAAGTCGGTCAAGCTCGCGCCAAGCTGCACGGCAGTTCCCTCGCGTCCTGCGCTTCCGCCAAACAGATGGGTCAGGACCGTTCCGAACAGCACCATCGGGGCCATTCGCAGCGGCAGCTCTGGACCGTTGTCCGAGATCGTATCAATCACCAGGTTACTACCAGCCTTCACCGGCTGACCAAAGCGCTGATAAAACCAGCCGATCCCAAGGCCGGCAAGCGGCAGTGCATACACGATCTGCGGATGCTGTACGCGCGTGTTGGTGGCCAGATCGAGCAGCCACAAAAACAGCGCAGAGCCCGCACCACAGACCGCTCCCACGACGTGACCCAGCAGGATCCACTGTCCCAAGCGGCGAAGATCGAGGTGTCGCGTCATCTGCAAGACGATGCGGGATTCGGCGCAGAGTCGCAAGCCTGTAACGCAAGGTCTGTGCGCACAGCGATGATTCCCGAACACCGCTTGTGCGATCGACGGACGTCACAATATGAAGCAGAATAGATGCATAATATTGGCTCGGTATGTCTTCGCGAAAAGTTCTCTGCTGACTTTTTTGGCTGGGCGTTGTAGGACCACTACCGAATCGGAGAGAGCATGTCGCTGACCCATCTACAACGGCTCGAAGCAGAGAGCATTCACATCCTGCGAGAAGTGGTCGCAGAGTGCGAGCGTCCTGTGATGATGTACTCGATTGGCAAGGACAGCTCGGTGATGCTGCACCTGGCCAAGAAAGCGTTTGCACCGGGACGGATTCCGTTTCCGCTTCTGCATGTGGATACGACCTGGAAGTTTCGCGAGATGATCTCTTTTCGCGATCAGGTTGCGCAGCAGGAATCGCTCAACCTGATTGTCTACATCCATCAGGAAGGACTGGATGCGGGCATCAGTCCGTTTACGCACGGATCGTCGGTGCATACCGATGTGATGAAGACGCAGGCGCTCAAGCGTGCGCTCGATCTGCATGGCTTTGATGCAGCGATTGGGGGTGCGCGCCGCGATGAGGAAAAGTCGCGAGCCAAAGAGCGCGTGTTTTCCTTTCGCAGTGCGGATCATCGCTGGGATCCGAAGAATCAGCGTCCAGAGCTGTGGCGGCTTTACAACACCCGCAAGCGCAAGGGAGAGAGCATCCGTGTCTTTCCTTTGTCGAACTGGACCGAGCTGGATGTCTGGCAGTACATCTACCTGGAACAGATTCCGATCGTTCCGCTCTACTTTGCGGCAGAGCGTCCGGTGGTTGAGCGCGGCGGAATGCTCTTGATGGTGGATGATGATCGCTTGCCGCTGCGGGAAGGAGAGACTCCGCAGCGCAAGAAAGTCCGTTTCCGAACGCTTGGTTGTTATCCGCTGACCGGCGCGATTGAAAGCGAAGCAGACACGCTGCCCGCGATCATTCAAGAGATGCTGCTGACGACGACTTCCGAGCGACAAGGACGCGCGATTGATCACGATCAAGCGGCCTCGATGGAAAAAAAGAAGCAGGAAGGATACTTCTAATGTCTCACAAGTCCGAGCTGATCGCGGCTGACATTGAGCAGTACCTCAAGGCGCATGAAGGAAAGAGTCTTTTGCGCTTTATGACCTGCGGCAGCGTCGATGATGGCAAGAGCACGCTGATCGGAAGGCTGCTGTATGAATCGAAGCTGATCTTTGCGGATCATCTGGCGGCGATTGAAGCAGAGTCGAAAAAACGGAATCCACAGAGCGAAGATCTGGATCTGTCTCTGCTTGTTGATGGACTGGCCGCAGAGCGCGAGCAAGGCATCACGATCGATGTTGCGTATCGCTTCTTTTCAACCGACAAGCGCAAGTTCATCGTCGCTGATACACCAGGACATGAGCAGTACACGCGCAACATGGTGACAGCGGCCAGCAACTGTGAGCTGGCGATTCTGCTCATTGATGCGCGCAAAGGAGTGCTGACCCAGACGCGCAGACACAGCTATCTGGTGTCTCTGCTGGGCATTCGCAAAGTGGTGCTGGCGATCAACAAGATGGATGCAGTGGGCTTTGATCGTGCGGTCTTTTCTGCGATCCAAAAGGAGTACGCAGAGTTTGCGGCGCGCATCAGTCTGTCCGACGTGCTGGCGATTCCTATCTCGGCGCTCAAAGGGGACAATGTTACTGCGCGAAGTAGCCAGACTCCGTACTATGAGGGACCGACTCTGCTCGATCATTTGGAAACGGTGGATGTGTCCCATTCGCCGCAGAGTCAGCCGTTTCGACTTCCGGTGCAGTGGGTGAATCGTCCGCATCAGGACTTCCGTGGCTTTTCAGGACTGGTCGCTAGCGGAGTGATTCAGGAAGGCGCCAAGCTGCGGGTGATGCCGTCGGGAATCATCGCGGAAGTGGCTTCGATCTGGGGCGCAAACGGATTGCAAAAGGAAGCCTGCGCGGGACAGTCTGTGACCGTTTCCCTGACACAAGAAATCGATGTGAGCAGAGGCGATCTGCTGGTGGATCCCGTGCATCCTGCGACCTGTGCGGATCAGCTGCAAGCCACGCTGATCTGGATGCAAGAGGAGCCGCTTTTGCCCGGTCGTCCCTATCTCATCAAGATCGGAACGCAGCTCGCTACAGCGACGGTGACTTCGCTTCGTCACAAGGTCAATGTAAACACGCTGGATCAGGTGGTGGCGCGCACGCTGGGACTCAACGAAATCGCAGTCTGTAACCTGAGCATTGATCGCGCGATCACGTTTGATCCGTATCAGGAACACCGGGAAACCGGAGGCTTCATCCTGATCGATCGCATCAGCAACACAACGGCGGCGGCGGGTCTGGTTCACTTCGCTCTCCGACGAGCGGACAACATTCACTGGCAAGCGCTCGATCTGAACAAAGAGACGCGCGCGGCGCAGAAGGGACAGACGCCGTGCGTGCTGTGGTTTACGGGACTATCGGGCGCGGGCAAGTCGACGATTGCGAACCTGCTCGAAAAGAAGCTCTACGCGCAGGGAAAACACACCTATCTGCTCGACGGAGACAACATCCGGCACGGACTCAGCAAAGACCTGGGATTTACCGCAGCGGATCGCGTGGAAAACATTCGCCGTGTGGCGGAAGTTGCGAAGCTGATGGTCGATGCCGGACTGATTGTGCTGGTGGCGTTTATCTCGCCATTCCGTTCCGAGCGTGCGCTGGCGCGAAGTCTGTTTGCGCCGGGTGAGTTCCTGGAGATCTTCGTCGACACGCCGGTTGCGGAAGCAGAGCGTCGCGATCCCAAGGGTCTTTACAAAAAGGCGCGTGCGAAGCAGCTCAAAAACTTTACGGGAATTGACTCTCCCTACGAGCCACCGGAGTCTCCCGAGCTGCGCCTTGATACGACGACGCTGTCAGCGGAAGAGTCGGCACAGCAGATCTTGCAGCGTCTTATGCAGCCGTCTGCGCCAAAGTCGGGCTAAGGAGCGTGTCCGATTGCGCGGGCGGCGTCCGTCTTGCCGGCCTCCCCGCGTGCGCTGACTTCCCATGCATACTTCTTCGGAAAAGGGAAGTCTTTTCGGACAGTTCGAGGGGAACATCGGTAGACGGCTTAATGTCGCGGTGGACGATGCCTTGCTCGTGGGCGTGGTGAAGCGCTTCGGCGGTGTCTTTGACGATCTGGAGCTTGTTGCTCAGCGTAAGCTGCGGGCTCAGACGGTCGAGCGTGCGTCCGTCGACCAGCTCCATCGCGATGTAGGGCTTGCTATCGACGGTGCCGACTTCGAAGACCTTGCAGATAAACGGGTGATCGAGCCGTGCTTGCGAGCGGGCTTCCTGCAAAAAGCGCTGAATCAGCCCCGGATCGTCGCCGTGAATGAACTTCAGCGCGACCAGCCGACCGAGCCGTCGGTCGCGGGCCCGATAGACAGCGCCCATACCACCTCGTCCGAGCAGCTCCAAAAACTCGTACTTGTCCCAGTGTGGCGCGGGAAAGCTGGGCGACGGACTGACCGGAGCCACCGACGGACTTGCTTTGGCCCGATCGGGCCCGCTGTCCATGGTCTGCGCCAGCACTCCGTCGATCGTCTGGTCCAAGATGTGGTCGCTCGTCTGAACCGGCCCGCCGTCCATCGTGCGCGCCAGCCCGCCGTCCATCGTTCGGTCGAGCGCCGCCGCACCTGGCGTTCCGCGCATGAAGTCGTCGTGCAGCTGTCGAACCTGTTCGTCGCTCAGCTTCCCGGATGCGATCAGTCGATCGAGCAGCAGCCCCCACTTGCGAGGCCTCGTCAGCGTCGTTTGATCCGCGCGCGCCGCTGCAACATCCACTGCGGAAATCAGCCCGGTCGCGACAGCCCGTTCCAGCAGCACACCCTCGGAGATCGACACCAACATCAAGGTTTCCTAGGACTTGTTCAGCATACCGCGATTTCCGGCGCGATGGTGCGACCGCTTCGGCGAGCCGCTCAGCCGGGCCGACCCTGGTGTCGTCGAAGTGGTCAGGGGCCGCACACCTTGGTCTGGGTCGCTTGTCAAATTGGCAAAGTAGCTGGCGGCGTCGGCTGGTCACTGTGTCAAACTGGCAGCCGCAGCGAGCGAAGCGAAGGTCCGGTGTGGCGAAGTCCTCGTCGAGCCGACGGTTCTGTCTGCGTAGCGAAGATGGCCCAGGCTTTGCATTAGCTCTGGGCTGAGGCGGAGTCAAAGGCCGTGCTAGTCAAGAACTACTTCTGGGTCGTAAACCTTCTTGTCGTCGGAGTTTGTGCTGCGCTGGTCGGTCGCACGACGGCAAACTCGGCGGTTTCGGTCCTTTTGCGAGGCGATGGTCCACCGTTCCCGAGGCGGGAAGCCAGCGTTGCGACCAGCGCCGAAAAGAGCCGTTCCAAAGACATCGAGGCGATTCTTCGTCGCAACATCTTCTGTAGTAGCTGCGCGCCGATCTCGCTGACGCCGGAAAAAGCGCAGGAAGAGGGTCCGGTCGATCAGACGCCGCAGCGAAGCAGCCTGCCGCTGGCGCTGGTGGCGACGATGGTGTCACCGGGCGACTGGGACTGGTCGATGGCGGTCATTCGTGACACCAGCGATGATCGCAAGCGAGTGGGCATCTTCCGTCGCGGTGACAAGCTGACGCAAGGCGGTGCCATCGTCGCGCAGGTCATCGAAGGCCGTGTCTACTTGGTCGTGGGCAAGCGCATCGAGTACCTGACCAGCGACAAAGAGCCGCCACCGCCGCCGCCCAGCGCTGTGGCTTCCGCAGAGCCGAGCACGACAGACCCGACCGGCATTGAAAAAGATGTCGAAAAGGGCGTTCGCTGCACGGGCAGCAACTGTGAAGTCGATAAGAGCCTGATCGACAAGGTATTGGCCAATACCACCGCGCTGGCTACGAGTGCTCGATTTGTTCCGTGGATCAAGGACGGAAAGCCGTCGGGCTTCAAGCTTTACAATATCCGCACAGCGTCCATCTTTTCCAAGATTGGACTGCAAAACGCCGACTTGATTAAGGCCATTAACGGTCTTGATATGTCGACGCCAGATAAGGCTCTTGAAGCCTATACCAAGCTCAAAAGCGCTTCGCACCTCACGGTTATGGTGGAGCGGCGCGGCGAAAACGTAACGCTCGATTACCAGATTCGGTGACCGATTATGAAGACTTTGAACCGCATCATATCTAGTGCGACGGTGGTGCTGCTGACGGGACTTTTGTCCGCGTCGGCGCAGAACAAGGCCGGGGCGAAGCCGCCTCCTGGTCGTGACGTGCGTGTGACGAGCCCGCTCGGTTCGCCCGGGGGCCTGCCGACTTCACCGGGCCTGGCACCGCCGGGATCGCCACCAGCGGGATCGCCACCAGCGGGATCGCCGCCAGCGGGATCGCCACCAGCGGGATCACCGCCTGCGGCCAAGCCAAGCACCGACGATCTGCCGCTTCCGGGCGCTGCAGAGTTTCTGGAGTGCAAGGCGTTTCCACCGAACAAGAAGGTCAACTTCAACCTCAAACCCGAGGCTGAGCTGACGGATCTGGTTGGCTTTATCAAGGCGATCTCGTGTCGTCCGATCATCCTGCCGCAGAACATTCGGCAGTCGAAGGTGACGATCATCGCGCCTGAGACGGTGACAGCGTCGGAAGCGTATCGGATCTTCCTGTCGTCGCTGGAATCGATGGGTCTGACCGTTCAGCCCGACGGAAAAGTGCTGAAGATCATCGAATCGAACCGCGCGCGAGAGTCGTCGATTCCGGTGATCAGCTCGGGCGATACGGTGCCGCGAGAAGAGCGCTACGTGACGAGGCTGATGCGGCTCAAGTACATCACCGCCGACGACGTGGTGCAGGTGCTAAACCGCTTGAAGGGCCGCGACGGTGACATCATGCCGTATGCGGCGGCGAACACGCTGGTCGTGACGGACCTGGCGTCGAACATCCGTCGGATGGAAGAGGTCGTGCGCTCGCTCGATCAGCCGATGGCGGGTGAAAAGATCTGGGTGATTCGGCTCAAGAACATCGTCGCGACCGAAGTGCTACAGATGCTTCAGAACGTCTTTGGCGTCGGGAAGACCGCATCGCCAGGGCAGCCGCGACGCGCGCCGATTCAGGTCGGTAGTGATGCGGCAACTCCGTCGCAGATTGGCAGCGGAGAAGACTCGATCAGCCAGATCTTCGCGGACGATCGCACCAACTCGATCATCTTGGTGTCGTCGGACCGGACGTATCAGCGGGTGTTTGCGCTGATCAAGCGGCTGGAACAGCAAGGCTCGACCTCGACGGGCGATCGCATTCACGTCTACGCGCTGGAAAACGCCAATGCCGACGACATCGTGCAAGTGCTCGGGGGTCTGGGCATCTCGGTGTCGGCGGGCGCGAGCCGAGCACGAACGGGCCGGGGCTTCAGTCCGCCAGCGCAAGGTGGCTCGGGCGGGCAGGGCAGCAGCGGTGCGTTCCAAGACGAAGTGAAGGTGACGCCGGACAAGGCGACCAACTCGCTCGTGATCTTGGCGACGGGCAAAGACTTCCTGACGCTGCGCGACGTGATTCGGCGGCTGGATGTGCCGCGTCGTCAGGTGTTCATCGAAGCGATGGTGATGGAGCTGAGCATCTCGAAGTCGCGCGACCTGGGTCTGTCGTATCACGGCGCGATTCCGGGGCTCGGTGGACTGGTGATCGGTGGTCTGAAGAGCGGCTCGCTCAGCTCGCTGAATCCGCTGTCGCTCTTGTCGATGACGGGTCTCGTCGGTGGTTTGGTGGGTCCGCAGATCTCGAGCAGCACCATCTTCGGTCAGGGATCGGGCACAAGCTCGACGCTGCCGCCGCAGTTTGGCATCTTGGTGCAGGCCATGCAGACGAACAACGACGTCAACGTCATGCAGGTGCCGAACATTCTGACGACGGACAACGAAAAATCGACGATTACCGTCGGTCAGAACCTGCCGTTCCCGAGCGCCATCACGGGCGGTCTGCCACAAGCGGGTGCGGCGGGTGCGCTGGCGGGCTTTACGGCGCTTCAGTCGGTGCAGCGTCAGGACGTGCAGCTCAAGATCGAAGTGACACCGCACGTCAGCGCGAGTGAGACGGTTCGTCTGGAGCTAAAGACGGAGATCTCGGACATCGCCGACAAGAACTTCAACGGACTGGGCCCAGCGACGAACAAGCGCACGCTGGAGACGACGGCGGTGGTTCGTGATCAGCAGCCGGTGGTGCTCGGCGGCATCATGCGCGACCGAATTGCCGACGCTGTGACGAAGATTCCGGTGCTCGGAGACATTCCGATCCTGGGCTACCTGTTTAAGACGCGCAGCAAAGAAGTGCAAAAGCAGATGCTGCTCATCGTGCTGACGCCGTACGTCATCAACGATCCGGCGGAGCTTCAGCGAATCTTCGAGCGCAAGACCCGTGAGCGACGAGAGTTTATCGAAGCGTACTCGGCGTTTAGCGACGACCGTGAGGTGATGGGCGCGATTGACTACAACAAGAAGCGTGGCGCGCTCGAGGAGATCAACCGCACGGCCATCGACACCGAGCGTGAGCTGATTGAGCTGCGAACGGCAGAGCAGTCGCTGCATCGCGAAGTGGTGGACTCGGGGCCGGTTGAGCTGCCGCCGGGAATGCGAAGCTCGGGCGCTCCGGGGCCCGCGTCGCCGCCTGCTAGCTCGCCGCCGCCTGTGCCTGCGCAGTCGAAGCCGGTTTCACCGCCGCCACCGCCTGGGGCGCCTCCAGGTTAGTCGGAAGCGAGGATCGAGATGGCCAAGGGCGAAAAAACAGAGGGAAGAGCGTCTGTTCTCGGCGGTGTGCTAAGTGGGACCGTGGCGGCGAAGAGCTCGGGTCAGCACTCGGTGCTGCCGTCGAAGGTCGCTGGGGCCAAGAGCT
Organism: uncultured Myxococcales bacterium; assembly: GCA_937868485.1. Taxonomy (GTDB): domain Bacteria; phylum Myxococcota_A; class Polyangia; order Palsa-1104; family JAEUJZ01; genus JAEUKA01. The sequence continues at coordinate 1,317 of CALMML010000112.1, read as the reverse complement.
CAGGACAGCATCAAGTGGTGCCGCCGCGTCCGGTGTCGCCACGCGCGATTGGGATGCTGCTTCAGAAGCAGGCGGGACTTTCCGACGTGGCGCTGCGAGAAGCGCTGGTCGAGCAAGAAGAGCTGCGTCGCTCAGGCGGCGGGCAGACCGAAGGCTCGCGGCTCGGGGAAATCCTGCTGCGACGACGTGCGGTGAGCGAAGAGCAGGTGCTGACGGCGCTGGGCCATCAGTTTGGCTTGGAAGTGCTGCACGAGATCAAGCCCGACTCCATTGAGCAAGATCTGGCGCAGCGGATTCCCATCAACTTTGCCAAGCAGCACATGGTGCTTCTGCTGCGTCGCAACAAGGAAGAAGACACCGTCGAGGCGGCGATTGCTGATCCGACGGCGGTTCATATTCTCGACGACATTGCGCGCGTGGTTGGGGCAGAAGTGTCGCCGTTTTTGGCTCCGGGGTCGTACATCCTGGAAGCCATCAACAAGGTCTATTCGCGTGCGGGTATCGACGCGGATCTGCAAAAAGACGAAGAAGCCACCGAAGAAGCGGAGACGGAAGAAGACGTTGACCTTGTCGATGTCAGCGACGAAGCGCCGATCATTCGCTGGGTAAACTCGGTGATCTTCCACGCGGTGCGTTCCAAAGCATCGGATATCCACTTTGAGCCGCGTGAAAAGGACATGGTGGTGCGCTATCGCATCGACAACGTCCTGGAAGAATACAAAAAAGCACCGCGTACGTTTATTAACTCGATTGTGGCCCGCGTCAAGATCATGGCGGGTTTGAACATTGCCGAAAAGCGCTTACCGCAAGACGGTCGTATTCGTCGAAAGATTGCGGGAAAAGACATCGATATGCGTGTTGCCACGGTGCCAACCGCATTTGGTGAGCGCATAACGGTTCGTTTGCTCGATAAAAGCTCGGTGGTGCTGGATCTGGCGGACTTGGGCTTTGGCGCAGATCACCTCGAGACGATGCTGGAGCTGATCAATCGTCCGCACGGGATCTTGCTCGTCACGGGTCCGACGGGTTCGGGTAAGACCACGACGCTGTACGCAGGACTTTCGAAGATCAACACGCCGGATATCAACATCCTGACCGTCGAAGATCCCGTCGAGTATCAGCTGGAAGGCATCTCGCAGGTGCAGGTCAATCCCAAGATTGAGCTGACGTTTGCGGCGGCGATTCGATCGTTTCTGCGTCACGATCCCGACGTCATCATGGTCGGCGAAATCCGTGATCAGGAAACCGCGTCGATGGCGATTACCGCGTCGCTGACGGGTCACTTGGTGTTTTCGACGATTCACACAAATGATGCAG
>CALMML010000111.1 GCA_937868485.1 uncultured Myxococcales bacterium | reverse complement strand
TGCGATGGGAGTGCGATGGGAGTGCGATGGGAGTGCGATGGGAGTGCGATGGGAGTGCGATGGGAGGCGGGGAGCGAGAGGTCGCTCCGTGGGGATGTTATCGACAGCGACCGTGGCCGCGACCACGACCGGGATGCTGACAGACGACGGGACGAGGCGCTGCGACCACCACCACTCGCTTGCGCGGAGCCGGAGCAGGTGCGACCACGACCACTGGTGCGCGTCGAACCGGAGCCGGCGCGACAACCACAGCAGGGGCCGGAGCCACCACCACCGGAGTGGGAGCCGGGGCCACCACAACCACCGCACCGCGTCGAGGATGGGCAGAGACATCCGCTGCCGTTCCCAAGAAGAGAGCCGAAGCCAGACTCGCAATCGCAATCAGTTTCTGCGTGAACATGGGAAGCCTCCTGCTGTGTCGTTTGGTTCTGAACAGCGCTTTTGCATCAGTTGTGCCACTGGTTGAATATACAATGTTTCCGTCGGTGGTGCCGCAAAGTTGCTATGAACAGTCGTTCATAGCCTGTGTCTGGCTGGCTTCAGCCGGTCGAAATCTGGAGCTGCGTGAGGTACGGAAACAGCGGAGGAAGGGGGCAGGTGTGATGGCTTTGCCGTCGTGCCGTCGTCCGGCGTGCTACTTGGTCATGACCTTGAACTGACCGGGGGTGACAAACTGAATCACGCCGCCCCAGCTGCACATCAGCTTGGAATTGCTATCCAGCGTGGGCATGTTGCCAATCAAGATGGTCGGAGACCCCACGATCCAAGGTGATGCGGTGGCGGGCACACAAGGCATCGGAGTGAGCACTCCCAGCGCCGCAGCGGTCGCGGCAGCCACCGTCGGATTCGACGGAGACATACACATCCCAAACGGTGGAATGTTCACAATCGGCTTGTGATCCATGATGTTGGCCGCTGGTGTGGTCGCGAGCACTTTGTTGGTGGGCAGAACCACCAGCGTAGACGGCGCTGCACCGAAGCTACACATCATCGAGGCTCCCATACAACATTGAACGCCCATGAGGACTCCTTAGTGGCCTTTGTGCGGCGGATGCAGGATCCGCTCGGTGGCGGCCAGCATCAGCGCAGACAGCAGGAAGGTCGCATGAATTCCGATCTGCCAGGGAATCTGCTCGTGCGGCTTGTGATCGATGTTGATGAAGGTCTTCAGCAGATGAATTCCTGAGATGCCAACCAGCGATCCCACCAGCTTGATCTTGAGCGTTCCGGCATCCACTTTCTGAAGCCAGTCCGGTCGATCCTCGTGCTTTTCGACGGGGAGACGGCTGACAAAGCTGGCATATCCACCAATCACCACCATCGTGATCAGGTTGGCAACCATGGTGATATCGACCAGGTTTAAGACCACCAGCATGACGGCTTCTTCCGTCATGCGATTGACTTCCTTCCACAGGTGAACCAGATCCCCCATGAACTTGTACGTATACAAGACAGAGCCGAGGATGAGGCCCAGATAGAGCGGCGCTTGAATCCAGCGGCTCGCAAAGATCATCCACTCAAGGGTGTCTTCCACGACGGAAAACCCAGTCTTTCCCTTGGGTTGTCGCTGGCTTTTCTTGGGGACAGACTCGGAGCTGTCATGCGATTCCTCTTTGACAGATCCGGGTGATGACTTTGGGTTGTGCGAGGGATCAGAATCTGAGTCGTTGTGTGATTTGCTCATGATGATTATCCGCCTGGTGCTTCCGATGTCGTAAGGTCGCCTTGGCTCTTGGGCTTGATGCTGTGCGAATCAAGCTCGATGGTGGTTGTGTAGGGAATGGGGGGCTCGAACAGGATCTTCCAGGGCCCCTGTGGTCGCGTAAACAGGAAGTAGACCGCCACCGCTTTCTTGCCGGGGGTCTTGATCCACATCCGCTCTGAGATGGCCTTGTTTTTTGCGTACAGAACCTTTGCGCGCAGCACACTGGGATCACGCTGGGCGACGAGCATTGCTACAGCGTCGTAGGACTCTGTTCGATACTGCTGGGTGTCTACTTCGCGCACCAGAAAGTGAATCGGCGTGCTGTCGTTGAGTCCTTGCGGAGCGCGAATGTCCATCCGCAGATAGCCCGGCAGACAGCCCGGCAGACAGCCAGACACTGCGCCAAGCAGCAACAGCACAGCCCGATTGGGAATCACTCTGCGCATCCGAAATTGACTCCTTACCGCCGAACCTTGAGCAGCGCCCAGGGGTCTTCGACGAACTCAAACTTGACCGCGCGAGGTGAGCGACCACCGTCGCCAGGAAGCGTCCAGGTGATCAGTCTGGGCTCGCTGGTTTGGCCTCTGCTGAGCAAGCGAAAGAATCCCCAAGACATCTCACCCACTTCAAGGGACTGTGTCTGTTTGCGACCCGCGTCTGCGGTGCTGTATTCCAGTCCAACGGACGCTGGATCGGCTTGCCACCACGAGATCTGGAGCGGTCGTGCCGTCGGTGCCGCATTCACTCCGTAGACCACAGACTTTCCTGCTGCCAAAAACGACAGCGTGCCTGGAATCTCTCCATCGGTTGCGCTAAGCGGCAGCGGTCGAACGCGCAGATCCAGCGGAACGCGCGATCCATCCTTTCCAAACAGCGTTCGTGAAACCCGCGCAAGCTGATTGACAAGCGGGATCATTCCATCAGGAAGAGAGACAGTTCCCGACGGAAATCGCTTGGGAGAAAAGTCTCCTCCGCGCTCGAGTGTGACGGGTCCGTACTTGCTGCGGAAGGCCATCCAGAACGGTCCTTCGCCCGGCTTGAGCTGATCGAGATCGCGCGGATCGACAGTGGCTTCCGCCATTCGATTGAAGGGAAACTTTTCTAGCATGGGCTCGACCTGGGGACGCATTCCGCTCTGCCAGTACTCGGCCAAGGTGTGCTCGATCTCTGACTGTCCCAAACGAACGACGCGTGTCACGGGGGCCACAAACGGGGCCGACAGCGGACCTGCCAGGTTGCTCGCATCCAGAAACTGCTGAACCTGCTTGTCTGGCGCTGCTGGATTTTCTTGCAGAGACTGAAGCGCAAGCCGTCCCAGCGGCGAGAGCATGTCCGCGAGCATCAGCGTCTTGCCATCTTCAGGAATCGCAGCGGGCTTGCCACTGTCCAGCTCCTTTACGATTCCTGACAGGATCTCTGCGTAGGGCTTTAGACCCGGATGTCCGCCTTCCTTTCCGGGCGTCATCAGCTTCACCAGCGGTGCAAACAGCACGATGCACTCACCGAGAGGTCGCAGATACGTCGAGTTCAGATCCCCAAGCTGCGCATTTTCGGAAATCGTCTTGAGGTGATTGCTCAGGGAGCCTCCTGGCAAGACCGCAGACACCAGCTCTGCATGCGTTGAGCTGACGCCCATTCCGGGAAACACATAGCTGCGATGCTGCGCGAGCAGTGCCTCACAGTATCTGCGCGCATAGTTTCGCGCTTCCTGTGTGACATAGCGAACCAGAAGCTCTCTCTCTTCGCTGGTAAGCTCTGGGGTTTCTTCGAGTGCTTTGTCCAGCTTGAGGAGCACCGGACGAATGTCACGATCAAAGCTGGCCTTGTTGTAAGATCCCGCAAACGCTGCGCTCAGCGAACCTTTCTCTCCCATCAGTGATGCCAAGCGCGGAGACAGAGAGACTTGGGACTCTGTCTGCTTGCCATGCGTACGACGATGACTGCGTCGGCTGTGATGGGATGAGGACTCCTCTTTGGCTTCCGCTGCGTGCTCTCCGTTTTGCTGTTTGCGCAGCAGCTCGGAATAGCGCTTCATCTCGGGAATCGTGCACTCTGCATCGCACATCCGATTGCACTTCTTCAGACACTTTTTGACCATTCTGCGCGACAGCCGATCCAGATCAGATGACTCCGAAGAACGACTGCTCGATGAAGGACGCCTCTCAAACAGAGAGCTTACGACAAGCTGATTGCGGCTCCGCATGAGCAGGTTCAAAAACTCACGACCACTGAACTGATAGGTGTGTCCTTGCAGCTCAAAGGAATGCGTCTCTTGTGCTCCGTCTCGACGAGAGTGAACATCGGTCAGCAGCTGAAGCACCTGATACAGGTTGAGCTTTCCGCTGCGCACTTGGTCCGCCGTGGTGTCATGCACAAGCTTGAGCACCGCGCGCATCGGTGATGCTTGATCCCGCAGCCAAGGCGGTGGCGCGAGCGTTGGATCTTCCATCGACAGCTGCCGCACCAGATCACCAAGTGGCGCTTCTTCCGACAGCATGCGGAACACCCGCGACAGCGTGAGTCCTGAGTGGACTGCGTCGATGGTACCAAGCAGCGGCTCGGCTCCTTCACGCAACAGCTTTAGCTCATCGGCAGAGATCTTCTGCTGCGGAATCGCCTTTTCCAGCACATCGAAGTAGCGCGCCCACAGTCCTGGTTCTGTGACCAGATCGTTGCGCTCTCTGCGGATTCCGCTGCGCACCGTACTGAGCACGGTCGGACTCCCTTGCCAGGGCTCTTCGCTGTAGTGTAGGTAGTCGCGGATGACGCTCTCTGGAACGCCAATCGTCGACGCAAACTCACCCGGCTGGGTCAGCACCAGACCACCCAGGGAGTTGTCCTTGGTCGCATACAAGACCGCAAGCGTATAGATCAGCTTGTCGCGCTGATGCAGCTTGGCGGCCTTTTCCAGCAGCGGCAGCAGATAGCCTTTTCGGATCGTCTCGATGTGATGAACGCGCGTCTCTTCTTTGTTGTCCTGATACAGGATTCGATACAGCGTCCACCGCTCATCGGCGGCGCTTAGGGCTCCGATCTGCTGACTGGATGACTGCTCTGCGGCACGAACGGCTGCGGACTCTGTCGATGGATTGAGCGAGTTTCGGGCGCGCTCTACCGCTTGTTCAAACTGTTCGACTGCATCTTCGGACTTGTGAACCTTGCGGCCATGGCGAACCACCAAAGACAGCAGGATGAGAAACAGTGCAGCCGCAACGCCCGCGCAGATCGCAAGGTGGGTTCGTCCACGCCACCACGCCATCGAGATGATCGGTCTGGGACCGCGACCAGCCTCGAAACGACGGGTCAGATGAAATGGATTGCTGAGCTGCTCATCTTTGGCCGCCGCGTGAAAATACAGTCGCTCTAGGTGTGGTGTGTGATACGCCGCGTTGGCTTGCACCAGCGGCTGTAGGAATGGCTCTAGCAGATGGAGCGTCCGAGGCGCAGCGTGTAGAAACTTGATGATGCCTCGGAACTGATCCGCGTTGACGTTGATGAGCGCGTGCGGAAGATACTGTTCGTACGTGCGCAGCAGCTCTGCCATTCCTCCTTCACGATTCGTTACAAGGTGTAATGGAAGCTCGAGCGGAATCCGTTCGTGATTCAGGTACTTGGCAAACGCGGAATAGCCTTCGAGCTGCTCCATATGGGACAGCACAAGTCGCGTCTCAATGGGAGACCGCAGCGCCTTGGACAGAAGGTTTAACTTGGCGCGGATCGACTGTCCTTGATGCGCCAGCGTATCGGGATCTGTTCGCAGGACCGCCGCGATGTCTAAGACCACAACCACCGTCGGATTTCGATGTCGAAACGCGGTGCCAAACAGTTTGCTGATGGCATTTCGTGCGGCGTCCTGATTCGACATCAAGAGCGGCGCAGAGAGCTCCAATGCCAGCGCTCGACTTCCGATGTAGATCTGGAGCATCGGATCGGCGGTGTAACTCGGAACAAGCTGTCCGGTCTGCTCTTGCCAGTCGATGCGCGCGCGCACCAGATGGCTCTTTCCTGCGCTGGCCGGACCCAGGAGCAGAAAGGACGGATAGTTCGGAACCGCTGCGCGCGCACTGCGGGGAAGCTCTGACAAAAAGCGATTCCAGATGTCGCGCAGCGCAGTCGATTCGACCGCATCCTTTTTGTCTTTGTAGCGCTCACTTAGGTCTGCTTTTCGCCGGGTATATTGCAGATACAGGACCGCCAGCAGCGTCGTGACAGACAAGCTGCCCAGGATTCCCAGTCCCCAGTACACCCAGACGGGAAGGTGCAGAAAGCTGAAGTCGAGCAAAGAGGGGGCCGCAAGCTCGCGCGCAGTGTGCGATGCCCAGTGCCACAGCGAAGCTTCAGTGACTGCGAAGACTCCCAACACTACTTCGCCCCCATCGGAGAAGAGACCACCAGCGAGTCCATGATGTCCTCTAGCTGGTTGAGTTGCCGATGCAGATCTTTTTGTAGCAGCTTGTGCTGGTCTTCGCTCGGTCCGGGCTGATTCCGTGCTGGGAATAGCTCGCGCAGCGTCGAGCGGATCTGTGCCAAGGGATATTCCAAAAGCTCCGCGCGATCACCAAACTGATTCCGAAGTTGACTCTCTAGCTTGGTGAGAAGCTCCTTGATCGTAGGTCCAGTGCGCACTGGCTTCGCTTTGGCTCCACCTGCGCGCGTGACTCCGCTCTGCTGCTTGCGATTCCAGTGCGCAAGCAAGTTGTCCGCATCAAAGTCCTCGGTTGCATCGTCAAACGCTTCTTCAAGCTCTTCTTCCGCAATCTCTCCTGCGGCGTCCACCAGTTCTTCTAGGCCTTCGTCTAGCTCGAACATGTGAGATCCCCCGTCGCACAGTTAGAGATTTGTCAGCGAAACCATCAGCCAAAAAAGGAGCATCAAGACTCCGGTTGTGGCTACGTAATACACCGCTGGATGCATCACCTTTCCGGGCAGCGGAACCGACTCCTCATCGTCTCCTCTTCGACGCTTTCGCTTCTGTCTTCCCGGCATTTCCGGCAGCGGAATTCGCTCGGTCAGACGCTTTTTAAACGCCGCAGCCTTGGCCGGATCTTGTCCGAACTTGCCAATGAAGCCGTCGCTTAGGCAGTAGTACAAAACGGTGAACACAAGAGGCGGACTGGATGCTTTTTTGAGCCGCTCTTCCACGAACTCAAAGAACACATCGCCACCATCGTTCATGTCGAACAGCTCTTTTTGCAGCAGCGGCCACTGCGTCTGTTCTGCCGTCGACAATCTGCGCGTAACCATCTCATCAAAGTGCAGCACCAAGGGATACAGAACCATGCCGGCTTCCTTTTCAGGAAGGATGCGCTGGAACGTATTTTTCAGATCATCCAGATAGCGCCGCAGCTCTGTACGTAGGATTCCGATCACATCGGTTCCCGCGTTGAGCATCATCGTGGTTTCTTGCGCCGTGGCCGCAACGTAGGTCTGTGGAAGCGCGCGATCGAGCAGACGACGCACTTCCGTTCCCGCAGAGACGATGACATTCCATAGCTCAATGGTCATCATCGCAGTGAACTCCCTTCAGCCGGATGAAGCGGCATGCGAAACTTACTGCCACCAGCATCCACGGAAAGCTCGACGGTGGCATCGGAATTCCAGGTGTCCAGAAGCTCTCGTACTTGCTGAAGGAACATCCACACCAGCGCTTCTTCATCGGGCTCAAAGCGATCCATCGTCAGCTTGTACACATGACGCAGACCCGATCCACGCATTGCACTGTCAGGCGCCAGCTCGACCGATAGATGTTTGATCCGCTGCGGCAAGTCCTGAAACGGAGAGCTAGCCACCGTACCGAGTACATGCAAGAGCTGATGCAGCTCGCGTGTATCCAAGACAGACTTCATGCGCATCGCGAGCAGTCGCAAAAGCGCCATCGCATCTTGCCCAAGCGCTGTCTCTGCATGCGGTTTTACGTCGGAAAGTGGCTGAAACAGAAGCCCTTCCTGATTGCGATGCGGCAGGTTGATCTTCAGCTTCCCAACGGCTTCCCTCGCAAATCCTGGCTGATGCCACAGTCCTTCCAGAACCAGTCGCACCGGATTCATCAGCGCACCGGGCATTCGCACGATCAGGAATCGCCCGTTATACAGATCGTCGATTCGTTCCTCGACTTCATACGCAAGCTGCGCATCACTGCTCTGCAAGATGCCTGGCTGTAGCGGAGTCATTCCTTCTGGATCAATCCGGTAGACACCGAGCGTGCTCTGCAAGCTGTATCCCAGCGACGGATTGTGATAGCGAATCGGATACGCTTCCTGCGTGCCATCACAGGGAATCGGCTCGCTGCTTTCCTTGCGCAGGTTCTCTGCTGGCACCGCAAAGAGCTGAAACATATCTGCTGTAGGAACCGGATCGCGCGGCCAGTCATCATCGAGATCCAGACAGATCGCGACCCGACTCCACGGCTTGCGACTGCGCGGAACATCCAGGTTTACAAACAGCTCTTCCTGCGGAAAGTGAAAAAACGATCGCACCTTCAGCAGCGGATTTCTGGTATCGGGCTGATGCGGTTCCTGAAACACAGAGCCATAGCTGAGCAGACAGTCGGGACCGTCGCTTTCGTCGGTGACTACATCTTCATAGACCGCAAACGCTCTGCGTGTATGGGCGCGAAGCTGATAGTGAACACGCAGGGCCGCATCGTAGTTGTCGATGTACTGAATCAAGATGCGCAGCAGTCCCACCGCATCTGTTCGTGGAAAGCGCGAGCGGAGGTTTAGGACAAGTCGCGTTCCACCGCGTAACGGAATGAGCTGAAGCGACTCTAGCGTTACCGGCACAATGCGCAGCTCGCTGGTGGTTCGGAAGTAGCCAACTTGTCCGCTGGGCGCGGTGATCCGTAGCTCGCTACCCGCTTCGAGCACGGTGCTTTCCACCATGCGCGGCGTCACTTGCGCGGAAACCAGCAGCTTGCTCGGAAGCGGATCGAGCAGATAACCAAAGTACGCGCCAAACAGCCTGCGCCACGTCGCCTGGACGTTGCGAATGGTGGCCAGACGCGTCCGTACAGAAAAGAAGCCCATCGCCTCGATGAGCCTGCGCACATCGGGATCTTCGCGCTCAACGCGACCACTTGGATGCCGCTTGTCGTGACGCTGGCGGAAGTCTTCCAGCGTCTTTAGCTCGGCCACCAAGTGCTTCTCTAGGACATCGCGACCCATGGCTTACCCCAGCTTCACAAGAGATCCTTCCACGCTGGTCATTGAACCCTTGAGCGTGGTCATTCCCGACGACTGCGCCGTCAGCATTCCGTCCGCTTTGACTTCCACCATCGCGCCTTCCAGCTTCGCTTGTCCGGTTCCTTTCAGTGCAAGCTGTGGCGCTTCTGCCTTGAGCGCAGCGGTTCCTTTTAGCGACACATTGGTTCCTTCTGCTTTCAGATCGGTCTGAGCCTTGATTCCTACGTTCATTCCTTTGTACGTGGCATCCTGCGTGGCTTCGAACAGCTGGGTCTGATCGCTCTTCAGCGTCATCGCTTTGGCGCTCTTTACATCGAGCGTATCTTGGCTCTGCCACGTCGAGGTCTTGCTTGACTTAAACAGGACGGTCTCTGCATCCAGCGTGAAGTTCTTCACCGTGATCGTGATTGCATCTGCAACCTGTTCGATCGTGCTGGTGTTCTGTTCGCCTGCGACCTTGGTGGTGATCTTGGTCCCATCCATGTGAATGGTCTGGGTGATCTTGCCGTCGGCGTTTTCGATCGTGACCTTTGCGCCTGTGGTCTTGTCTAGCTCGATCCGACAAACCAGCGTGCCCATGGGACTACTTCTCCTCTTTCACTTCGATGAGGAGGTAGCCCTCCTTGGCCTGGATGGTTTGGTGATCTTTTTCGTGCTTGCGAATGATCGTAAAGACCGGCTTGTCATCTTCGTAGACATGGCTGATTGACGTCGAAGACAGCGGCTTTTTTCCGGTCAGCAGGTGATTCCCTTGACCCTCTTTGGGAAGCCTTCCTTCCACCCTCCAGTCCAAAAATCCGACGATGCGTGCTGTGTACAGATCAAGCGCCAGTAGCACGCGCTCATTTTTGTACGCAGGAAAGTAGAAGTGTCCGCTCATCCGCAGCGGCTCAAACGGAGCCTTCACAATCTGATCCGCCCACAGCGGAACCTTCACCTTGTAGGAATCCAGGTTGGTGTCCGCATCCGTCTCGATGTCGTACGTCTCTTCCTCATCCGCACCGATCTCGCTGACGATCTTTCCTTCCACAATGCTTGGGTACGTTGGGACTACGTAGCGCGGCAGTCTCCCGAGCGTCTCGTCAATCGGCTCAAATGCAAACTGAAGCTGAATCGCAAACTCGCTCATCGCGCCGATCTCTCGTCGCTCCTGTCCTTGGGAGTGCGCCCGTGACAAGATCTGAAGCCGATGGCAGCGACACTTCTTTTGAAGCGCAATGTCAGGCACCGCAATCGCGGCCAGATCCCACTGCGGATCGCTTGTCACATCAATGAGATCCCACGGCATGATCATCCGCGTTGGATATCGATCACAGCGCAGGTGTACTTCCGGGCTTGGGAGCTTGAGCCGCGCAGTCTCCAGCGTCACGCGCGCATCCAGCTGTCCCGCCAAAGACGTTCGCAGCAGAAAGTCCTGCGTCAGCGGAGTGACCATCTGTTCGTTGTCTACAAGCTGCGTCGCAGGTGATTCCGTATAGCTATTGTGAATGCGTGGCTTCCAGCGCGGAACGTCCGGGAATCGCTGGATGAAGTCGAATGCATCTTCAAAGTCCATTGCCACCGGCTCGCCATCTGCCGGTTTCTGATCATCTAGATAATATTTGTTTTCTTTGAAGTCATATCGCAATAGAAGATTGTGTGTATCGATGATCCAAAGAAAATAATCATAAAAGCTTGCTGGATGCGTGCGATCTCGCTCTAGGCCAACATAGATCATTGGCTTTTGTGTGTTGAGCGATTCGCTGTTATAAACCAGACTGACTTTTTCGCCTTTGTGCGCATCAAAGACATCTTTGAGCGCTTTTTGGGTGAATAGCTCACAAGGATAGTGCTGACCCCAAAAGAACTGTGCTGCATCGCAGAACTTGATGCCATAGCGGCGCGCTGCGACGGGGGACGCGCTGCCACGTCGATTGGCCTGTTCAAATAGATATTTCTCTATCACATAGCCACGAATCGCCAGCGGATCTGGGTCGCGCTCTGTGTCCTTTCGATCCGGTCGCACGACCTGGATTTCCAGCTTCATCTCGATGAGCTTCTGCGTCTGGAACGGTTCCTTCAGCAGATCGTCGCTGTCGCCGTCTAAGTCCGTGTCATCATTGACCCAAAAGTCGAGACATCCGTTAAATCCATAGCTAAGTAGCTCCATCTCAAAGTTTTTTACGTTGGCGCCCCATACTTTGATGACAGTGCCATCAATGGTTAGCTCCAACGTCAGCTCCAGGCGTTCGTTGAACACCGGAGAATTGTTCAATAATTCATTCCATAGTGCTGATGTCATGTGCCGAATCTACTGAAAAATGATTATAGATCTGATCGAAGCGGAGTTTGAACAGGTATCGCACTCCACCCACAAACCCAATCAATTCAAGCTGTAGCTGCATGTTGGCATCGCGTCCCTTGGTCTCCAGAGAGAGCACTTTTAGGCGAGGCTCGTATCTGGCGATATCATCAAGAATTTCCCGCAGCATGGCACGGATTGCGTGAATGGTATCGGGTTGAGCATAATACTGCCCAAGACCGTAATCGCGAATCACCGAGCTATAGCCCTCTCGTGCATTGAGCAGGTGATGAAGGTTTTCCAGCACACCATCCAGCTCTGTACTTCCTCGCGGTAGCTCGCGAAATCGGTTGAGAAACCCCATCTGGCTATCTCCAGAACAGATAGGCGTTTACTTTTTCCAGCGCAGGAGGCTGATAGAACGCAACCGCTCCTTCTCGCAGAACGTGCTGCCACTCCTCATTGAGCGTGAGCTGATAAAAGTCCATCTCTGGTCCAAAGGAGTGCTGAAAGTGAACGCGCTCTAGGAGTCTGAACGGGACTCCCTTGAGCACCAAGCGATGCACCAGCGCGAGTCGCGAAGTGCAGGCCAGCTTGATCTCATCAATGTTGACGCGATCGTGAACACTCGGACGCTGGATGAGCAGATACACCTCTGTTGCGGTGCGCATCTCTTCCGGTAGCGCGTTGAGCCGAAACAGTCCGTTCATCTTGACGAACTTGAGGTGGTTTGACGGCAAGCTGAACATCTGCGCGCTATTCGAGAGCCGTGAAAGGAGCTGTCCCAGACACTGCGCCAGCGACTCGTGCTGATAGGGAAGACTCGACTGTTCCGGCAGCACTTCGTGGTAGCAGCAGAGCTGAAAGTAGAGGCTCCGCAAGGTGTCAAACAGATGGTACGGATGACGATGGACGCCATGCCGCATGTCACCAAGCTGCGACAGTACGGTCTGTAGCTCTGCCAGCGTTCGCCGTGTCACGGCCAGTCGATCCGGTCGTAGGAAGGTGTCTTGAAGCTGCGCGACCAGACGCGGCTCCAGCGTCTCCAGTCGTTCCAGAAGCTGCGCCAGATCGCGCTGCAAAAACGGACTCGGTCCCACTTGCAGCAGCGGCGGTAGGTAGTCCGATTGCAGAGACCAACTTCCGGTCGCTTCCTTCTGAAGTTCCGCCAGCTTCATCATTGCAATCGATCGATCGACATCCTTTTCAATCGACAAAAGCGCGCGAAACAGAACCCGCTGCACCACCTTTGGATCGCTCTCATAGATGCGAACGCCAGTGGCATCCGTGGTCTGTTCCAGAATGTGAAGATAGACAGAGACGCGCGTGGCTCCGCTTGCTTTGAGCGACAGCGGCTGAACCTGCGCATTGCCCGGAATGTCCAGCAGCAGATGACTTCCACCGTCGGTTGGAATCACCGCTGTGAGTGCAGACAGCGCCAGCACGCCTTCTTCGAGTAGCTTTTCATTCCACTTGAGCGGACCAATCCCAAAGCTTGGCAGACCCTGGAGTCTGGTTCGGGCATCTGCTTCTTGCGTAAGCGCTTGGTCCTGCGCGTTGAAGTGCTCGGGAAGCAGTGTCTGCCCGAGATACCACTTCACCCTCGCCAGCTTCAGGTTGTCCATCCGCTCGCTCCTTCTCTCTCATCAAGCGAAAGGAGGGCTCACACCCGCGTAGGTATGAGCCCTCCCAAAAGGCCAAGAACTCGGAATCAAAAGACTCCGTGGTCAGACTAGCCCTGCGGAAGACCCCAGCCCTTCACCATCTTGTTGGTGTTCGAGGTCTGGATCTTGATCTGCTGAGCGTCCTTTGCCGTCGGTGGCGCAACGTGCAGCTTGAAGTCGTGAACCTTCAAGCCAAGCGGAGCATCACCCGAGATCGGAGTCGCAGCAGAGATCTGGAATGCGCCGGTCGGGTTGTCCTTTCCGGAATTGCGTTCGGATCATTGCCAAAGCCGCTGATTCCTGCCGCCTTGCCCGGCGCTGCGCCCGTCGGGGTTGAGCCCGCCTTGGAACAGAACGAGGGAAAGTACAGGTTCGCTACCGGATCGTATTCATAGATGACGAACGAAAAGTGAATCACGATTTTGGACAGACTCTGCATCGTCAGCATCGAGATCGTCTGCATGTTCGAGGTCGAAATGA
>CALMML010000110.1 GCA_937868485.1 uncultured Myxococcales bacterium | reverse complement strand
TAGCGTTTGGCGACGCTCGCTTGGAGGAAGCACGAACAGATCGACAACCTCAGGACGAGCCAGCGACAGCACCATCAGGGGAAGCTCTTGCAACGCAGAAAGCGACTGATGCACAAGCTGTAGCGTCAACGAGTCTCCCCAGTGCAAATCTTCGAGCACCAGCAGGACCGGACCAGACGCAGCTTCCGCACGCAACCAATCGAGAAATGCCATCACAATCTGGTCCGCAAGCACTCTCGGACTGACGCGAATGGACGCAAGTGCTGGATACGCAGCGTCGGGAAATCGCACGCCACATAGCTCGCCAAGAAAGACGGTCACGCGATCTTGGTCCATCGGTGGAACAACCGACATCACACGCTCTCGAAGCTTGCGCTGACGTTCGGCTTCTGGTTCTCCCCCCTGGATCCCGCACAGACTCGTGAGCGCTTGACGCAACAGTCCATAGGGCGACCCAGCCGTCATCGGGTCACCGCGGCCAATCAGCACCCGCAGATGGGGAAACTGAGAGGAAACCCGTCTCTGAAACTCATGTCGAAGCCGAGACTTTCCAACGCCGGGAGGCGCCAACACCAGGAGTTCCATCGACTGCGATTCATCGACGCAGACCGACAGCGTGCGCTCGCACATCATCAGTTCATAGTCGCGACCCACACAGGGCGTCGGCTTGCCAAGAAGCGGACGCAGCTCGTCTTGCTGACGTTTTTCCCCGTGCAGCAGTGGAATCCCAGCGATGGTTTGAATCGCAAAACGCTCCCCCAACAGCTGGTAGCTCAGTGCATCAAGACGCACGCCTCGTGATTCCGCTCCTCCCGCGCCAAGCTGCATCAGGCTGGCCGCGCGACTTATCACTTCACCTACGGGAACTCGGTCGGACACGACCGCTCGTCCCATCGCCAGCACAACCACAGAATCAGGCAGTCGGGATCGAACGAGCAGCGCACAGCGAGCCGCTTGAAGCGCTTGGTCGAACACACTGCTCATGCCTGCAATACACACCACCAAGGTTCCATCGGCCATCCACTCTGCTTTGGTTCCAAAGGCCGCCAGTTCCCCGCGCAGCGTCTGGGATAGGTGCGTCGCTTGAAGCATTCCTATCGTCTGGTCGAGCGCTCCGCTCTGTGGCGAAGGACTGGCCAGCACCAAGCCAATGAGTTGCTGCTCTACCGTCGCCAGTGCATCCGAACCAGCCAGCGGCGCTTCGTGGATCACTCGTCCATCGTCTTCGGGAACCGTGCCCAGTTCAGAAAGCGCGAGCGCCAGGGCTCCCGCATCGGCAGGCCGATCCACTGGGTCTTTTGCGAGCATCCGCTCAACCAGCACGCACAGGCGCCGAGGCACTCCTGGTCGCAGCGTTTGCAGCAGCGGCGCGGGCGCAAACAAGATCTTGGCAAGCACCGCAGCGAAGTGTTCACCAACGAACGGGGGCCGCCCCGTCAAACACTCAAACAGCACACAACCCAGCGAAAAGATGTCCGCAGCGGGCGAGATCACAGGCTGAGCACGAACCTGCTCAGGCGCCATGTAGTTGGTGGTCCCAACGATGACCCCTGTCGCCGTAAGCTGCGAACGCATTGCACTCACACGCGCAATGCCAAAATCGAGAAGCACCGCATCATCCACACTCCCTTGCCGCAAAAACAGATTGCTCGGCTTGAGATCGCGATGCACGACCCCTCGTGAGTGCGCAACCTGGAGCGCAGTCGCGAGACGCCGAAACAGCCGCAGACTCTCCTCGATTCCCAGCACACCACGCTGGAGACGACTGGCCAGGTCTTCTCCATCCAGCCACTCCATCGCCAGGTAGAGCTGACCGTGTTTCGATTCCCCGCTCCCCAGATACGACACGATTCCGGGATGACGTAGCTCCGCCAGAAGGGATGCTTCCCGACGAAAGCGCTCAGCGTCTGACACGCCATCAGGCCGCTCCCTGTCTTTGCGCAGCACTTTGACTGCAGCCAGCGCTCCCGTCCGCGCATCAACGGCCTTGTAGACCGTCCCCATTCCACCGCTTCCGGCTTCCGCCAAGATCTCAAAGCGCTGGTCTAGTAGGTCATGAGCAGACTCGACCATTCGCATGGGCATTGGAACATGTTATTTCACAAGCCAGTCGGTTGAGAAGCGATAGTTCCCCACCAGATCGTCGGGGGGCTGCGAAACAACAAAATGGCTCCGTTGCGCCCAAAAAACGCGCACGCATCCGCCGCACACACACGCAGCAACAGCGATGCAGACACCATCGCGCTGGATACATCAGCGATGCTGTAGCCAATCCACCGCCCCGTTTCCCAGCCCTTTCCCCAACGCCGAAACACCATTACAATTCGACTGTATTATGTAATTCAAATTACGTTAAAGAAGCGGGTGACAACCTCGTGATTCGTAGAGAGATCTGCATGGAGCACTTTGATCGCAACACGTCGCTCGATCGCATCGTGAATCGCCTCGTAGACGACTCCCATTCCGCCTTGACTGATTTTCCGCACGACGCGGTACGGACCGACGGTGTTGCCAATCACGGCACGCCCCCTCAGGGTCACATATTAGTTCATTCCGGGTCTGAATTACAATGATGTTACTTTTTGGTATCTCGTCGGTGTCAGCCGGAACCGCTGCGGCTCTGCGTGCTACACAGTCTCTCTGTTCCGCTGTGTGCTGTGCCACTGTGTGCATTCCCGCGCTGCCACCAAACGCGTCGAACCATCAACCACAGAAACTATCGACAGGTGACATGAGAACCGCGCAATCCCTGTCCTGTATTCCTGATCCACAGGCCGGACTCCTCATGCATCGTGGTCCTACGCAGGCTCACAGTCTGCCGAAGCGGACCGCCCACGCGAACAGAGGAACCCTCGCGCCCCTTTTGCGGAGAGGCGCACGCGACATCGTACTTCCCTCGCCCTTCCGCAACGAGACAACGTAAAGCGTGTCCTCGACGGAAATCGGGATTCCTGACTTCCAGCCAAGCAACATCATGGTGGAACGAGGAATCGATGGGCAGTGGAATCCGGTGGTGATGGACTTTGGACTGGCGCGCGAGGGAAATGAAAATCGCGGCATCACAGAGTCCGGCGCCGTGCTGGGAACGCCAGCGTATATGTCTCCCGAGCAGGCACGAGGGGATGTGCGTCTGCTCGATCGACGCGCGGATGTCTACAGCTTGGGAGCGACGCTGTATGACTTGGTACTGGGAAAGCCGCCGTTTTCAGCAGAGACGGTCGTGGACATCATCTTTCAGGTGATCCATCAAGATCCTCCGTCGCTGCGTGAGCAGATGGCATCGATTCCGCTCGACCTTGAGACGATCATCCTCAAGTGTCTGAGCAAGGAACCGGAGCAGCGCTACCAGTCCGCACAGCAGCTCGCCGATGAGCTGTGGCGCTACGTTCAGGGCGAGCCGATCATCGGAAAGCGTACGAGTCTGACCTATCGACTGCGCCGCACGTTCCGTCGCAATCGCGCGCTGGTATCGGTGTCGGCGCTGTCTGTCTTCGCCATCCTGACACTGCTTGGCTACAGCGTTCGCAGCAGAGTCCTGGCCAGTCGCGAAAAGGAGCGAGCCGCTCAGCATGCAGCAGCGCGTGCGCAGCTTTCGCAGCAGCTGGGACAAGACATCAAAGACATTGAGTGGCTGCTCCGCTCTTCCTATCAGCTTCCCCTTCACGACAGTACACACGAACAAAAGATCACACGTCGTCGAATGGAAGAGATCGATGCGCGTAAAACGCAAATAGACCCGAGCGATACTGGTTTGATTCAGTATGCACTTGGACGTGGCCACCTTGCCTTACACGGGCTGGAAGCAGCCCAGAGCGCTCTCCTTGAATCAAGCAATCAAGGGATTGACATTCCAGAGCTTCATTATGCGCTGGGATATGTCCTTGGGCAGAAATATCAACAAGAGCTAACCAAGGCACGACGAAGCGGAGACAAGAGCTGGCTGCTTCATCGACAAAAAGAACTAGAGCAACAGTTCTTGGCCCCCGCGCTGGCGTCTCTCAATAAGAGTCGTGGTGCAAAGCTGGATTCTCCCGATTTTTTGGAAGCACTGATTGCTTATTATCACAAAAAATATGAAACAGCCATACAGAAAGCCAAGCACAGCATCAGCGAGTCTCCTTGGCTCTATGAATCACACAAACTGATCGCAGATGTTCAATTAGAGCAAGCCATCGAGCAGCGTGATCACGGTGATTACAAGCAAGCCAAAGACAACTTAAGCAAGTCGATTGAACAATACAAGACAGCAATTCAGATTGGACGAAGTGATGCATCGATCTATAACGCACTGGCCGAAGCCTGGATTCAGCAATCACAGCTAGACAGTGACCTGGGAAGCTCTCCACAAAATGCGCTGAATCAGGCACTGTCCGCGTGCCAAGAAGCGCTGGCCGCATCGCCCAATGACCAGGCTGCGTATACCAAGAAGGCCTATGCATACTTCTGGCTTGCATGGGACAAGCTGATCACAGAAAAAGATCCTCGACCAGAAATTGCGCTGCTCATCAAGGCAGGACAGCGCGCCATCGAGCTAGACCCACAAGATGAGATGGCATTTGACGCAATGGGAAATGGATATAGCGTTCAGGGAAACTATGAACGTGATATTGGTCTTGATCCGACAGCCTCTTGGCTGAAAGCAACCATTCACTTGAAGAAAGCGATTGAGGTTGCACCGAAGTTTCCATGGGCTCCCAATGACCTGGGCTTGGTGTATCAAGAACAAGGTCGCTGGCTGATGCTCAAAGGCCAAGATCCACAACGAGAGCTTCAGCAGGCGATCTCGGCCTTTCAGCAGGCAATCAGCATCGAACCTGAGTATCTAGATTCGTACAACAACATCGTGATGGCCCATGGATTTATCGCACAATATCTTGTCAGCAGAGGCCAAGATCCAGAGCGCGAAATCCAGGCCGCAGCCACTGCAACAGCGAAAGCCATATCGATCAATAAGAATGCAGCATTTATCTATAGCAGCAAAGGCTATGTAGGTTTACAGAAGGCGCAATATCTTTCCGACGCTGGCCGCGACCCATCAGCGGCCATTGCCGACGCGCTCGGGCCGCTCGCCACCGCGCTGACGCTCGCGCCGGGGGATCCAAGGAGCACGTTTTGGCGCTGCAAGCTGCTGTTTTTGCGGGGACAGCATGCGCTGCAGCAAGGCAACGACCCGACGGACAGCACCAGCCAAGGTCACGCGAACCTACAGACGCTGCTGCGTGACCAGCCGAGCGATGCGGACGCGCTCCGGCTCGACGCCAGGCTGCGACTTTTGGAAGCCACGTGGAATCGCAAGCGCGGGCAGCCTCAGGGGCCGCTGCTTCAGCAGGCGCTGGTGCAGGTGCGGCAGGCGCTGACAGCGAGTCCGAGTCATCCCGACGCGATGCTGACCTTCGCACGGGTGATCTTGGCGCTGGCCGAAGCGTCGCCCACCGCGATCGGACCGTCGCAGCTGAACGAAGCGCAAGCCCTGCTCGATCGGCTGCTTCGTGCCAATCCGAATGACGCCCATGGTCATGCGCTGCGCGCAGCAATTCTGTATCGGCAAGCGCTGTTACTTCCCCATGAGCCCGATCGCGCTGCGCTTCAAAAACAAGCGAGCGCTGCGCTTCAACAAGCGTTTTCGATCAATCCACTGTTGCGCGGTTATTATGCCGATGTAAGTGGCAAGATTGACGCGAAGGCAGCGAGCGCCCGCGCGTCCGGGTCGCAGGTCTCTAATCGCTAAGTCCAAGCAGTGATCCCGCCGGGGGTAGACCGTTGGCGAGCAGATAGTCGCCCGTCGGACTCGTCGGACAAGCCGGCAGCGGATTGGCGCAGCCCAAAAACAGCAGCTCGGGATGACGTCGGTTGCTCAGACATGTCGCGCCCGACGGGGACCACTGCGCTTCGATGCGATCCAGCGAGCCTTGGTTGATCTGCGGGCTGAGCTGATCATTGACGAAGAGGTGGGTGCCGTCGACTGTGTAGGTGCTGCTGTCTCCGCAATAGGATGCACGCTTCATATGAATGCAAGCCTGCATATGATTCAGCAGAGAGATACTCTGTCCATCGCTCTGCTGCGCACTGCCCCAGGGACGATATCCCCAGCTCATGCAGCGAGCAACCGATCCACTCTCGCAGGTCATGGTGACAAGACTGCTTCCATCTTGGCGTGAGCCATCGAGTGGATTCCACTGTGCACCTTGATAAAAGACCGCGCGCTGGCTTTCACCTTCGCTTCCGCGACAGTAGCTCTTCCAGCTCGATCCGAGCAGACTGAGCAGACCTTGTTGCAGATAGCTGATCTTGTATCCATTGACATCACCGAACTGACTGTCTACCTGTTCTGCGCTGTCAAATCGAAGCTGATAGCTCTGGTATAGAAGCCCGGTGACATCAGGAACACGCAGCGACAACGTAAGACCAATGAGCTGGCTATTTTGCAGCGTGGTTACTCGACCTTGTGCATCGACTAGCTCGATCTGAAGCTGGCTTCCGCTGGTTCGAATCGAGCGAACCTGACCGCTCAGTCCGCCCACTTGGGCACCCACGATCCGAGCATCCGCCGAGATCAAGCCAATGTCTGCACTGTACCAGCCAGTTGCCCAATAGGATCCATCTGCGCGCTGAGAAAATCCATTCATAAACCAGCTCAGCGAAGTACTGGCCAGACCAAACCAGCTCTCCGGCTGGGTTGATCCAACATGAACCCCCGTACCATTGGGTCTGCTGTTATAGCTCGTCACGGATCGTGCGACGCTATCGACACTGGAATTGGCCACTTCTTTTTCTACATTTCCACAGCCAGTTCCGACCAAGGTTATCAATGCGACACATGAAACCATTGAACGCTTTGACATGACATTTGACATTTTGATAGTCCTCCGCTCTCATTTGAGCAGCTTACTTGTTCATATAACAAGAAGCATGCCAGTCTGTAGTGAGCGATGGTTTCACACATGGGAACCAATCTCAGCGACGCAGCAAGAGCCAGTCTGACTACCGAATGGTCGAGTCCACAACCGCGCAGACACAGAGTTGACACAAAAAGTGTGTGTCAGCGCGTGTGAAATCGCTTCCGCACAACTATTATGATCAGCGCACAATGATCGCTCGGAATGCTACGGGAACCTCCACGATGGACCGGGAGGGCCAGGCGTGCTGCGACTCCACAGGCGAAAAGCCGCCGCAGCCGGGTCTTTTGCTGGTGTTCTCTGCGGGCGTCCCGATGTGTGTTGCGCTACCGCTGCAAGGGGGATCGATCGAGCTGGGTCGCGGCGACGCACGACTGAGCGGACACGATCCCCGCATGTCCCGGCGGCACGCACGCGTAAGCTTTGATGGGAACCACTTTGTCGTCGAGGATCTGGGCAGTCACAACGGCTCGATGGCGGATGGAGAGCCGGTCCCAGCCCACCTGCCGCACATCGTTCGCCACCTACTGCGGCTCGGGGACTCGCTGTTTTTGGTCTGTCCTGATGTGCAGCACTTCGACGCGCTCGGAGTCAAAGTCAGCGACGGCTATGTCATGGGTCCGGCGCAGCAGACGCTGCTGGTTTCGATCGAGCAAGCAGCGCGCTTTGGCAACCCGCTACACATCACGGGAGAGAGCGGAACCGGCAAGGAACACATCGCGCACACCTTCCATCGTCATGGTCCGCTCCAAACGGGACGCTTTGTGTCCGTCAACTGCGCAGCGATTCCGCACGGCCTGGCAGAGCGACTCCTGTTTGGTGCAAGGAGAGGTGCGTATTCCGGCGCAAATGAAGACACGATTGGCTACATCGAAGCCGCAGCGGGCGGCACGCTGTTTCTGGATGAGCTGGCAGAGCTGGATCTGGGAACCCAGGCCAAGCTGCTGCGCGTGATCGAGAGCAAAGAGCTGATTCCGCTTGGTGCGTGGCGTTCCAAGACCGTGGACTTTCAGATCTGTTCCGCTACCAACAAAGAGCTGCGGACGCAGGTTGCGAGCGGTCTGTTTCGCGAAGATCTGTACTTCCGCTTGGGTCGTCCGTCGATCGCCCTTCCGCCGCTGCGTAACCGTCCAGAAGAGATTCCGTTTCTGGTGGAACAGGCAGTACGGCGCGTCTCTGCGGAGCTGTCGATTCAGACCTCGTTTCTTGAGCGGTGTCTGCTGCGTCCGTGGCCCGGCAATGTGCGCGAGCTGCTGGTGGAAGCGCGAACGGCGGCGCAGTCAGCCGTCGCACGAAGCTGCGCGCAGCTACAGGCCTGTCACTTAAGTCCCAGTGCGGGCTCTGCATTTGCAAATCCAGAAGTCACCATCAGCAGAGAGGAACCGCTCGCGCCCCGGGAGCGCAGTCCGACCGAGACAGCCGAGCGTGTCCGCATCAGCGAAGTGCTGCGCGTTCATCGCGGCAATGTCTCTGCATCAGCCAGAGAGCTTGGCATGCATCGTACGCAGCTTACGCGACTGCTCGATCGCTATCAGATCGATCCACGGCGGTTTTCCTAGAACTCCTTTCGTGCGCGTTCCGCGTGTAGAACCCAGCGCTTAGCACTCCGCGTTTCGCACGACGCGAAAAGACGCACTCTCTCCTCTTGATTTTTGTCTTACGGGCATCCCATCCTGGTCCTTATGTCGTGCAGATCGCACGCTGGGAGGGGACCCATGAGGATGTTCCGCAGGTTCATGCTATTGATGATGAGCAGCATGCTGGTGGCCAGTGTCGGTCTGTACGCAGGCTGTCCTAGCTCGATCGGAGGCGACACGATCGCGGATCCGAATCAGTCGGACGCCAGCGTCGATAAGCCAGCGATTCCTGGACTGACTTCCTTGTCCATCACACCAGCGAACGCAACGCTGACTGCGGACACGACCAGTGCGCCCCCCAAGCAGTCCTACCGCGCAGTGGGTCGATTTGCGGACAACGCCGAGCGCGATGTCTCTACCGAAGTGAACTGGAAGGTAGACAACACCGCGATTGGGAATGTCGATGCCAGCGGCGTCTTCACCGCATCCAACCAAGCGGGCGGACAAGGAGTCATCACCGCAAGCTCGGGCGCCACGTCAGCCACTGCACAGATCACGGTGATCTTTAAACCTGTGATCAAGACTGCGACGGCACCAGCAAATGCAGAGACGCTGATTCCTACGAACTCCGCAGGAACGGTGATGAACGGGAACTCTCCTGTCATTGTCTATCCGTCTCACAACACGACGTTCCCACGGAACATCTACAAGGTTCTGTTCCAGTGGAATCAGGGCACCGGCAACAATCTATTCCGGCTCGAGTTCAAGAGCCCGACGATGACGCTGTCTGTCTACACCACCGGAGATCGATGGGAACCGACCGCAGAGCAGTGGGGATTTATGGCCAACAGCAACGCTGGAGGCAAGGTCACCTGGACGGTGTACGGCGTAAACACCGCGTCTCCCGCAGTGGTGTATCGATCCGATCCCGGTGTGGACATCGCATTTTCCAAGAACGCCGTGCAAGGTGCCATCTACTACTGGAGCACAACCTCCAGCGGCGTTCGTCGCGCCACGGTGTCGGATGCAGCGCCCGTTGACTTCCTGACCCCTGCAACGGTTGGCAAGTGTGTCGCCTGTCACACGGTCTCACGCGATGGCACCCGCATCGGTGCGGACATCGGTGGTGACACGCTCGGCGTCTACAACGTCAAGGATCGATCCACGGTGATCGCTCCGTCCACCGGCATCAAGACCTCATGGACCACGTTCAGTCCAGACAACGCTCGCATCGTCACCGCAAGCGGAGGCGTCCTGACCCTGCGTGATGGAAACACCGGTCAATCGCTCGGTGTGGTTCCGGTTGGAACAGGACTGTACGGAACGCATCCAGACTGGTCCCCAGACGGCAAGCGACTGGTCTTTGCGCGATCGGCCAGCAACAAAGATCGTGGCATCCAGGGATCATCGATCGCAACCATCGAGTACAACGCAGGCACTTGGCAGAACCTCAAAGTCCTGGTTCCTTCGTCGGGCTCAGCGGACACCAATGCCTATCCGATGTTCTCTCCAGACTCGCGCTTCATTGCCTATGTCCGAGCCAATGGCGCATCGGACAAGAACCTAAAAGCACGACTTTATGTCGTCGCTGCAGATGGATCGGGTCCAGCCGTAGAGCTTGCGCAAGCCAACACAGTGGTCAGCAATCAGACGCTCGCAGGAACGGCAGCAGACGTCGCGAACAACATGCCAACGTGGGCGCCCACCAAGACAGGTGAAACGATGTTTGTTGCGTTCACTTCCGCGCGCGCCTACGGCAAGGTCTTTGCGTTTAACAAGTATCTCCAGATGTGGGTTGCGGCCTTCGATCCTGCGAAGTATCCAGCCGCTGATTCCAGCTATCCTGCGTTCCGTCTGCCGTTCCAAGGAGACACCGAAGAAAGCCACCGTCCCTTCTGGGTCGAAGATGCACTTGCTCCCCCACCGCCACCTGCGCCCGACGGTGGCACCATGATGTGTCTTCCTGCCAATGCGGACTGCACATCGGGAGCGCCCTGCTGCAGCGGCTACATCTGCAACGACGTTGGCGGCAAGTTCATCTGCGATCTCAGAGTCGGATAGTCTGCGCTCTACGCACACGATTCCCACGCACGCTTCGTCGCTGACAATCACCCGGCGAAGCGTCCTGTCAAGACTCCTGAC
>CALMML010000109.1 GCA_937868485.1 uncultured Myxococcales bacterium | reverse complement strand
AAGAACCGAAAAGCCTAGCACCGCACCCACAACCTGCAACCCAGGCCCACAGCGTAGGAGAGGGAGCCGCAATCTTTGCGAGTCGCGATACCGGGACGGAAAGGAGTCCGGTAGGATGCGCCTATGTCGAACGCTGATCCTGCTTTGCGTGACCCAAGCGCACCGTGTGCGCCCATCATTCAGGTAGAAGACGATCGCACCAGCTACAGCCCGGAGGGCTTTCGGCGCGGCATCTTGGACCATCTGAACTACTCGATGGGCAAAGACGATGCGCATGCGACGCAGTACGACCGCTACATGGCGCTGGCCCACGCGGTGCGGGACCGGGTGACGGCCAAGTGGATGCGCACCAAGGATGCGTATCGCAAGCAAGACCCCAAGCGCGTCTATTACCTGTCGGCAGAGTTTCTGCTCGGGCGGGCGCTGTCGAACAACCTGCACAGCCTGGGACTGTATGACACGGCGCAGAAGGTGCTCGACGGGCTGGGACTGCCGCTTTCGGACCTGCTCGATCAAGAGCGCGACGCGGGACTTGGCAACGGGGGCCTGGGGCGACTGGCGGCCTGCTACCTAGACAGCATGGCGACGCTGGGACTGCCAGCCTACGGCTACGGCATCCGCTACGAGTTCGGCATCTTCGACCAGGTGATCCGCAACGGGGCCCAGATCGAGCGTCCCGAAGAGTGGCTGCGCAACGGCTGTCCGTGGATGATGGCGCGCCCCGAGTTTACCCAGCCGGTCCACTTCTACGGCCACACCGAGATCCACGGCACCACCCGCCCGCAGGTCCGCTGGGTAGACACCACATCGGTGCTCGGCGTGCCGTTTGACATGCCGATCTGCGGCTTTCGGACCGACACCGTCAACACGCTGCGGCTGTGGAGCGCGCGCGCCAGCGAAGAGTTCGACCTGACGGTGTTTAACGCCGGAGACTACGAGCGCGCCGTCTTTGACAAGAACAACTCGGAGTCGATCAGCAAGGTGCTCTATCCCAACGACCTGCTGATCGTGGGCAAAGAGCTGCGGCTCAAGCAGCAGTACTTCTTTGTGGCGTGCGCGATTGCGGATCTGCTGCGGCGGCACACCGACCACGCGCGCGACAAGCACGATCCCCAGGCGGTGCGTGATCGACTGCTGAGCCTGCCGGACAAGGTCGCGATTCAGCTCAACGACACGCACCCCTCGATTGCGATTGCCGAGCTACTGCGCCTGCTGATCGACAAGTACGCGCTGCCGTGGGAGACGGCGTGGCAGATCACCGAGAGCGTGTTTGCCTATACAAACCACACGCTGCTGCCCGAAGCGCTGGAGGTCTGGAGCGTGGACCTGCTCGGCAAGCTGCTGCCGCGTCACCTTCAGATCATCTACGAAGTGAACCATCGCTTTTTGCGCAAGGTCTGGACCGACAACCCCACGGATCAGGACCGACTTGGGCGGCTGTCGCTGATTCAGGAGCGTCCGTTTAAGGGCGTGCGGATGGCGTACCTGGCGACGCTCGGTTCCCACAAGGTAAACGGGGTCGCGGCGCTGCACAGCCGCCTGCTCAAAGAGACGCTGCTGCCCGACTTTGCGGGGATGTACCCCGACCGCTTCACCAACGTGACCAACGGCGTGACGCCCCGGCGCTGGCTGCTGCAAGCCAACCCCGAGCTGTCGCAGGCCATCAGCCGTCGCATCGGGGACGCGTGGCCGACCAAGCTGGAACAGCTCGAGCAGCTGGCACCGCTCGCGACCGATCCCGACTTCCAAGCCGAGGTATCGGCCATCAAGCTCCGCAACAAGCAGCGGCTGGCAGACTACATCGCGCGGCACAACCACCTGACGGTGGACCCCAGCTCGCTGTTCGACGTGCAGATCAAGCGCCTGCATGAGTACAAGCGGCAGCTGCTCAACGTCCTGCACATCGTGTCGCTGTATCAGCAGCTCAAGGCCAACCCGTGCCAGGACTTTGTGCCGCGCACGTTCCTGTTTGGTGCCAAGGCAGCCCCTGGCTACACCCGCGCCAAGCTGATCATTCGCCTCATCAACGCGGTGGCCGATGTCGTCAACCACGACCCGCACGTCAGCAGCAAGCTGAGGGTGGTGTTCTTGGCCAACTACCGGGTGTCGCTGGCGGAAAAGATCATCCCGGCGGCGGACCTGTCGGAACAGATCTCGACCGCAGGGTTTGAGGCATCGGGCACCGGCAACATGAAGCTGGCGATGAACGGCGCACTGACGATTGGGACGCTGGATGGCGCCAACATCGAAATTCGCGACTTCGTCGGGGCCGACAACTTCTTTCTGTTTGGCCTGACCGCCGATGAAGTGCTGGCGAAAAAGCCTACCTATAACCCGTGGGATGCGTACCGGCAGAGCCCTCGGCTGGCGCAGGCCATTGACCTCATCCGCTCGGGCTTCTTTTCGTACGAGGAGCCGGGACGCTACCTGCCGCTGCTCGACTCGCTGCTGCCGCCCGAGGAGCGACCGGGACAGGGCGATGCCTTCCTGGTGCTGGCAGACTTTGATGCCTACGTGGCGTGCCAAGAGCGCGTCGCTGCCGCGTTCCGAAGCCCAGCGAAGTGGGCCGAGATGGCCATCCACAACATCGCCCAGACCGGCTTCTTTTCGTCCGACCGCTCCGTCCGCGAATACGCCGAAAAAATCTGGAACGCCCAGCCGGTGAAGGTCG
>CALMML010000108.1 GCA_937868485.1 uncultured Myxococcales bacterium | reverse complement strand
CGATAGCAATCCGGTAGAGTCTTCAGGAATCTGGACGCTGAAGTTAACTAGGCCCGTCCCCTCTCCGTATTCAACGGGCAGAAAATCAGTCACTGTGAACGGCTCATTGGCAAGCGTGCCGTTAAGGGTCGTGAAGACGCGCACTGCTGCGAGGTCTGGAATGTCCTTGCGATCATAGCGCATGCTGACGGTCACTGCGGTACGACTGCTACAGGACGACAGCATCGAAGGAATCAATACAAGGAGTATGCGGACGAGCTTGAAGAAGGAACGCATCGGGGTCTACTCCTGTGGCGCTAATTTGATCTGTTTAGGAATGTGCTAAGGAGAGCCGAAGGACCGTTCTGGCTGATCTCGACAAAATCGGACTCTCCGTCCCGATTCAGATCAGTGCTCGCGAAGACGCGGACGTTCTGAAGGATCGGCGAAGTGACAATCGGTGCGTATGGAGGCAGGATCGAGCGGCCGACCACTTTCTGTCCCGAGTTGATGTACGCGACGCCATCGGGACCAAACAGGGAGGGCTGGTCATCGTCTAACAGGACTGCCGTTGCACGCGGAACCGTTGACGAGGCCCCCACGAGCGGCTGTACGTCACCAGTGGCCGCGACGGAGCATGACGTGATAGCCGTATTCCAGAGATCGATCCGCGTGCGCTCGAACAATTCTGTTGAAACGGCGCTCAATGACAAATACATGCCCTGAGCCACGTAGTTCAGGTGGTACTCCGTCGCGTTGCTGAGGAGCTGGGTACACACAGAGCGAATCGGAGCATTCAGCTTGTCACTACGGAAAAGCAGGATGCGATTGGCAGAGAGAATGATGGGAATCGCACTCGCACCACGCGCCTTGTGCCAGACAGTCGGCAAGATCTGCGCGACTTGCTTCCGTTCCGAACCAGACAGCAGTGGCAACACCCGAAGATTGGCCGTGCTGAGAGTCCCTGTTTGCAGATTGGGAATCACATGAAGCTCAAGCTGATCCGCAGCGATGTGATCGCGGTAGTACAGGATCTCTGGCCAACCGTCGCCGTCGTAATCTGCGACTCCGGGGGATAGATATCGGTCTGTGTTGACCAGATCCGGAACATCCAAGACCAGGCTGGGCGTACTCGCGAGCGGCTGCGCTTTCTGTCCAAAGAATACAGAGATTCGATAAGGAGGCTCATTGGCCGCGGTATGGCGCTCAAAGACAACCAGATCCGCCAGTCCATCGTGATTCACATCGGCTCCTTGCAGCGTCGTTTCCAGCGAGGTCACAAGCAGGGACTGCGCATTCTGGGGGACGAAAGTCCCATCGCTTGTTTGATACAGAATCGCAATCTGATCACCAGTTCCCAAGACCAGGTCGGTGCGACCATCGCCATTGAAATCGGCGGACGCAAATCCGGTGCCACGGAAGGGAACTCCTAGATCGTAGTCTCGACGCTCGAATGCGAGATTGCTCTGGCTGATATCGGCAAGTCCTCGGTCAATAAGCGCTGGGTAACCCGGTCGCTGGACTTCGATGTTGAGTGGACCGACGGGCAAAGGAAATGGAGCGGGATCCGTATCGGAACTACAAAGACGAATGCGCACGAAGTCAACGTCACGCTCGACCACTTCCGCTGGATGCCCGGCGACTCTCACTGTGACATCGCGATCGAAGCCCCAACCATACTCATCGAATGTCATACAGATGGGAAGGCTGATCCGGCCTGGCAAGTCCGTGCTGACCGCTCCTGGAATGGATGGAGTGTTAGAGCGGGTCAGTGAACGAATCTCCCACAGGTAAAGTCCCGACTCATTGCATTGGCCGATGGGACTTGTCGCGGCTGTTATCGAGATTCGAGCGCTAGCGTAACTTACCTCGCTCTGTCGAATGTCGCCTGAGGTAAACGACACGCGGTTGTTTCCATGGAAGCAGTTGTTGGCATCGAAATACGCCAAATACAGCTGGAACTCACTTGGTTCGATCGTGGTGTTGATCTGAATCGCAAACTCAAACTCTGTTGCTGGCTGGCGATCGGCTGGGACAGGAATGCGAAGTCGTTCTAGCGCGACGGTTGACTTTCCATCCACCAGCTTGCGTCCTGCGACTTCGATCCAAGCCACGCTGGGGTCCAGATACTGCATGTGCAAAATGACGGGCCGCTCGGCAACACAGCTGCTCAGCAGAGCGGTGAACAGCGCGATGAAGATTCTAAAGCTTGCCTGCATGGGAGTCCCCTTCTCTCAAAGTGGGTGCGCGAACTAATGCACCGCACCGAATGTCAGTACGTAGGTTCCACCGAGCGTCGATGGCGATTTGATTGCAGTGGCTGCGACGATGCCTCCGGTGGCCAGGGCAATCACGGATGTAGTGGTAATCAGTGACCCCCAAAACCAGCTTCTGCGATACACGGGTGGTGCAAAGGCAACGGATCGCAGCTCGCTTAAGTAGCCGAGCGTTTCCTTTTTGAGTGCAGAGTCTGGCTCCGCATCCAGAAAGCTTGCATACAGGACATAGGCGACCGCTGCTTGATGATCTCGCCGGTAGGTCTGTGCCAGGTTGAACAGCAGCCGCGGTAGCGGACGCAGTGCATAGGACAGACCAAACTCGTGCGCAGCCGGAACATATCGGGATTCCTGAAACGCGCGCTTGGCTCGATCCATGTGGTCGCGGAGATTGCTGCTGCTAGTCCCTTCCCTGT
>CALMML010000107.1 GCA_937868485.1 uncultured Myxococcales bacterium | reverse complement strand
GTCGCGGTGAACCACATTGTTCTGGTGAGCATAATCCAGTGCATCGGCCACGCGAATTCCTGCGCGTGCCAGCGCTGCGCGATCGAGTGCAATGTGAATCTGCGGAACGGTTGCATCGCGATATAGGTCCAGATCAACCACACCCGGAATCGCCTTCAGCAGAGGCATCGCTTGCTTGAGCGCAGTACGCATCAGATCGAGATCATCCCCGACCACCTTGAGCACGACCTTGCCGCGCGCTCCGCTCACACTCTCTTCCACTGCATCACGGATCGGCTGCGAGAAGTTGTAGCGGACACCGGGAATCTCGCTCAGTCGCTCACGCAGGGTCTGTACCAGTCGATCGCGATCCCAGCCGCTGCGCCAGCTGTCACGCGGACGGAGCCGGACCAGCAGCTTCCCTAGGTTCAGCGACTCATTGTCGGTTCCGTCTTCGGGTCGACCCTGCTCGGTTAGGACAGACAGCACTTCAGGAAACGGTGTGATTCGCTGTCTCATCGCGTGCAGGGTGTCGGCGCCCTGTTCCAGAGAAATGCTGGGTGGCATCTCCGCAAAGATCAGGAGATCGCCTTCATCAAGCTCTGGCAAAAACTCGCTTCCCAATCGCGACACAGCCGCGCCTCCCAGTCCGAGTAGACACACCAGACCGATTCCCACCAGCCACTGCCGATGCAAGAGCGCAGCCAGTCCGCGCTCATGTCGAGTACGTAGCCAATGCAACCACCTTGCATCTCCGTGGGCTACGTCCTTTGGCCGAATCAGCAGTGCGCACAGCGCGGGAACCAGCGTAAAGGCCAGCAGAAGTGCTCCCAATAGGGCAAATGCATAGGTCATCGCGAGCGGACGAAAGATGCGACCCTCGATACGCTCCAGCGTAAAGATGGGCATCAGCGCTGCGGTGATGATGGCCATTGCAAACAGGGCTGGGCGACCCACGCGAACGGCGGCATGGGTGATGATAGAGAGCCGATCGCCGGGATGTTGTCGATGCAAGTCCTTTGCATTTGCTGCGGTACCCATGGCGTGTAGAACGCTCTCGACCAGCACCACGGCGGCATCGACCAAGATTCCGAAGTCAATCGCTCCCAGTGAGATCAAGTTGGCCGGAAGCCGCAGGAAGCGGAGTCCGATAAACGCGCCAAGGAGTGCGACAGGAATCACGGCAGCAACCACCACAGATCCGCGCAGCGTACGCAAGAACAGCCACACCACAGAGACAACCAAGACCGCGCCAAACGCGAGGTTGTGATAGACGGTGGACAGCGTGTGACGTACCAAGCTGGTGCGGTCGTAAAACGGAACAATCGACATGCCAGCAGGAAGCCGTCCGCTGTTGAGCGACTGGATCTTTTCTTCAATGCCAGACAGGACGACCGATGGATTTTCGCCACGCCGTAGCAGCACATAGCCCTCTGTGACATCGGCGCGATCTTCGTATCCAATCGATCCCAAGCGAGGTGTATAGGACTGCACAAGCTGCGCGACATCTCTGACGGTGACTGGGACTCCTCCTTGCGTTCGCAGCACGACATCCAGAAGCTCTGTGGGTCTGCGCAGATAGCCGATTCCGCGTATCGCAAGCCCCTGTTCCCCGAGGCTCAGGATGCCGCCACCTACGTTTTGATTTGATGCTTTGAGCGCGTCGGTCACATCGCTAAGCGTCAGTCCGTGCGCGATGAGCCGTGCGGGATCAGCTTGCAGGTGGAACTCCTTTCGGAAGCCACCAAAGCTCACCACTTCCGCAACACCCGGCACTTGCTTGAGCAGCGGAACGACCGTCCAGTCTTGCTCGGAACGGAGCGCGTTTGCAGAGTGGCGATCGCTTACGATTCGATATTGATAGACCTTGCCAAGCGGCGTTGCATCGGGCGCAAGCTTGGCGACCACACCGTCGGGAAGATCGGCAGTACTGACCCGCTCGCTGACCAGTGCGCGGGATCGAAAGACATCGGCTTCATCTTCAAAAATCAGTGACACCATCGACAGTCCGAAGTGGCTTTCACTGCGTAGCTGAAGCATTCCGGGGGTGCCGTTTAGGACCCGCTCTAAGGGAATCGTAATCTGCCGCTCGACCTCTTCCGGTGCGGAGCCCGGCATCTGGGTAAGCACTGTGACTTGAAGGTTGGTGACATCAGGAAAGGCTTCGATCGGCGTGTGTAGATACGCGCTGACTCCGTAGGCACTCACGGCCAGGACCAGCAGCAGCACCATCACGCGACGACGAACACAGAGATGAATGATGTGGGAAAGCATGGCGGTGGCCTCAGAGAAGCTGTTCAGCAGCGCCATCAAGGAGGAGTGCCCCCTCAATGACGACTGTCTCGGCAGGCTGAAGTCCGGTTAGCACACGTACGCG
Source organism: uncultured Myxococcales bacterium (assembly GCA_937868485.1). Lineage (GTDB taxonomy): Bacteria > Myxococcota_A > Polyangia > Palsa-1104 > JAEUJZ01 > JAEUKA01. Next base: position 3,972 of record CALMML010000107.1, on the reverse strand, counting down.
ACCATCCAGCGTCGGGCCGATGACAACCTTGCGACGCTCGAACTGCTGGGGACCGTGACCGACATAGACGACGGTTTCGCCGCCTTCGCGGATGAGCACCGCGCGAGCCGGCAGCGCGATTCCTGACTCATCGGATACGATCTGCGTTCGTCCGAACATTCCGGGTCGCAGCAAAGAGACGTCGCCGGTGCAGGCAATGCGGACCGGGGCCGTTCGCATCGACTCACTGACTACAGATCCGATCGAGGTGACGACTCCTTGAACCGGCTGCGGCAGCGACTTCAGTACGGTGGATGTACGTAGACCCACGCGAATCAAGCTAAGGTCGCGCTCGAATACGTCCGCGATGATCCAGAGCGCTTGGGGATCGCCGATCTCAATGAGTGGTTCCGCACCAGCAGAGACGGCTGCACCGACGGTGGCACGCCGAGACAAGATGACGCCATCAAGCGGCGCACGCAGGACCACCATGCTGCCTTGTCCGGTTCCGACAAATCGCGCAGTCTCTAGGGCTCGCTGGTATTCGGCGCGCTCGGATGCGAGCTTGATCTCTGCGGACAGTCGATCGCGCTCGGTTCCGACTCCTTGCGAAAGCATCTTCGTTTCACGCGCAAGCGCTGCTTGGGCTTCACGTAGCTCTGCTTCTGCGGTCGCGAGCTGACTGCGCGCGGACGACGCTTCGGGGCAGTTGAGCGTCACGAGTGGATCGCCCGACTTCACCTTGTCGCCGCTGCTGACATGCACGATAACGACACGACCGGAAAGGGGCGCGCTCAGCTGCGTAAACGATCCTTCCTGAAACGCCACACGCGCCGGAACACGAAGCGCGGGCAGTGCGGCTTCCACTTGAACGGCTTGGGTCTTCAGAAACGGAAGGGATGCAGCGGAAACGCTCACCACACCGCTTGGGGGTCCGGCATCCGCAGGTCGCTCAGTCGCGACAGCGCGCGAATCGGTCGCTCGGGAACAGGCGAAGAGAGCCGAGACAGCTGCGGCACAAAGACAGATGGAGTTGCTTGTTCGCATGACCGACCAGCAAAGCAGCCACTGTGCCGAAGTGTCTGCAACGAGCGCGCGTCACAGACACGCAAGATGTGGTGTCGCATTGATCAACAGGTGTTGTGATTTGCTACAGATCGCGGCATGCGAGTCAGCCTCAAGCTCTCGATTGCGCTGTGTTTCGCCAGCGTGCTGGTCATTGGTAGCCACGGTCTGTATCAGCTCCGTCAGGAGTCCTCCGATCTGCGTGCGTCGATCAGCCGCGAGCTACGACTGACTGGCACCGCCGTGCAAGTGGCCGTCGAAAATGCCGCGCGCGACGGACAGCCTGCTGACATTCGCGAAACGCTCGAAGCGTTGGAGCGCATCGATCCGGTCTACGACATCTTCGTGTTTGGCAAAGAGCAGCAGCTGTCAGCGCACTCGGGGGATCAAAAGCTAGATTTGGCAATGCTGCGTGGGGTCACGGCGTCGGCGTTTTCAATCGGTCATCCGCTCTTGCGGTTTGTCGGGAAAAACCTGTCGGGATACGCGGTCTATGCAGCGCCTCTGCGCGATGAGACAAAGGCCCTGCTTGGGACCGTTGCGTTGGTTCGTCCTCTTGATGATGCCCGTCGTGATCTGATGCGCACAGGCTTCGCGATTGCGGCCTCCGTGCTGGTGCTGGTGGTTGCGCTGGCTGCACTCTGTTTCGGAATCGGGGCATTCTACGTTGGCCGACCGCTCGCGTCGCTGCTGCAAGCGGTGCGGGTGCTGCGCAGTGGACACGCGCCGCCACTTTTGACGCCGACCCGCCGTGATGAAGTGGGAACGGTTGCGCAGGAGTTTAACGAGCTGGTGCAGACCCTCGCGGACACCCGCGCGCAGCTCGCCAGCGAGGTTGAAGCGCGTCACAGCCTGGAAGCCGGACTTCAGCGACTCGATAAGCTGGCAACGCTTGGACAGCTTGCCGCCGGACTTGCGCATGAGATTGGCTCTCCGCTGCAAATCCTAAATGGTCGCGCCCGCGTGCTGAAAGAGCGAGCCACCGACAGTGAGACGCGACGCTATGCCGATATCTTTGTCGAACAGACCGATCGCATTACGCAGATCGTGGCGCAGCTGGGTCGCATTGCCCGTCGCACGCCGCCTCGCTTTCAGCGGATGGACATTCGTCACGTCCTGCGCGAAGTGGTGGAGCTTCTGGAGCTTACGGCGCGAAGGAAAGGGGTGACGATCGTGCTGGATTCTGTGACTCCGCTTCCGTCGGTGCTTGCCGATCCTGCGCAGGTGCAGCAGGTTGCGCTGAACTTGCTAAACAACGCGATGGCGTCCATGGATGCGGGCGGATTCATTCACATCGCGCTTCAGCTGACGACCAAGGACACCGCTGGTGAGCTTTCCCAAGCGGTACAGATCACGGTGTCGGACGCCGGACGCGGCATTGACAAAGAGACGCTGCCGCAGATCTTTGAGCCCTTTTTTACAACGCGCAGTGAGCAAGGGGGAACCGGTCTTGGACTCGCTGTCGTTCGTTCCTTGGTGCAGTCCCATGGCGGTGAAGTCTGGGCAGAGTCCGGGCCCGGCAAAGGGAGTCGCTTTCATGTGGTTCTCCCGATTGACGGACCTTCTCACCGCGCGGAAGTGATGACATGACAGAACAGAATCAATCCGAAGCCCGCTTGCTGGTGGTCGACGATGATGCGGGGGTGGTGGACTTTCTATCGGAGATGCTGACAGAGCGAGGCTACTGTGTTCAAGGGCTGACCTCGGCCCGTGCTGCGCTCCTTGCCGCGCGATCGACTTCCTTTGATCTTGTGATCTCGGATGTTGAGATGCCGGAGCTGCGCGGAATTGACTTGGTCGCGGCGCTGTCTCGTGTGCCGGGGAGTCCTCCGGTCTTGCTAATGACGGCGTTTGGCAGCATCGATCTGGCGGTGCAAGCGGTGCGCGGGGGAGCGTGTGATTTTTTGACCAAGCCGTTTGCGATCGAGTCGCTTTATGAAGCAGTGGATCGTGCGCTGCGCGAGCGGAACGTGCGACGAGAGATCGTTCGACTGCGGGCTACTCGTCCAGCGCCGACCACAGATGTGGCGCTGATTTCGGACAGTGCGGCGATGAAGCGTGTGCTGGATGTCGCGAGTCGCGCGGCGCGAACCGACTCGACCGTGCTGCTGACGGGCGAAACAGGAACCGGCAAGACGACGCTGGCGCGATTCATTCATGCGCAGAGTCAGCGTCAGCAGGCTCCGTTTGTCGCAGTAAACTGTGGTGCGCTGCCGAGCACGCTCATCGAAGCGGAGCTGTTTGGTGTTCACAAAGGCGCGTTCACCGATGCGCAGCGCAGTCGCGAGGGTCTGATCGTCGCGGCATCAGGGGGCACTCTCTTTCTCGATGAAGTCGGGGAGATTCCGCTCGATTCCCAAGCAAAGCTCCTGCATGTCTTGGAATCCAGTCGCGTGCGTCCGCTTGGATCGTCGGTAGAAGTGTCCGTCAAGACGCGCCTTGTCGCGGCAACCAATCAGTCGCTGGAGTCCCAGGTTCGCGAAGGACGCTTCCGTCCCGATCTGTTCTATCGGCTCAACGTCATTCGGATCGAGATTCCCTCGCTGCGTCAGCGTCCTGAAGACATTCCTGCGCTCGTCGATCACTTCCTTGCAAAGACGTGCAGCCGCTTGCAGCGTCCGTTGATTGGTATTTCGGCTGCAGCGCTGGAAAAGCTAACGTCGCATCGCTATCCGGGCAATGTCCGCGAGCTGGCCAACACCATCGAACGCGCAGTGGCGCTGACCGAACACTCTGCGCTGATTCCGCAAGACATTGAGCTTACGGAAGATAGTGGTTTGCAGCAGTTTCTGAGTCGGAGCGTTCGCGAGGGTCTTCCGCTGGCCGATCTTGAGCGTGCCTACGTTCATGAAGTCCTGCGCGAACACCAAGGAAACAAAGCAGCCGCTGCGCGCGCACTGTCGATCGATCGCGGCACGCTGTATCGCA
>CALMML010000106.1 GCA_937868485.1 uncultured Myxococcales bacterium | reverse complement strand
AGGATGTGAAGCCATGAGCACGCTTCGTCTGTCCGAGTGCCGGGTCTTGGTGACGGGCGGCGCGGGCTTTCTTGGCTCGTTTGTCGTCGAAAAGCTAAAGGCCCGAGGCTGCTCGCAGATCGTCGTGCCGCGCTCTTGCGACTACGACTTGGTCGACGGACACGCGATTCGCAGGCTGCTTTCCGATGCCCGGCCCGATCTGATCCTTCACTTGGCCGCGCGCGTCGGTGGCATCTTGGCCAACCAGCGAAATCCGGGTCGCTTTTTCTACGACAACCTGATGATGGGCGTGCAGCTCTTGGAAGAGGCGCGCCGCTTCGGGGTGAGGAAGCTGGTCGCGACGGCGACGATCTGCGCGTATCCCAAGCACACGCCGGTGCCGTTTCGCGAAGCGGATCTGTGGAATGGCTATCCCGAAGAGACGAACGCTCCGTATGGGCTGGCGAAGAAGATGCTGCTGGTGCAGTCGCAGGCGTATCGAGCGCAGTACGGCTTTTCATCGTCGGTGCTGTTTCCGGTGAACCTGTATGGACCGCGCGACAACTTCGATCTGGAAAGCTCGCATGTGATTCCGGCGCTGATTCGCAAGATTGCGCACGCGATGGCGCACGGTCACGACGAGGTCACGATCTGGGGCGACGGCTCGCCCACCCGTGAGTTTCTGTACGTCGAAGACTGCGCCGAAGGCATCGTGCTGGCGGCAGAGCGCTACGACGACAGTGAGCCGGTCAACCTGGGCTCCGGTCAGGAAGTGTCGATTGCGTCGCTGGCGCAGCTCATCGGTGAGCTGTTGGGCTATCGCGGACGCTTTGTCTACGACACAAGCCGTCCCAACGGGCAGCCTCGGCGAGCGCTCGACTGTTCGCTGGCGCTGGCGCGCTTTGGCTTTGCCGCGACCACGTCGCTTGCGGACGGACTTGGCAAGACCATCGACTATTTCCGTCGAGAGATATCCTTATGACCGCAAAGCGCGCGCTCATCACCGGCATCACCGGACAAGACGGCTCGTACCTGGCCGAGCTTCTTTTGCGCAAAGGCTACGAAGTTCACGGCATTGTCCGTCGCTCGTCATCGTTTAACACCGGGCGGCTCGACGGGATCTATCAAGATCCGCACACGCCGGACTATCGGCTGAAGCTGCACTACGGCGACATGGTGGATGCGACCGGGCTTTCGCGGATCTTGCACGCGGTCCGTCCCGACGAGGTCTACAACCTGGCCGCGCAGTCGCACGTTCGCGTCTCGTTTGACATGCCCGAATACACCCACGACGTGGTGGCGCAGGGCACAACGCGGCTGCTCGAAGCGGTGCGCGAGCTGGGCAGTCAGGCCCGCTTTTATCAGGCGTCGTCGTCGGAAATGTTCGGCTCGTCGGCCCCGCCGCAGTCGGAAATTACGCCGCTGCGTCCGCGATCTCCGTATGCGATTGCCAAGGTTGCGGCCTATCAGACGACGGTGCTGTATCGGGAAGCGTACGGTCTTTTTGCCTGCAACGGCATCTTGTTTAACCACGAAAGTCCCCGTCGCGGAGAGACGTTCGTGACGCGCAAAGTGACGCGCGCGGCGGCGCGGATCAAGCTCGGGCAGCTCGACAAGCTGTACCTGGGAAACCTGGATGCGCGACGAGACTGGGGCTTTGCGGGCGACTACGTCGAGGCGATGTGGCGAATGCTTCAGCTCGAACAGCCCGAAGACTTGGTGATCTGCACCGGCGAAAGTCACTCGGTGCGCGAGCTGCTGGATGTGGCGTTTGCGCGGCTTGACCTCGACTGGCAGCGCTACGTCGAGATCGATCCCCGCTACTTCCGTCCGAGCGAGGTCGATGATCTACACGGCGACATGACCCGAGCCCGCCGCGTTTTGCAGTGGGAACCCAAGGTCCGCTTCCGTGCGCTCATCGAGATGATGGTCGATCACGACCTCGCCGACCTGCTCCGGCACCGTCACTAGCTCGCGGACTTGATCGGCTTGCCTTGGTCGGGCTTTTTGTAGTCGCAGACGCCTTCGGGGAAGATCGCCTTGAGCTTCTGAATCTCGCTGAGCGAGGGCTTCCACGATCCGTAGGTTCCGTCGCGGAGCGCCGCATCGACCGACTTGAGCGCGCACTTGAACACGCCGCCTTCATACGGTCCACCGGCCAGCCGACGCGACGTGCTGTACATCGGGAACTTCTGCGTACACGCGCCTGCGGGCTTTTGGTCGATCACGCCGCTCCACACCTCGGGGCCCTTGGCGATGAGCGCGCCGCTTGTGTCAAAGCAGCTATCGACCGCACGCTCGGGACGGTTCTGCGCGACGCTTGCGCTCGGGGACTTGCGGATGTTTGCCATCCACTCGTCGATGACTTCCAGCGCCATCGGCACTTGGTCAAAGTCCATCGACGACACGTTGGTGGTGTCGGTAAACCAGATCGCTTGGTGATCGGCGCTGCCCAGCTTGGCGGCGATGCGCTTCCGAATCGCGAACGACTGGTGGACGTTGTGCATGTCGAGCCGCTTTTCCAAGTACGGATGCCAGTCGATCGTCGGGATCGTCGTCTGTCCTGAAAACGTCAGCCCTGCGTCGTACATCGCCGCCATCGCTTCGACATCGCCGTGCGTACGCGGAGCCGGAACCGTCGGCGTCAGCGGATTCCAGCGGTTCATGTTGCGGCTGCCCCACGGATCGAAGTAGCTCGCGTCGGCCAGCACCTTGGCGACCTCACTGGCTCCCGTGCCGTTGTACGGAAAGCCCTCGGGCACCATCTCGCTTGACTGCTTCCAGCCGCCCACCTTGAAGTTCACATCCAGAAACTCCGCCGGCGAGATCTGCCCCCGAAGGAGCGACTCCAGGCCGTACTGCACCCCGACGTTGTCCCAGGTCGATCGCGCGTAGCCGTCCGCTCCGACGCCGTAGATGTTCTTTAGGTCTTCAAAGTGGGTAAAGTGAACCGGCCCAAACGCGAGAAGGTTCATCCGCGCCGCCGCCTTGGGAACGATGTCGTCCGCGTCGTAGACCGGGTTCATCGCTCCGGCGGTCAGGCCCATCCAGGCCTTGCGACACTCCGTCGAGCCCTTCGCCATCTTCACGTTCGGCAGCGCCGGCTGTAGCGCCAAAAACGGGTTTGCCACCGACTCTTCCGCGTTCAGGCCCACGAGCAGGCTGCGGTTTTTGACATCGCTCGACCACTTGGCGTTCGCCCGGTCGGTGACATCCATGTAGTACTCCAGCAGCTCGCAGTCCCCAATGTGAGGAATCTGTCCCACCATGTCGGGATACGGCTGCTGCGCCACGGCGGCATCGATGATCTGACCCGGATGGTTCTGCGGATAGATGTACTGCTGGATGCCTCCGCCCGAGGCACCGAGCCCGACGGTGTACAGCGGCACGCCATAGCGCTTTACGAAGCCTTCCTTGGTCATCAGCGCCGTCTCGCCGCCCAGGACCAGGTTGTAGTGCTCGCCGGTGCGGTTGCCGCTGGAATGGACGATCGCGTAGCCCTTGCCAATCGCGTACGCCAGCCCCGCCCGCGTGTCCGGTCCGCCCTGGTAGTGGCCAAAGCCGACGCCGCCCTGGAAGTGATAGATGAGCCGCTTGTTCCACAGGCTCAGGTCCGGCTTGGTCGGGTCTTCCCCAAACGGAGCCAGCATCACGTACTGGTAGATGAAGCGGTTGATGGTGCCGCGCTCCCAGCGAACGATGAAGTCCACTTCGCGACCGTCGATCAGCTTGGTCTTGGCGATGTCGCTCGGCCTCGTTCCGTCCGTCGGCAGCGGCTTGTAGTCACGGTGGCTCAGCTTGCCGACCGGCATGTAGTAGTACGTCACATACGAGTCCATCGAGCAGTTCTTGCTATAGCCCACCGTCTTGCCCGCTGCGTCGTGGACCGCGTAGTACTTCGGGTCGGTCGTATCGGGCAGCGGCTCTTTGCCCAGGTCCGTCAGCACCGAGCACACAAACGGCTCCTGCTGCGGACCGGAAAACATCGGGCCCGTGATCGGATGGTTCTTGAGCGCCACCCACGCAAGCCGTCCACTCGCCACCGAGCGCACTTCCAGGTAGTTTTCCCCAAGCTGAAGACCGCCGAGGATTCCTTCGATCCCGCTGTCCGTCACCGTCTGCCTGCTCAGCGACACCTTCTGTCCGTTGAGCCACAGCTCCAGCCCCGGCTGAAGAGACTTGTCGGCTTCAATGGCAATCCGCGCATCGCCGCCCGACACATACTGCGGCAGGCTCGACAGCACCCGCAGCGTCACCTTCGGCGTGTCGGTCATCTGCGGCACGTCAGTCGGTGGCGGGTTGGTACTTTCCGTCGGAGAACAGGACACAGACAGCACGGCGCAGGCCGCAAGGACGTTCCATCGGTTCATCGGCAAGACTCCTACACGATGTCTACACTGAAACCCTCGGCGCTTCGGCGGCAACGTTGCGGGCGGCAGACCGGCGGTCTACCGAATTCGCCAGCGATCCGAGCGTGGCTTGATCAGGCAGATGGCTTCGACATGCGTGCCTTCGGTCGTCGATCGAATCAGCAGCGTATCGACCAGCCGCACCACCGCCGCCAAGCCGTGATCCGTGGCCGACAGCACCGGCTCGGGCCGTGGCACGCTCTGTTGCCAGCGCTCCACCGTGGTCAGCATGTGCGACGGAATGCCCGGCCCGCGATCGACCACGCGAATCTGCACCCCGAGACTCGGCGGCACCAGCTCCAGCAGCTCCAGCCGACCAAAGCCCGCGTGACGGACCGCGTTTGACACCAGCTCGCCCACCGCAATCGCCACCGCGCTCGCTGCGTGGGGATCAAAGCCCGTCTCTTCCGCAAAGCGCCGCGCCACCGTGGCCGCCACCACATGGTCGGTCGCGTGGGCGCAGTCAATGCGAAGGGGCGACGGCAACCCTTACCCCAGGCCCGATCCGCCGCTGTCCTTGGACTTGCCGCTGCGGCTCGAAGGGAAAAACGCCGCCGGGGACTTGGTCTGGCTGCGCGAGGTCATCGGTGCGCCGCTGTCCCGCAGCCGCGAGATACACAGCTCCAGCGCCTGCTTGAGGTTCCGCGTTGACTGAAGGCCGCTCAGATCCACCCCGAGCGCCACCAGCGTCTGCGCCACCGCCGACTGAATGCCCGCGATGATCGCCTCGGACCCGAGCAGCTTCGCCGCCCGTGCGAGCTGAAAGAAGCGATTGGCCGTGCTCGTGTCCAGGTTGCCCACGCCGGTCAGATCGATGATCACAAAGCGCGCCCGGTGTCGCTCGATCGCATCGAGCAGTCGCGTCGTCATCTGCTCGCCGCGCTCGGTATCGACAATGCCCACGATCGGCATCGCCAGCACCGAGTCCCACACCTCCAGCACCGGCGTCGTCAGCTCGCTTACCGCGATCCGCAGGCGCTCCACGAGCTGCGCGTTTTCCTGCGAGCTTTGCAGCAGCTCCTCGTTGCGCTGGACCATCTCGCTGCGGAGCTGTTCCCGCTCGTACTCGGTGCGCTGCGCCTGCGACACATCGCGGACCACGCACGACACCCCGATGACCGTTCCCTGCTTGTCGCGCATCGGAGAAAACGCGCTCTCGAACGTCTTGCGCACCAGGTGATCGTCGCCGTACGCCTCATACGACACGATTCGTTCCCCGCCGAGCGCCCGATCGAACAGCGCCTTGGCCTTTGCGCGATCGTCCTCGCGTCGGATCACCTCGGCCAGCATGTCCATGCCGAGCCGAATGTCGACGCCCCAGATCATCTGGATGGTCGCCCGGTGGCTTTCGTTAAAGGCCACGTAGCGGTATTCCCGGTCCAGCGCAAAGATCACCAGATCGCCGGGACTATCGAGCACTGCCTGGAGCAGCGCCGCTGGTTCTATCGATTCTTGCTGGGTCATTCGGCACCGTTCGGGATGTCTGGATGCACGGTTCCCCGAGGGATGGCTCGCTGCATCGCACCTGACACGCCCCACCCTATCGTAGCCCAGCCGGGACGCTTCCTGGCAGCCCTTGTCTGCCCGTGCGGCACTTTTTTGTAGGAGCAGGAGGAGCCACTGGTATGTAGTCGTCCGGGCGTACCGCCCAAGGAGAGTCCGATGCGCCCAGCCCCCGTACATCCCGTCGATGAGCTGCTGCCGCTGTGGCGTCTGTCCCTGCTCGGCCTTCAGCATGTCTTGGTGATGTATGCGGGCGCGGTGGCGGTGCCGCTCATCATCGGGCGAGCGCTCAAGCTGCCACCTGCGCAGGTCGCGCTGCTCATCTCTGCCGACCTGTTTTGCTCCGGCCTGGTCACGCTGATTCAGTCGCTCGGCGCGGGCCGCCTGTTTGGCATCCGCATGCCGGTGATGATGGGCGTCACCTTTGCTGCCGTCGGACCGCTGGCCGCCATGGCCCAGACCACGCCCGGTGCTGCCGGAGCCCAAGCCATCTTTGGCACCATCATCGGTGCGGGCGTTTTGTCGATGCTCATCGCGCCGCTTATCGGACGGCTGCTGCGCTTCTTTCCGCCCGTCGTCACCGGCACCATCATCGTCGTCGTTGGCAGCAGCCTGATGCGCGTCGCCATCGCCTGGGCCATGGGCGGACCGCCAAGCTCCGACAGCCCTGACTATGCGCGCCTTGATCACCTGGGCCTGTCCGCGCTGGTCCTTGTGGCCATCTTGGTGCTGGCCAAGTACGGACGCGGCCTGGTCGCCAACATCTCCGTCCTGCTCGGCATCTGCTTTGGCTGCATCGTCGCCCGCATGCTCGGCAAGATGCCGCTTCACTCGGTCGCCGAGTCCCGCTTCTTCGACTGGGTGACGCCGCTCGCCTTCGGTCGCCCGCACTTTGCCGTGGTTCCGATCCTGACCATGACGCTCGTGATGGTCGTCGTCATGATCGAGTCCACCGGCATGTTCCTGGCCTTAAGCGACATCGTGGGCAAGCCGCTCGATCGCAAGGCGCTTACCGCCGGGCTGCGCACCGATGGCCTGGGCACGCTGCTCGGCGGGCTGTTTAACACCTTCCCGTACACCAGCTTTTCCCAAAACGTCGGGCTGGTCAGCGTCACCGGCGTGCGCAGTCGCTATGTCTGCGTTGCGGCGGGCATCCTGATGATCGGCCTGGGCCTGGTTCCCAAGCTGGCCGCCCTGTGCGAAGCCGTGCCGCAGTTTGTCTTGGGAGGCGCGGGCCTGGTCATGTTCGGCACCGTCGCTGCCACCGGCGTCCGCATCTTGTCCAAGGTCGACTTCACCCACAGCCGCTACAACCTCTACATCGTGGCCGTCTCCATCGGCATCGGGCTGATCCCGCACGCCGCCCCCCGCTGGACCCTGCACATGCCGCCCGCGCTGCACCCGCTCTTAGAGTCCGGCATCCTGCTGTCCGCGCTCACCGCCATCGTGCTCAACGTCTTTTTCCACGGCGGCAAAGAAGATCCCACCGCCACCCTAGAAGCCGCCAAGGCTACCGACAGCCACTAACGACCCCGCCGCGTGATCACGGTGGGGCCCCGCTACCCTGCGAGTCTTTTTTACGTCCCGCAGGGGCGGTCCGAAAAAAGCTCTCCGGTCGCCCCCACCTAGAGGGCTTCATGCTGCACAAACCGACCCTTCGCTGTGGGGCGGACTGACATGGTACGATGAACCGTCACGATCGGCTTCGTCGGTTCAGTCGGGGGGTTCCTATGGGCTCAAAGAGAAAAGGCACGGTTTGGTCGTTGCCAGAGAAGTTTAAGACCGCACCTGAGGTGTATCAGGCGCAGCGCAAGGCGCACACGGCGACGGATTATCTGGAAGATGTCCTCAAGTACGTCGATCCAGACAAGTCGAAGGTTGCGCAGATCATGCAGGCGTTCAAGGCGCTCAACCTGCGGCAGAAGGCGCTCATCCACGCCGAGCTAAAGGCCGCCATTGAGCAGTGCCGCAAGGCAAACGGCGACACCTCGCTCGTCGGCAAGAACGTCAACTTGGTCGAGGTCTTTGGCAAAGACAACCTGATCTTCCTCCTGAACACCTATGCCCCGCCCCGCATCGTCGAGCTGGCCGTCACCCAGCCCGTCGATACCGAGACCGGCATGTACCGCGAGAGCGGCGCCATGTGCCGCGCGTCCGGCATGACCGTCATTCAGTACAACGGTGAGCTGCGCAAGACCTACGCCAACAGCCGGGGGGAGTTCGCCTTCGGTGATGTCTACGAGGTCGAGGGCCAGGGCCGCAAGTCGCTCGGGGCGATCTGTGCCCAGCCGCTCGTCCTGCTGGGCTCCAAGCGCAAGCTGCTGGAATGGCTCGCGTCCCACCGTGACGAGTACATCAAGGACTACTCCCCGCTGCCCGGCGGCTGGGACGACCAGATAGACACCGGCTATCCCTACGGCAAATCGACCATTTGGATGGATGTCAAAGCCTACGTGCCCGGTCCGCGCGCCGTCGGCCTCTTCCCCGTCCAAGCAGCCATCCAGCAGATCTGCGAAAACGCCATCAAGATCGCAGGCGCGGGCGCTGGCAACGTCCTCGACTCGCTCAAGCCCGACGATGTCGCAAAGGCCATGAGCGCGATGGACTACGTCCAAGAAGGCGTCACCCTGTTCCGCGATGGCGTCGACAACTTCGGCGAGGTCAAAGGCCAGCTCGAGTCGCTCAAGCGCTCCGAGTTCCGCAACAAGGTCTACACCACCTGGAAGACCACGATCCGCGACTCCGATCGCTTCAAGTGGTACATCAAGTTCAGCTACGGTCCTGCTCCAGCTGGCATTCGGATCGCCGAAGCAGAGCCCACCACCATCGGCAAGAACATGATGGGCGAGAACATGTACGTTCCCAACTTCGCGGTAGCCACCATGGCCGATGTCCGCAGCAAGCTGGCGGGCATCTTCGAGCTGTAGGATCGCCATGCTCCGACCTTATGTTCACAACGAGGCCGACCGCGCCCAGCTCGACGCCTGGTACACGGCCCACGGCTACAGTCCGCTGCGACCCGGCGAGCTACCCGCCACCGGCTTTGTCTTCGAGGGCGTTGCCGCAGGGTTTCTGTACCGAACCGACGCCGACACCGTGATCCTGGAAGGCTTCATCACCAACCCGGACGCAGCGCCCGACGCGCGGTATCACGCCCTGGAGCAGGTCCACGCCGCCCTGATCGCCGCCGCCCAGCAGTCCGGCGCGCGCCGCATCTTGGCCCTCACCGCCGATGACTCCCTCAAGCAGCGGGCGCTGGAGCACGGCTTTACATCCCTGGGCCTGTTCGAGCTGCTCGAGCGAAACCTCGACCCCGAAACCCCCTAGCCCAGCCGTCCCCCCAACAGCCCGCGCATGCCATGACGGGTGCTGCGCATGCCATGACGAGCGCTGCGCATGCCATGACGGGTGCTGCGCATGCCATGACGGACCTTGCGCATGCCATGACGAGTGCTGCGCATGCCATGACGAGCGCTGCGCATGCCATG
>CALMML010000105.1 GCA_937868485.1 uncultured Myxococcales bacterium | reverse complement strand
CAAGGTCAGCCTTACCAAGGTCAGCCTTATCAAGGTCAGCCTTACCAAGGTCAGCCTTACCAAGGTCAGCCGTATCCGAACGCGCAGCCCTATCCGTCGTATCCGGGTCAGCCGGTTCCGCAGCCAGGCTCGCCGGTGGATCCGACGCAGCAGCCCGCGCAGCCCTATCCCGGAGCGACGGCTCCGCCCGTGCAGCCGAAGCCCGACGCCAAGCTGACGCTGACGACGACCAGTGAAGAGTCGCGAACCGCGCTCACGAGCTGCTTGGATGCGCTCGATCACTTCCGTACCGAGCTGGTTCGTCAGCGCTGCGCTGATGCGCTCGACAAAGACGACAAGCTCACGATGGCGCACGCGCTGCTTTCGCAAGCGAGCATCTCTCCGACGGTGCAGAAGAAGCATATCGCCGCTGCGAAGGAATCGCCACGCACGCTGAGCGAAGGAGAGCGCTTGTTCATCGACGGGCTGGTGGCGCTCGCGGAAGATCAGCGACAAGTGGCCAAAGCGGTGTTCGAGGCGCTGGTGACGCAGCTTCCCGGCGACAAGCGTGCGTACTACTACCGAGGACTTCTGCGCTATCGATTCGGAGATCTCGACGGCGCGCAGGCTGACTTTCGCAAGGCCATCGAGCTAGACGAAAAGTTCGGGCCTGCGCACAACGCGCTGGGACACCTGCTGCTGCGTCGCGATGCCGTCGACGAAGCGCAAAAAGAGTTCGCCAAGTACGTCGAGCTGCATCCCAAAGAGGCCAACGCGCTCGACTCGCAAGCGATCCTTCAGCTGCGCAAAGGAGACTTTGGTCTGGCCGTCGAGTCCGCGCGCAAAGCCGTCGAGCAAGATGCCAAGTTCCTACGCGGCAACTTCCGACTCGGTGACGCGCTGCTGCTGCAAGGCAACCTTCAGCTCGCACGCAAAGCCTATGCAGCGATCCTTTCGTCACCGGATCCGACGGAACACCACGATGCGGCGCTGCGACTCGCGCGGGCTCGGCTGTACGAAGGGCTGGGAATTCCAACCAGCAAGACGCTGCTCGACGCGGAAAAAGACCTACAAGCAGAGCTGGAGCTGGCGAAAAAGCTCAACCGTCGCAGCGATGAAGTGCAGACGCTGCTGGAGATCGGTCGACTTCAGCTCGAGCGCGGTGCGATTTCCGACGTCGCCAAGACGCTGCCGATCATTCGCGATCAGATCGATGCGACCGAGAGCGCAGCGAGTGACAAAGCAGCGAGGCCTGACGCGGCCAAGCCCGATGCTGGGAAGCCGGTTGACAAGGCGCTGATCGACAAAGCGGCACCGACGCTCACCGATGATGAAAAGAACCGCTATCGGGCAGAGCTTCTGTGGCTTCGCGCGCTGCTGCTCTATGGCGTCGGAGAGCGTGAGCTAGCGACCCAGCGTGCCGACGAGATTGAGAAGACGCTCAAAGGCAAGCCGGGTCAGCGAATGGCCGAAGATCTGCGCGGTGACTTGGCGGCTCGCAGCGGAGATCGTCAAGACGTCGTCGCGCATCTGTCGGCGAGCACGCGCCCGACCAGTCGCTTGGCACTGGCGCTCGCACTCGGTGGCGGCAAGCCGGGTGAACAGCTTGATCTGCCCAAGGCGCGCTCGCTGATGGAAGAGCTGAGCAAGCGCAACACCGTCGATCTGGAAGGTGCGCTCACGAGAGGACGCGCCAAGCAGTGGCTGAAGCTCAATCCCGTCGACAAAACCGACGCCAAAGACAAGCCAGAGTCCAAGTAACGCATCGATCGGGGCCGCTTGACCAGCGCGTCCCGAGCGATGCTCAGTGCGTGATCAGTGCGTCGCTGTGACCGTAATCGTCTCGGATGAAAAGCGCTCCGCAATCAGCAGACCGCCTATCAGCGCAGCGACACCGCCAGCGACGACCCAGGTGTACCACTTGGTCTTGGCAAACGGCAGCTTCCAGCCGCTCGACTTTTTGTCATCGACGGGAGCCTTGGTGACAGCCTGCGTCGCCGGACTGGCCGGAGCCTGCGCCACCGTCGCTGCTTGCGCTGGGGTTGCAGCCCCTGCCGCCGCAGCCAGCAGCGCATCCGCTTGCGCCGCCGGGGATCCAATCGCAACCTCGGACACAGGCCCCAGCCAGTCGCGACGGTCCAGGTCATAGACACGAAGCAGCAGCGACTCACCAGCCACCGGCGCACCTTCGCGAACCTTGGGTCCAAAGACCAGCAGCTTGCCACCGAGCTGCGTCGCCACCGCCGGAGAAGCCGCGAGTTCTTTCAGCAGCGCCGACTGCGCATCGCTCCCGATTGGCAGGCTCGCAACCTGATCAAGCAGCAGCGGCAGCCGATCTTCGGGTCGCAGCGACAAAAACAGCGTCTCACCACTGCCGAGCGGACGTCGAACCTTGCGCATCCCCGGCAGCTCGACGTAGAGCACATCTTGATCGGGCCTGCCTCCGTCGATTTCCAGCGGCGCCTTGCCCATCACCTGCGTATTGCGAATCACCGTCGCACCGGGCGGATCACTTTCGACTCGCACCGGCGCACGCGGCGGACCAAACGGCGTTCCATGCTGATAGCGAGGCATGATCAGCGCCAGATCCGTCGGCAGCGGCTCGGTCTGCGATGACAGCACCGTGGCTGCGCGCTCCGCCATCGGAACATCGCCAATTCGATCCGCACAGAGGAGCACGACGCCAAACAGATCGCGCACAATCGGCTGCGCCACCGACGATGGAACACCATCGAGCAGCGCTTCAGCCGCCTTTCGCATCGCGGGCAGCGCATCGGCACAGCGCAGCTGGACAAGCGCCGCACGTCCCGCCATCACTTGCTCTGCCGCTTGCCGAATCGGACCTGGCTCGACAAAGCGCAGCTTGCTGCCAATCGACTGTCCCAGCGGAGCGGGCAGCGGTTCCGCGAGCGGAGCCGACCACACCGCCGTCGCCACCGGCTTTGCCGGAACGTCGGTCAGCGGCTTGACCTGCGCCACCGCAAGCTGCGGAATCAGCAGGCTCAGCAAAAGACCCCACACGCTCATTGTCTTCGGGCTCATCACGCGCACCCTAGCTACCGGCCAGCAGACGGTCGACGATCGGAACGCTCCACAGCACCCCGAGCCCGATCGACATCACACCTGCCAGCACCGTCAGAAGTTGACCCGCCAGTGGCCGAGCCACAAGCCAGCGCGACAGCGGCCAGCCAAGCAGCCCCGCCAGCGCGGCCATGCCTAGCATCGAGCCAATCCCAAACAGCGACACATACGCGAGCCGATCCCACATGCCTGGCATCTTCGCCGACACAAGCGCCGTCAGTGCACCCGAGCCCGCCAGGCCATGCACCAGCCCGACCACGAGAGGACGCTGCGCGAGCGTCAGCCCGCCAATGTGGATGTGCCAGACCGGCCCTGAGTGCGCGTGGTTGGCATCGCCGTGGGTGTGAAAGTGCAGACGACCCTGCCCGCCTTCGCGAACCGCCGCCCACACCAAGTACACCGCGCGCACACCGAGAAGAATCAGCATCGCAGCGACGACAAGCTCGCAGCGATCGGCCCACTGTGGCGAGAGCTGCCGCTGCATCAACGACAGCACCGTCGCAACCAAAAACAGCGCCAGCGCGTGGCCCACGCCCCACAACATCCCAAGCGCCGCGGGTCGTCCCCGCTCTGTGGTGATCAGCGTCGTCACCGCTGCCACATGATCGGGCTCCAAGGCATGGCGTGCCCCGAGAACCAGCGACAACATCCAGCCCGCTTGCAGCTCGCTCATGACGGCCTCCGAACCGATGCGGAAACGCGGCCACAGACCAGCCGCTCGATTCCCGCCAAGTCTTTTTCGCTTCGCACATCGACAAAGCCCGCCCGTCGCAGCATCGATTCGACGGTGGGCGCTTGTCCCTGACCAATCTCAAGCAGGATCGATCCACCCGGTCGCAGCCGACGCGGAGCCTGCTCAATCAGCCGAGCCACCAGCTGAAGGCCATCGACACCACCGTCGAGCGCCA
Source organism: uncultured Myxococcales bacterium (assembly GCA_937868485.1). Taxonomy (GTDB): domain Bacteria; phylum Myxococcota_A; class Polyangia; order Palsa-1104; family JAEUJZ01; genus JAEUKA01. The sequence goes on along the minus strand of CALMML010000105.1, from coordinate 5,426 downwards.
AGTGTGGCTCACTCAGTACATCTTTGGACAAACCAGCCATATCTGCCGTCGGAATGTACGGCAGGTTGGCCAGCAGCAGATCGATCGAGCTTTCTTCCGTCAGTGCGCCGAGCAGATCGCTTTGCACAAACTCGACGGACACGCTCAGCGTTTCGGCATTTTTCTTTGCCACCGCAAGTGCGTCGAGACTGCGATCGAGCGCGATCATCTTCACCGACGGACGCTCATGCTTCACTGCCAGCGCAATCGCACCGCTGCCCGTTCCCACATCAACCACCGTCAGCGCTGGGCCCGCCGATTCCGACGCGGTGACAGCGACAGCATCTGTCGTCACCTCTGCATCGGAAGGCGCAGCAGGCACGGGTTCTTCTTCTGCATCGATCGCAACAGGATCGTATTCGACCGTCACGGGAACACCTGGCTCAGCCACGGCGTGAACGGGAGCGTCATCCTGCGGGTCCGCTGCGACCTCGTCTTGCGCAGACGATCCATCGTCGAGCGGAGCAACCGAAAGTGGGGATTTTTCTCGTCGGACTTCGTCGATCCGTCGCAGCGCTTCTTCTACCAACAGCTCTGTCTCGGGACGCGGAATCAGCACAGCCGGAGAGACATGCAGCGCCAGCGAGAAGAACTCTCGCTGTCCGATGAGATACGCGACCGGCTCCCCCGCGAGCCTGCGTCGAATCAGCGCCCGAAAGTCTGCCAGTTCACCGTCGTGAAGCGGCTGCTCAAAGCACAGATACAGCCCGACGCGGGTCTTGCCCAGGCAGTGCGACAAAAGCACTTCAGCGTCCAGCCTCGGGGAATCGAGCCCGCTTTGCGCAAAGCGCTGCTGCGTCCACGTCAGAACGCGACGAACGGTCCAAACTTCTGCGAGAGCTTCTGTCGACACGGGCGAGCAGCATACCAGCCCAAAGCCGTAGCTCAAGCCAAAGGCCCAGGGAAAAGCAAGTCGCCAGCGAGAACCCAAGCCTGCGAGCATGCGCGGCATGGTGCCCCACGACCGTCCCGACACGCTACGGTCCGTAGACCCCAGTTGCAGAACGCAGAACCACTCTCCCGCGCAGCGACTGAAAACAGCAGGGCGTGGAATCAAAACGTCGGTATAGTAATTGCTCGCTAGCGAATAGCAGCGCATTCACCGTTTAGGAGTATTCGCCACCATGGCGCGAGATCCCTTTGCCCCAGTTCCTCAAAGCTCCGTTCCTTCCTGGGTGTGGCTTGTCGTCGGCATGATCGCATTCATGCTGGTCGGCATTGGCACCACTGTAGCCGTCGTCGTGTCCAAGCGATCGGCACCTGTGGTGGCGACGACGACCCCAACCACACCTGCAGCGCAAGGCGAAGCACCGACTGTGGCTCCGACTGCTGCACCGACCACCGACGCAAAGCCCGCCGCCGATAAGCCCGCTGCCGCCGCTGCTGCAGACGCCGACAAGGGTGAAAAGGACGACGGCGAGAAGTCCGAAAAGAAGAAGAAGTCGCACAAGAAGTCCGAAAAGACCGAAAAGACGGCCAAGGCTGACAAGCCGGCCTCGTCGGCTCCGGCGGCTCCGCCTCCGAAGAAGAAGTCGGACATGAGCCAGAAGGACATCGACAAGCTGCTCGGTCTGTAAGCGCAGCCGTCTCGTCGATGAAGCGCGGCCCGCGCCGCGTCGCCAGTTCCCAACCGCAAGGAGCGTAGATGAAGGTCGGTCTCGTCGGCTTCCCTGGCAGCGGGAAGACCTCCGCGTTTTTCGCGCTGACGGGTCAGCAAGGCGCGATCGGCCACTCTGGCAAGGGTCCAGGCAAGACTCACTTTGCCGCCGTTCCCGTGACAGAGCCTTCAGCCGCTCGGATCATTCGTCCCCGCAAACAAGTGGTGTTCGTCGATGTGGCCGCGCCGCCAGGAATCGCCGGACGCAGCTTCGACGCGCAGGTGATGGTGGCCATGCGCGAGGTCGATACGCTGCTCCAGGTGGTGCGAGGGTTTGCGTCGACCGATGGCAGCCCTGCTGATCCCGTCGGAGAGCTGACCGATCTAGCGACCGAGATGCGTGTCGGTGACTTGGCGACGATCGACAAGCGGCTGGCTCGACTTCATAAGGAAGCGCCCAAGCCCGACGAGCTGACGCTGCTCAAGCGACTACGGGCCGAGCTGGAACACGGAACGCCGCTGCGCGAAGTGACGCTGTCCGCAACCGAGCAAGCGCTGATCGCCGGGCAGCAGTTTCTGACGCAGAAACCGCTCGTCGTGCTCTACAACGTCGCGGAGTCTGACCCGCCGAGCGCTCTTCCCTCCGACCTGACGGCCTATGCGGCCCGTCACACGATTCCCGTCGTGCCTCTTTGCAGTCAGCGCAGCGACGCACTGACCGCTCACGATCTGATCCCGCTGTGGCAGGCAATCAAGGTCTGTTCGTCAGTCGGACACTAGACGAGCGATCGCAAGGAGTGGTTTAATAGAGATCTCTGTAAGATGCTTGCGGTTTTCGCGGGCTTCCCGGGGGGGATGCCTTGAAGCTTGGGATCAAGTTGGCGCTGCTTTCGACTGCGCTGGTCGGTACCGTGGTTGCCACGACGAGCTGGGTGTTTACTCAGTCGCTGCGCCGTGCCGGAGAGCGCGAGATCGACGCCGAGCTACGCAGCGACGCACGACTGCTTCTTCACGCCAAGCGCACGGGGCTGCTCACCGAAGAGGTCTTGTCAGAGCTGTCGCGGCCCGGTCTGTCTTGGCTGGTGATTCGCGACGGACAGCTGAGTCGAGCCAAGCTTAGCAAGGAAGTCGAGAGAGAGAGAGTCACCGTCACCGAGCGCTGTCAGGCAAGTCCGAGCTTTGACATCGCAGATCAGCAGATCTCCGGCGTCAAATATCGCAGCATCGCGGTCGCACTGGGACCAAGCAGTCATGGCTGTCTGCTGCGTTCGCTCGACGGAGTGATTGAGCGAGCCAAGACGGTTCAAACGACGCTGTTTGCCGTCGGTCGCGGTGCGGTGCTGCTGGCGCTGCTCATCTCGGGGCTGTGGGGCCTGTTGCTGATGGGTCGGGTTCGACGGCTGCTCGCGGCGATGCAGCAGGTTGCCGGTGGACACTTTGACGTGGACTTGCCGCACGGTGGCAGCGATGAGCTAACCGCCGTCGCAAACGGACTGGAGCAGATGATCCGCAAGCTGCGCGGAACCCAGGACGAGCTACAGAGCACCGCCGCACACGAGCGAGAAGCATCCTTGGCGGCGCGGCTGCGGAGTCAGCTTCTCCCGCTTCATCCGTCGATGAGTGGCTTTGAGTTTTCGGCCCGCATCATCCCAGCCCCCGGTGGTGGCGGTGACTTCTACGAGACATATCAAGGCGAGCAGGTTGGCTTCGTCGCCGTCGGCAACATCTCTGGCAGCGGTGTACAGCCCGGTCTGACGATGGTGATCGTCGACAGCCTGCTGCTGGCCAGCCTGCGCAGTTACCGGGAGTGCGATGCGTCGCCCGCAGCGGTTTTGCGTCAGGTGGCTGCGTCGCTGTACGAGAGCCTGCGCAAGCGGATGCAAGACGAGCAGATGGTATCGGTGCTGCTGCTTCGCCACGACGGAGGCGGCAAGGTGACGTTTTCGGGGCATCTGCCGCTGCTGCTCCTGTATCGCGACGGAAATCGCACGGTGGAAACCGTTCAGGTCGATCGCGCCAGCTTGGCGGTATCGGCGCAGCTGGATGACACGCTCAGCGATCGATCGGTGCAGCTTGCGCCCGGCGACGCGCTGGTGCTGCTCACCGACGGAATCACCGACGCACGAAACGTCCAAAACCAGCAGCTTTCCCAAGATGTGCTGAGCGACGCAATCCGCAAGACCGCCCGTACCAGCACCGCCGCCGAGCTGCGCGACCATCTGCTCGATGTCGTCCACGCGTTCGTCGGAAACCCGACCCGAGATCTCACCGTGGTGGTCCTGCGTCGCGACCCCGCCACATCGAAGAGCCAGCAAGGGAGTAAGTAAGACATGTCCGAACAACGGATTCCGCTTCTCATCGCCTCGGGAGGCATTCTGTGCCTGCTCCTTCAGCTTGTGCTGAGCATCACCGACAGCCCGACGCGCCGCGCGCAGATCGTCGCGCAGAAGGTGGCGATTGAGTCGGTGTACCTGCGATCTCAAAAGCGGGCGGAAAAGCTGGGTCAACGCATCAGCGCCGCGATGGCAGAAGGCGACCTGGCGAAGCTGCAAGCCGAGCTAGACAGCGCCGCGCAGAGCGACCCGGACATGGTCGAAATCGGCGTCGTGGATCACGATCTCATGGTGGTGGCGTCGTCGGAAAAGCCGCGCGCGGGAAAGCCTCTCGTCGGTCACGCCGAAACGCTGCTGCGCAAAGCGGTCGGGGAAGGCTTTGTGCGCAAAGTGGAAGCGTCGCCACAGCATCAGCGCGTCGTGCTGGCGGTTCCAGTGACGGGACAACCGGGTAGCAAAGGACTGCTTTACGTCGAGCTGACGACGGCAGAAATCGAAGACGGGCTGGGCAAAGTCGTCACCACGGTGCAGCCGCAGCGGATTCCGATCTGGCTGACGATTGGGCTCGGGATCTTGGGTGTGGGTGTGGCGCTCGCGATGTGGGTGCTCGGGGATCGCAAGCGCGAAAAGCAAGCGATGGTCGTGCAAGAAGTGGCCGAGCAGATGGCGATGGGTCACTTCGAGACGCGGCTCACGCCGGTGGAAGTGCCGTCGTTTGCGGCGATTGCGGAGCGACTGAACATGATGGCGGACCAAGCGCAGCTGCTCCAGCAAGCGCAGATCGAAGGCACCGCGCACACGTCGAAAATGGCGCAAGAGCTGCAAGACGCGCAGATCGTGCAGCAGACGCTGATGCCGGATGTGCGTCGCATTTCACGCGGGGCGCTACAGCTGTGTGGCGTCTATCGCAGCGCCAGCAAGCTGTCGGGAGACTGGTGGCACTACTATCCGCTCGACGAGCACCGCACGATGCTGGTGATGGCTGACGTCGTCGGACACGGCATTGGATCAGCGGTCGTCGGCGCGATGGCGTATGGCTGTGCGCAGAACCTGCACGAAGAACAAGGTCCGAAGCTGCGTCCCGAGCTGCTGCTCCAGCGCCTAAACCACGCGATTGCAGCGACGATGCGCGGCAAGTTCACGATGAGCTGCTTTGCCGCCATCATCGACATCAAGGAATGCCAGATCACCTTCGCGAGCGGCGCGCACGCCTTCCCGCTGTTGTTCCGTCACCGCGAAAGCAACAAGCCGTTCATTCCGCTCGTCGCTGCGGGGTCGCCACTTGGATCGAGCGACACCGCCAAGTTCGTTGCCAACACCCAGCCATTTGAGCCCGGCGACATCTTGATCTGCTACACCGACGGACTCATCGAAGCCCAGAACGGCAACGGCGATCAGTTCGGCGACAAGCGCGTCCGTCACACCGTCCAGCGCGGCGCCAACCGCAACGTCGAAGA
>CALMML010000104.1 GCA_937868485.1 uncultured Myxococcales bacterium | reverse complement strand
GCATCATGTATGACAAGCTGCCGAGGATGCGGAAATCCGCTGGATGTTTGCACGGTTGCGCAAGACGCGGCGTTGGCGAAAGGGACCACGCGGTGTCGCGCGGCGTCGCGTCTGCTTCGCTGGGTGCCTGGACCCCCAAAGGACCACGAGACCTGATCCAGCGCGAGCGAGCGTGGCGGACTGCGACCTGTTGAGCCAAGCGACCGCAGTGTTCTTTTTTATCTACACCCATACGTTTCTGTAGAACCGCAACCTTGTCTGCATCTGTGTCTTTTTCATATCCATGGGATGAAATTGCAATGAAGCGTGTCAGGGTGCTCCGCTCGCTGTTCGACTGGTTTTGTGTGCAACAGTCACCCTGCGAATCGCAGCCAGCTTCCGTCCTATCCTTCGCGTGTAGGTTGGTTGCAAGGAACGTGCTCAGATCCGCTGAAGCGCATCCTGTTCTGCATCGAAGCTCACGATCGTCTGGCCATCGTGATCTACGCAATGTCTGTTCTTATGCTTGAACGGATTTGCGGAAAAGATGAAGGCTGTATGCGACTTCTCTTGAGTCATGGCGTGACTTGGGCTGTCGTACCTGTCAATACCTGATCTAATGTTCGCTGGATTGAAACGTGGTAGAGATGAAATCGCTCGTTCTCGATTAAGAACAAATGTCTTGATGTGCGAGGAGAAGTCCATTGATGGAAAATGTGTTTGATTCAGGTACGTAAAAAATTTTCATTTGGTATTTCCCAAATATCGCTCCTGCGAGTCTAGGGATCCAGGCGCGAGCGGTATTTGCGTAAGATAGAAAACGCAGAAACAGACCCGGACACCCGCAGCATCCTCGCGCTTTGGGGCAGAGCGACAAGGGGGAATCATGTTTGCGAATGGGAATGGCTGGCTGAACTATCATCACCTCTACTATTTTTGGCGCGTTGCGCATGAGGGCAGTCTGTCTCGAGCCGCTGCGCAGCTTCGGCTCTCGCACTCGACGCTTAGCACCCAGATTCGGGCGCTGGAAGAACACCTGCACGGCGAGCTGTTCGTGCGCAGTGGGCGGTCGCTGGTTCTGACGGCGCTCGGCAATGACATCCTGCACTACGCAAACGAGATCTTTCGCCTGGGCATGGAGCTGTCCGAGTCGGTCGATGGCAAGACCGAGATGGCCAAGACGCCGCTGCACGTTGGCGTCGTCAGCACGATTCCCAAGAGCCTGCTGTATCGACTGCTTGCTCCCGCGCTGCCGCGTACGGAACAGGGGCCGCTGCGACTGCATCAAGGGAGCCTGGAACAGCTCCTGTCGCTGATGTCTGCGGGCGGTCTGCACCTGATCTTGACCGAGGAAAAGCCACCGCAAGGACTGTCGCAGCACATCTACTGTCGTCCACTGATGGACACGCCCATTGCGCTGTATGGAACGGCGTCACTGGTCGATTCCTATCGCGCGCAGTTTCCGTTTTCGCTGTCGGGTGCGCCGATGCTGCTTCCCAGTCGCAGCTCGGGACTACGGACGCTGCTGGAAGACTGGCTGAGCGCGCACAAGATTCGCGTTCGCGTGCTGGGTGAGTTCGATGACATGGAGACGCTGCGCGAGTTTGGAAGCCAAGGACACGCGCTGTTTCCACTGCCCTCGATCTGTGCCGCAGAGTCTTCGCTGGGCTTAGGAATTGAGTCCTTGGGAGTCCTTCCCAACCTGAAGGAATCGATCTATGCGCTGTCTCCTGAGCGGCGCTCGCATCGAGTGGATGTCCGACGGATTTTGGACCACGCACCCGCCAAATCAAGCGAGCTATCGCCACGTCTGGAAGTGCTAGAGCCAACGTAAGCCACGGGCAGCGCGCACGCTCATTGTTTTGTCGGAAGATAGCGAAAGATGGAACCCATCTGTCCGGCCACAACGACGGTTCCTGCTGCGTCGATCCACAGTGCTGACAAGCTGCGATCCGTTCCGGTGTCTAGCGCAGACCAGCTTGTGCCATCAAAGCGGAGCATGACACCACCGTCGCCCACCGCGTAAATCTGCGTGTCACTGCTTCCTGCGATCGCGCGCAGCGCTGTGGTGGACAGCGCGCTGGCTTGTGCATCGATCGACCATGCACTGCCATCGAAGTGAAGGACGCGTCCGCGGTCAGCCACTGCCCACAGGTTGTTTGCGGCAGATCCCCAGATGCCGTAGATCGTGTCGCTGATTGGACTCGGGGCCGCGCTGGCGCTGGTTCCGTTCCAATACAGCAGCATGCCACCATCACCTCCCATCCATGCGCCAAGGGGCGTGACGCCGAACACCGCGCGCAGCGTCCTTCCCATCGCAGCGGGCAGCGCCGCACTGACAACGCTTGTGCCATTCCAGCGCGCCAGCACACCGCCGCTACCGACGATGAGCGCCGCGCTCGGACGCGCCCAGATCGCTTGCAGATCGGCACTGGTTCCGGTGATCGGAAGCTGAAGCTGACTGCCATCCCAGCGGGCCGCAAGACCGCCATCGCCAATCAACCAGATCTCGCTGCTGCTGACGGCAGACACCGCGTGGAGCGTGCGATTGAAGACACCGCTGAGCACTTTGTCGGGGCCCCAGTCTGTTCCTGTGTTGCGGAGCACTGCGCCGCTGTCTCCCACCGCGAACAGGCTGCTTGCGAGGGACGGACTGGACGCGCTGATTCCCGATAGACCATGTAGGAACTGACTGCTGCGCGCGACGCTGGACAGGGCCCAGAACACCCCGTTATAGCGAAGCTGGGTTCCGTTTGCGCCCACGGCCCAGATGTCGGTGCTGCGCTGCCCAAACAGCGCGGTCAGATCTTCGCGTGTTCCACTTTCGGCTTGGCTCCATGCGCTGCCGTCAAAGCGCAGCATGAGTCCACCGTCTCCGACAGCCCAGCGCGTTGGCTCTTCGTTTGCGTAGACGGCGCGCAGTCGGCCCGTGGTGCCGGTCGGAATCAGCGTCACCTGCTCGTTTACGATCTTGGCGCTGATCCCGTGATCGCCCACCACCCAGACTTCCTGTTTTTCGTTTTCCCACAGTCCGTACAGCGTCTCTGTGCTGGGAAACGGAACCTTGTTCCAGGTGCTTCCATTATAGTGCAGCACGGTGCCTTGCTCACCGACGGCCCAGATCTCACGCTCGCTTTGGCCGTAGATGCGCCATAGCTCGACGGCACCAATCGCAGGAATCGCCGCTGTCTGCCAGGCTCCGTCTGCGTAGTGAACCAGCGAGCCTTGGCTGCCCACGGCCCAGAAGTCACTCGGCATCACACCCCACGCATCGTTGAGGTTCATCGCGCCGATGGTCTCGGGACAGCTCCAGACATTGTTGATGAGCCGCAGGACCGTTCCCGCTTCTCCCACCGCGACCATGGTGTTGCTGGGTCCTGTCACCAGTCCGCGTAGACGCTGGCCGAGATGCGGGTGTCGTGGCGACGACCAGTACGTGCCTTCCCAGTGCAGCAGCATCGCATCCCCGACCGCCCAGATGTCGCTTGCTGACTGTCCCTGAATGCGCTGTAGCGTCGATCCTTGCGGCAGTGGATGCTTCCAGCAAAGCTGCGCGGGACTACAGACCTCGTTGCGATCGATCTGTAGCTCGACGATGGTGGTGTCTGGACCGATGCGAATCTCACAGCCTCGTTGACCTTCGCTACAGCCGCGCATCGTGCTCAGATACGAACCAGGCGTTGCGTCTTGCGGAATCACCGCGCGAACTTCCAGCGTGGTGTCGACCGGATAGACCTTCTGCTGCGTTGTTGATACCAGCGACTCCATCGGACACTGCTCTTGCGAAGGTCCTGGCGCGGCAAAGCGAAACACGGTGCCATCGGACAGCTCGGCATTGCCACTGCCATCACCCACCTTGCGAACGATCAGCAGACAGCCTTGGGTGTCTGTCAGCGTGACCTCTGCTTGATAGCTGCCGGGCCCCGTGACTTCTACGTCCACGGTCCCAGATTGAAACGTGCAGCCGTCTGCTCCTTGGGTGCCAGCGCGGATTCCTATCGTTCCTATGGTGTCTGCTGCAAGCTGGATCGTGAAGTGATCGAGACCTTGATCCAGCGTCGGAAGATCGTTGGCTGACGCGCGTCCATTGAGCGTGGTCGCAACGCCCATGGTTCGTGCGTCGCCAGAGACGCCAAGTACGGTCACTTCGATCTTGGCATGATCGCTGGGACTACAGCTCTGCCCCGTGAGGAACACAAGAAGGAGCAGCAGAACCAGCCGTGCGTTGGACATGCGCATTACAGACGCTCCATCGTGTCACCGTCAAGGTTCCTGGGTCAGCAGCAGTCGCAGCGATGCCACCGCGCCGGTTCCTGTTCCCGGTACGGCGGTGGCTACTTTCAGTGCCGAAAACAGCGCCCGCGCTTGCTCTTGCGGACACTGCGGCACCGGCTCTGGCTTCATCTTTTCACACGGCAAGCGAAGCTGCTCACACAAGCGCGGATCACTTTGCGCAAGCGGCTCTGTCGATGCCACCACCCGCAGATCTTGCAGACCCGCCGGATGTTGCAGATAGAACGAACCTTGGGAAGGAACCCGAATCGGACAGCGCGCAGCGACGCGAGTTCCTGATCCCACATCGCGCGGAAACAGCACGCTCGCTTCCCCGTCTGGACCAAACAGCACCACGTACAGATACGCTGGCTGACTGGTGCGCAGCAGGAAGTACAGGTGATCTCCCGCGTGCAGTGTTTCTTGTTCCACGATCGGTCGTTCGCTCTTGGCGGTCACAAGCAGCGCCCGCAGAGACACCGTCAAGCTGCCATCCTGCGGCAGATCGTCGCTCCACCCACTGCTCATCGCACGGGTCTGTTCCGCTGCCTGATCCGTCGTCAAGTGACGGGGACAGCCCATCAGCTGACTCGCAAGGATCAGCGCACAGAACATCGGAACGCTTCGCTGCTTGCTGCGTGAATGGATCGCTTTCACGACGTGCTTCCTCTTTTGCCAGATGGCAGACCGCGCGCCTAGAACTTGGGCTCTAGGACGTTTTGGCTGTTCTTGTAATCCAGTGCAACACCGACGGCGACACCGATTCCTATCGACAACCCCAGCACGATTCCTCCGGCTCCCCACAGCATCCTTCGTCGTCCTTGTCGCTTGGGATTGGGAAGGATTCCTTCGGCAGGAAGTGCGGCAATCACATAATCTGGGGCTGCGTTTGGCTTCGCCAGCGTCGGAGTCTGCATTCCTTGTGTCAGCTGTCCGACTCGTACGCTCGTCCAGGTCTCTAGCTCGCTGACGCTGAGCTGGTTGTCTTCTGCATAGTCTGCAACCCCGCGCAGACCTTCCACCAGCGCTTTGGTAAACGCTCCATTTTTCCACGCTGGAGACTCCCTTGCGACTTGATCTCCCGTCGATGCTGCAAAGACCACGATTCGATGTTCGCTGGTCAGCTCATTGATCAAGCGGTTCATGCTGCGTCGTCCCAGCACATTCCCTGAGTGACACGTATCAAGCAGTAGTACGACGCGACCGCGAATCATGCGCAGCGCTTCTTGCAGCTCGAAAGAAGAGATCATGGTGGCGCGATCCGCATCCGAGTCCGCTGGCAAAAAGTAATACATTCCATCGGGATCATTGGTTCCGTGTCCGGCCAGAAACAGGATCGCGGTGTCGTCGCTGGATACGCTCTGTGCAAGCCACTGAAAGCCGGACAGAACCTGCGCTTTGGTTGCTTGGGAATCAGACAGCACGCGGTGGTTGATCTCGCGATACAGCAGATCCCGTTGTCGCTGGAGCGTGACCGCTAGATCGGTGGCATCTTTGGCCGCAAAGCGCAGCGAAGGAATGTCTGCAGATCGATAGCGACTGACTCCAATCGCCAGCACATGCAGCGCAGGACGCTGCTCAGGAGCGCCATTTTTCAGACGAAGATCTGCTTTGGCAACACCCTGTCCGCTGCTGCGCGCTTCAATCGACAGCAGACCCTCTTTGCTCGGCGGCATCACCGTGATGGTGTAGTGCGCAGCCCGCGCCAGCGCGCGACTCTGCGTGATCGACAGCGTAGGAATCGGCTTGCCATTGTGAGTCACCACAAGCTCGATCACGCCTCCTTGTGGGGATTCCACCTGCGCTTCCACCCAGATCGATCCGTCTTTGCGCAGCGTCGAAGATGTCACGGTCACGGTCGCACTCGGAGCGGATCGTGTCAGCTCTTCAGACCGCGCACCCTCTGTGGTCTGCGCGCTTGCTACGGCGGACGCACCGAGTCCCCAGATTGCGATCAGCACGCACAGCTTGCGCAGCTTGATCCAAGGAAGCGAGGCGCGGCGATGGATGTTCTGCTGCATCTTTTCTGACCGTAGCGGAATGTGCAGCGACAGGTTGTGGATGATTTGTCGATTCTGCTTTCGCTTTTATCGACTAGACCGATCCGCCGCTCGGATTCCATCCTGTGAAGCGGAAGAAAGCTTGCTCAAAGGACACGCTGTCCGGGCTAGCAGTGAACCATCCTCCCGGTGAGGGGCCGGTGAGGGAACCGATTGCGCCGCAGAGGACACTCTTTCGCCGCGCAGCAAAAGGAGTACGTATCGATGCCCAGCTCGCTCACTTACCCAGGCGTATACATAGAAGAGATTCCCAGCGGCATTCGCACGGTGACAGGGGTTTCTACCTCTGTCACAGCGTTTGTGGGACGAACACAGCGCGGACCCGTCAATCAGCCGGTCGTCATCACGAGCTTTCGGGACTACGAGCGAGTCTTTGGCGGACTGTGGCTCGACAGCACGGTCAGCTTTGCGGTCTATGACTTCTTTCAGAACGGTGGCAGCCAAGCCATCGTGGTGCGGCTGTTTCACAAGCCTTCGAAGACGGCCACGGATGGATCGGTCACAGCGCTGAGTGGCGTTGCGGAGTTTACGCTCGATACGCTGTCCTTGCGTGCGCGCAGTCCCGGTGTCTGGGCGCAGAACCTGCTTGTGTCGGTGGACTACACCGATCGCACCAGCGACGTCGCAAGTGACGTGGCCAAGGGAATCGGCGTCACCACCAGCGATCTGTTCAACCTAAGCATCACCTACTTTTCTCGATCGGGAACGGTCACAGAGCGCTTTGTCAACCTGACGATCAAAGACAACAACCGACGTGTCGATCGCGTGCTTGCGCAGGGATCAAAGTTTGTGCAAGTCACCGAAGCCAGCGACGGAAGTGTCATGATTCCTACGGCGGTTCCTACCGCCAGTACGGTCAGCGCAACAACGGGCGAGCTGGGTGTTCGTGCGGCTGCGGGCACTGCGCTAGACAGTGATGCGCTCACCGCGTCTGACTATGACTTTGCGGCGCTCGATAAGGCCGACTCACTCAACCTGCTGTGTATTCCGCCCGATACGCGCAGCGGTGATACCGCAAGTGCGGTCTACAGCAGCGCGCTGGCTTACTGCGTGAAGCGACGTGCGGTCCTGATTGTCGATCCGCCCAGCGCATGGTCTGGCAAGAGCGCGTCTGACATCAAGACGGCGGATCTGGGACTGTCGGGAACTGCCGCGCGCAATGCGGTTGTCTACTATCCGCGCGTTCGCAAGCCCAATCCTCTGCGTGGGGATCTGATCGAAGAGTTTGTGCCGTGTGGAATCGTTGCTGGCGTCATTGCACGGACCGATTCCCAGCGCGGAGTCTGGAAGTCTCCTGCGGGGATTGATGCGGCGCTCTACGGCATTGACAGCCTGGTTCCCAAGCTCACGGACAGCGACAGCGGAACGCTCAATCCGATCGGCGTAAACTGTCTGCGCAGCTTTCCCGCCAGCGGTCCGGTGGTCTGGGGCGCACGCACGCTGCGCGGTGCAGATGCACTGGGGGATGAGTACAAGTATCTATCGGTGCGGCGGCTTGCGCTGTTTCTGGAAGAGAGTGTCTATCGCGGCACGCAGTGGGCGGTGTTTGAGCCCAACGATGAGCCGCTGTGGGCGCAGATTCGATTGAACCTGGGCACCTTCATGCAGACGCTGTTTCGCCAAGGCGCGTTCCAAGGTAGCTCTCCGCGCGAAGCGTACTTCGTCAAGTGTGACAAGGAAACCACGACGGCGGCAGACATCGCAGCAGGTACCGTCAACATCGTCATTGGGTTTGCTCCGCTGCGTCCTGCGGAGTTCGTGGTGATCAAGTTCCAGCAGCTTGCGGGTCAGAGCTCGTAGCCATCACAGGAGTGACTTCCCATGCCTCAGTTTACCGTCAACACACATCGCTTTGATCCGTATCAAAACTATCGCTTCCGCGTGAAGTGGGATGGCCGCTATGTGGCCGGAATCACCAAGGTGTCCTCGCTGCGTCGCAGCACCGAAGTGGTCAAGCACCGCGAAGGCGGCGACCCCTCTTCCAGTCGCAAGCTGCCCGGTCGTACCGAGTACGAAGCGATTACGTTAGAGCGCGGCGTCACCCACGATGTCGAGTTTGAGCGCTGGGCCAACAAGGTCTCGACCTATGGCGCAGGACTTGGGAGTGAGACCTCGCTCAAGGACTTTCGCAAAGATCTCATCATCGAGCTGCTCAACGAAGCGGGACAGGTTGCGATGGCCTACAAAGTCTATCGCTGCTGGGTGTCGGAATATCAGGCACTGCCTGACCTTGATGCAGGCGGAAACGCGGTCGCGGTGTCGCACATCAAGCTGGAACACGAAGGCTGGGAGCGTGACACCTCGTACACCGAGCCGACGGAGCCGAGCTTTGTGAATCCGCCTTCCTAAGCCAAGCCGAGCGATTCCATACAGGAGCCAGACAGGATGCTGCGCGAGTCACTGCTACTGCACGCTTGGGAGTCCGGACAGGGACAGTCGCCCGCCGAGCAGGCGCTCTGTCTGCTGCAGTACGGATACCCAGAGAGGCCGCTTGCGCAGCTCCTGTCGCTGTCGGTGGGAGAGCGAGACGCGCTGCTGTTTGCGCTGCGGGAGCAGTCGTTTGGACCGAACCTGCAAGGCGCAGCGCGCTGTCCGCAGTGTCGGCAGCAGAGCCAGTTTTCTGTGCCGCTGGCCGCGCTGCGGGTGCCGATGCCAGTGGCGGCAGCACAGACCTTTGTGCTTCACCATGAAGCGCTTCGGATCGCGTATCGGCTGCCCAGGGTCGCGGATCTACGGCAAGCGGCCCGGTTGGCGGATGTCGATGCGGTGCGTGCCTTTCTGATTCGCTCGTGCATTGTGTCTGTGTCTCGGGATGGGGATGAAGCGCCTCTGTCGGTGCAGGATGTGCTGTCGGAATCGCTCGAGCACGCGCTGGCCACAGCCATGACCGCCCACGATCCACAGAGTGAGGTGCTGTTATCGCTCTGCTGTGCGCACTGCGGACAGGCCTGGTCAGCGCTGCTCGACATCGTGCGCTTTGTCTGGACTGAGCTGTCCGCACAGGCCGAGCGGCTGATGTCCCAAGTGGATGTCTTGGCGCGTGCGTACGGCTGGACAGAGTCCGAGATCCTACAGCTTGGGCCCGCTCGTCGTCGTCGCTACTTGGAGCTGCTGAGCCATGACTGACTACTTCACCCACTTGGCGCGGCGTACGCTGGGCGTGACGACTGCATCGGATCCAAGGCCGGTGCGGATGCCAAGCGCTGCGGTGGACTGGACTCGTCCGGTGCAGCTGCCTGAGGGGAGCCTTGCGCAGGAGACGGAGGCCAGCCGAGCGCAGCTTGTGGACTCGCTGGAGCGGCCTGTACGGGCTACAGCCGGGGCTGTCCGAAGGGATGGGTCTGGGCTTGGGGACGCTGTCCCTGCGCAGGATGTGGCGGGACAGCGGCAGTCTGCGCAGGAAGAACCGTCGTTCGCTGCGCAGCCGATGAATCCGCCAGCGGACCAAAGCAAGCCCGCTCCGCTGGATCGTCAGCATCTTGCGCAGCGCAATCAGCCCATTGCGGAGCTGCGTCAGCAGCACGCAGAGTCGAGTCAGCCGCGCCCGGAGCTGAGTGACCAGCACGCAGAGTTGAGTCAGCAGCACGCAGAGTCGAGTCACCAGCACGCAGAGTCGAATCACCAGCGCCCGGAGTCGAGTCAGCAGCACGCAGAGT
>CALMML010000103.1 GCA_937868485.1 uncultured Myxococcales bacterium | reverse complement strand
TGGTCCAATGTGAGGCGCGACCTAGCGAAGGCGTGGGCGAAGGCGCGGATAGATCCGGTGAGCCCCAACGACCTACGGCGCACGTTCGCGAGCTGGCTGAAGCAGGCCGGGCGGGACTCACTGGCAGTGGGAAAGCTGCTCGGGCATACATCAAGCCGAATGGTCGAGCTGGTCTATGGGCACCTTGATCAGAAGTCGCTGCGCCATGCCATGGAAGCGCTGCCATCAGTCCACAGCCTGATCGAATCACCCAGCCATCCCACCGAAACAAACCGCTAAGGTCCGACCTTTCACGCCCTTTTTGATGACGTTCTCAAGCGGAACGTCACAACGTCATCACGAACGTCACCACCTCTCACCGACGGGAGAACATCCCAAAATGACGTTGTGACGTTCTTTTGCCCTTTTTTTCTCCGGCCACAGAATCTGTCCGAGTGTCGTATTTGTCCTAGTGTCAGGTCCGACCTTTAGAACATTTTAGGTAATCGTGACACTCGGATTTCCGGCACTAAAAAGGCGCTGGTAATCCGAGTGTCGGCCCAAATGAAAAAGCCCCCCATCCACGAGGGATGAGAGGCTTTGCTTTGTGCTCGGAGCCGGAATCGAACCAGCGACACGCGGATTTTCAGTCCGCTGCTCTACCTGCTGAGCTATCCGAGCGAAAAGCGAGAGGAACCCTATCGGGGTTCACCTACAGGGTCAAGCGCATTTTTTGAAAAATCTGCGGATGGATGGTTCAGCCGTAGAAACTGGGTTATCGCGGACAGCTCGCGCTCCAGTCCTTGGGCAAACGAGCGCTCGGTGGGTCGTTCGTGGATGATTCGCAGATCGCTGTGTAGCGAGCCCGCTGCAGTGGTCAGGTTGGCCGCGCCGATGACTTGGTCGCGATACAGCATCGGCAGCGCGTAGTAGCCGAGCTTGCGCTTCGCGGCGGGCGTGTAGGCTTCGAAGCGATACTCCCAGCTCCACAACAGTGAAAAGCGGCGGCGATCCCAGACCAGCGGATCGAAGGGCGCGAGCAGTCGGACCTGTGGCGGTGGCGCTTCGCTGTGCATCAGTGCTTCCGTCTCTTGTTCGGGCCAGACCCAGTCTTCGCCGTCGATGTGACCTACGCGCAGCTCGCCTCGCTTGAGCAGCGTCTGTAGGGCTGTATGCGGCGTGGGGCGAATCGGTCCGCGCACCGCCCGAAGGGTCTGCTGGAGGCTCCGCAGTGGCATCGGTGCATACAGCGACGTCAGCAGTCGACACAGACCCTCGGCTCGCGTCGCGGTCGGTAGGGCGCGCGTCTTTTCGTCGGGCTGCACCTTCGCATACAGTCTCAGCCCGGCCTCTCGACGGGCGACTCGCAGCCGTCCTTGCCTGTGCAGCGCTTCCAGCATCATCGTCGTTGTCGACGACTGTCCGCCCCAGCCGTTTTGGCTGCGCACTTTGCCGAGCGCTTTTTCTACGGCTTTCGGATGCGCCTCACCGAGCGACCCCACCAGCGCCAAGACATCTTTTTGCAGCGACGGATGTGCGTCGACAAAGCGCTGCCAGTGTTCGCTCAGCGGTCGAGGATGCAAAAACACGAGCTGCTGCTGCGGCAGAAATCCGTAGACGTGCAGGACATCTTCACAGAGCGGCAGCGTCGGATACTGCTGTTCCAAGTCGCCCACTTGGTAGTCGTCGACACGTAGCCGTAGGATCAGATCTTGGGCGCGAGCTGGTGCGCGAATCGGATCGGCCTGCACAAAGCCAAGGTGATTCACTGCGTCGCTGATGCTGGTGCTGCGCCTGAGCGTTCGTCGGATGGCATGGTTGCGCAGCCTGGCAAGCGAGACGGTCGACATGGTGGCCTGCGCCATAACACAAGGCACTGACAGCGTGCCGCAAAAGTGGCCTGTCAGCGTCGACAAACAGCGGTCCGATCAGCCTTTGACGCCGCCTTGGGTCAGCCCGCCGATCAGGTGCTGTTGCAGCGCGAAAAACAGCGCCATCACCGGCAGCGACACCAGCACTGCGCCCGCCGCAAAGTGTCCCCACTCCGTCGCGTAGTCGCCGACGTAGTGATTGAGCATCACCGGCAGCGTATAGCTCTGCGGACGGCTCATAAACGTCGCTGCGAGGATGAACTCGTTCCACGCTGTCAGAAAGCAGAACAGCGCCGTGACGGAAATCGCCGGACGGGCAAGCGGCAGCACCACCCGATAGAACGCATCAAAGCGACTGCCTCCGTCGAGCAAAACGGCTTCTTCTAGCTCTGTCGGCAGCCCGTCGAAATAGCCTTTGAGCATGAACACACAGAACGGAATCGCCGTCGTCGCGTAGCACAGCACCAGACCGCCCAGGTGGTTGAGCAGGTGCAGCTTTTCCAGCACGACGTAGAGCGGAATCGTCGTCACCACGCCTGGAAACATCTGCGCGAACAGAAACAGCCGCAGTGAGCTGTCTCGACCGGGGAAGCGAAACCGCGACAGCGCATATGCCGCCGAGCACGACAGCGCGACGCCCACCACCGTCACCGCCGCCGACACCACCAGCGAGTTGATGAGCTGCCGAATGAACAGATAGCGTCCGTCGGCGTCTTGTCGAAGCAGCACATCGGCGAAGTTCGCGAGGGAAACCTCCGTGGGCCATGGACTGACGGAAAGCGAAAAGCTCTGCGTCGGTGACAGCGCCATCTTTATCACCCACAGCACGGGATACAGCGTCGCTGCGGTGAGCAGGATGAGAACAACATGGACCAAAGCGGTTCGGAGCGTGCGCATCAGGGTCTTGTGCGGTCGGGGATGGGCCGATCGTTCGATGGTGAAAAGTCGTTACGTTCGCTCGGTCGGCTTCGGCTCGCTGGCCGCAGGATACGGCAGCAGACCTTCCTCGGGAAGCGTGGAAACGCGCTCGCATGTCCACGGAACATCGGGCATCACTGCGGGACTGGGCCAGCCCAGTCGAAGCGGCGAGGACGGCACTGCCGGAGCGGTCGAGGTTTGCAAGGTTGTCGACTCGGACGGCGCTGGCAGCGGAGGCAGCTTGTCGGGTCGCTGACCTGGCGGTGCGGCGCGATCGGTGATCTGCGGTGGATCGTCGCTGTACAGCGCGAGCAGCACGCGGACCACTTCGGTTTCACCACTGCTTTCGCGCAGCTTCGGCGACAGGGCTTCGCCGCTGTGACCTTGATAGATCAGCTTCAGGGCATCGACCACCGTCGAGATGATTCGGACGCCGAGTGGAGGATCGTCGTCCTGCGGCAGCCGTACAAAGTCGAGAAACTCTGCCTGAAGGCTGGCGAGCACACCGTCGAGCGGCGCATCGCAGACAAAGCCAAGTCGGTCCGTTCGTCGAGGCGGCTGCGGCGTCTGCTCGTACACCTGAATCTTGAGCAGTGCAAACAGCCGTGCGACGAGCATGAGCTCTCGCTGCGCGCGCGGCAGCAGTCCCAAGCGATCACACAGCCGACCACACTGCGTCGTCAGCAGCATCGGCCAGTCACTATCGAGCGCACGGCTTAGCTCATCAGCCAGCGTCGTCGCGCAGCGAAACAGCACATCCGTCACCGCCGAGCCTGAAAAGTCAGCGAGCGGCTCTGGCGACTGCTGGCGGGCCGGAAAGCGCAGGGCATCGCGGCTCAGGTTCAGGTTCGACGGACGCTCTTCGATGATGAGATCGGCGGAAGACAGCTTCGCACCGGGCTTGTCTCCGGGCGGACGACGACGAAGCGGACCACTGCGCGCGGCGCCCAAAAGCAGCGGCACGGCTTGCTTGGGAAGCGGTGGGGGCTCGATGCGAAGCGGCGTGCTGCGGGGCGGATTGCTCAGGTTGCTTGGCTTGATCCGTGGGCTCGGCGCTCGCTCCGTCGGCAGAGGTGGTGCCGTCTCGCTGCCTCGCGGCGGTTCCGTTCGCTGGCTGATGCTCGATGGCAGCGGTGGCAGCGGTGGTGGCAGCGGCGGCGGTGCTGCGGGCGGCAGCGGTGGTGGCAGCGGCGGCGGCATTCGAACCGGACCCGATACCATCGATGGCGCAGGCTTGGGCGGCTCTGGCTTGGACGGCGGAGCAGCTTCCGGCTTGGACGGCGGAGCAGCTTCAGGTTTGGACAGCGGAGCAGCTTCCGGTTTGGACAGCGGA
Source organism: uncultured Myxococcales bacterium (assembly GCA_937868485.1). Classification (GTDB taxonomy): domain Bacteria; phylum Myxococcota_A; class Polyangia; order Palsa-1104; family JAEUJZ01; genus JAEUKA01. Next base: position 5,869 of record CALMML010000103.1, on the reverse strand, counting down.
GCAGCTTCCGGCTTGGACGGCGGAGCGGCTTCCGGCTTGGACGGCGCGCTCGGCTCTGGCTTGGCGACCGGATCGACGAGTGGTGCGCTCTCGCCTGGCTCCCACGCCTGGTTGTAGAACATGTCCATGCCGAGGCGCAGCGTGCCAAAGCGAATCAAGAAGCGACGGACTTCGACGACGCCGTGCGATGCCAGCTTGGGCATCAGCGTCGATAGGTCTTGCGTCGGGTCCACCATCGCGAGCGCCGCCTTGCGTCCATCCGTCGAGCGCTCCAGTGGCAGGATGCCCAAGTGCGCGGCCAGTCCGGCGGTGATCGCTTGCTTTAGCTCTGGCGCGACCACCACACCGTCTAGCTGATCGTCGCTCAGATCCGGCAGCTTCAGCTGGGCTTCGAGCAGTCGAAACAGCTTGTCTTCGGAAAGTAAGCCCTCGCGGAGCAGCACCAGCCACAATGGCCGACCGCTCGACTCGCTGTAGCGAACAGCACGGGCGAGCATGGCGGGCTGCACAAGCTCCGACTCCTTGAGGATCTCGGCAAGGGGCCGAGGGCGAGCCGTACTGCTCAAGCTGACAAACCTCCTCGTGCAGCGTAGACCGTTTTTCTCCTTTCGGGAATCCCTCCTCGCTATGGTAACGGGCATGGAGAAGCCCAACCTCGGTCCGTTTGTGTACGAAAGTCGCAGGGTTATCGTGATCGACAAGCCGTGTGGCTGGCTGTCGGTGCCGAGTCGTCAAGGCGAAGAGGATGCGCGGCTGTGTGTCGGTCGCGTGCTGGAGGCGCAGCTTGGGACGCGGCTGTGGCCGGTTCATCGTCTGGATGCCGAGGTGTCGGGGCTGCTGCTGTTTGCCAAGGATGCCGATGCGCACCGTCTGCTGTGCGCGGGCTTTGAACATCAGCAGGTGCGCAAGACCTACCTGGCGTGGAGCGCAGGTCCGCTGCCGGATCAGCATCGGGTTCGCGTCACCGAGCGCTGGCAGTCTCTGCTGCTGCGCGGGAAAAAGCGAGCCTACGTTCACCGCGCGGGAAAAGAAGCGGTGACGATGGCTACGCCGCTCGCGGTCGAAGGACATCGAATTCTGTGGCAGCTGTGTCCCAAGACCGGGCGACCGCATCAGCTGCGCGTCGAGCTGTTTTTGCATGGCTGTCCGATCCTCGGAGATTCGCTGTACGGATCGACGCTGCCGTGGCCGAGCGGCGTTGCGCTGCGCGCGTTCGAGCTGAACCTGACCGATCTCGAAGGGCGACAAGAGCTGAGCTTACCGCCGAAGATTTCGCTGCTATCCGACGGACAAGACTATCTATCGGGCGGCAGAGCCTGGAAGAGCGCACTCGCCAGCTCGTCGGGACGTTCGACCCACAGCGCGTGTCCTGCTCCTTGAATCAGCACCGGTGCGTCCAGCTTGCAGAGCGTCGCCAGTCGCTGCTGCGACTTCGGCGGCATCAGGAAGTCTTCACTGCCGGCAATCACCGTCGTCACGCAGCGCGACAGCGCCAGCTGATCTCTCCGATCGTGCGTAAGCAGCGCAGACAGCTGTCCCGTCGTGGCTGCCGGTGCGTGCTGCTGATCTCCCCACAGCGCTTCGAGCATCGGGATGATGCTCGGATGCTCCAAGAAATCGGCGGAAAAGAACATCACTTGTAAGGTGCGAAACAGATCGAGCCTGCTGACGCCCGCTTGGTGCTGCGCGCGAAGTCCCAGCACGATGCTGCGCAAGCGCGGATCGGTCGCTGCTGTGGTCGATACCAGGCCGACCCGACGAAACCGCTGCGGATGCTTCGTCAGCGCGTGCTGCGCCCACATTCCGCCCATTGAAAAGCCCGCGAGATCAACCGTCGGGAACCCGAGCGCCGACAGCAGTGTATCCAGTCGATCGCTCTGCGCATCGAGCTGATAGTCCGATTCCGACGTCGGGACTTCACTGTGACCGGAGCCGAGCGGATCGACGATGCACAGCCTGCGCGGATGCCGCTTCGCCAGTCGCAGCAGCTGCCTTCCGTCCGACAGCAGGCCAGGCAGCAGCACGAGCGGCGTTTGGTCCTCCGTCCGAAGACCTGTCGTGCTCTGCGGCTCGATCAGGCGGAAAAACAGACCGGCATGCTGGCCGGTGCGCGTGTTCACGGTCGTCACGGTGCTCTCTTTGGTTGAATCGGTATGTAGATGCCCGAAGCCGCGCGAGGACGACAAGCTAAACTCGGCGTCATGCAACGCTTTTGGTTCGCTTCGCTGCTGGGTCTGCTGGCGCTGTGCGCGGTGGGCTGCGGGCCTCGCTCGATTCGGGCGGACCTGGACCATCACAACCTGTCCGACGATGACTTGCTGGCGCTGCTGCCGCAGGGGCAGGAAGCGGTGATCGATGTCGATGTGGCAGCGCTGCGCGCGTGGCCGCCGATGCAGGCGCTGCTTTCGCTGATTCCGGCGCGGCTTCTGTCGTCGCTGTCTTCGCTGGCTGGCAACCCGCTTCAGGATGTCGATGCGCTGTGTGTCGGCGCGACAGGGCTGGGCTCTGGCGCGGTTGAGTCGACGCTGCTGGTGTCAGGACGGCTGCCCAAAGACAAGCTGTGGCAGGATCTGGCTCGTCGGGAAGGCAGTCGAGAAGTGACCTATCACGGCATGCCGCTCGTCGAAGCGGGTGATCGAGCGCTGGTGCAGCTGAGCGATCGAACCTGGGTGCTGGGCAGTCGACTGCAAGTGCGTCAGACGATCGACATCTTTCGGGGCGTCGATCCGGGCCTGCGCAAACAGAGCTCGCTGATGAACGCGCTGGCGATGGCTCCGACGGGAAAGCAAGGTCGTCCGCCGGTCCTTGCTGCGGTGTTGCTTGGCTCGGATTTGCGACGGCGGGCGCACGAAGCGGGCGTGCTGCGGGTCTTTGATGAAGCGCAGTCGATCGCGCTGGCTGTGGCGGTTGGGGACGGGATCGATGTGGGCGTGGTGGTGTCGTATCCGTTTGTGCAGATGGCTGCCGAGGCGCTGTCGCAGGTTCGGGCGCACGCTGCGGAGCTGGGAAGTCGGTCCTTGGTGAAGCTGCTGCACTTGGATCGCTTTGTGTCGCCGCTTGTGTCGGTGGCGGTGCCGCAGTCGAAGAAGCGTCTGACGCCCGAGCTGCACCTGGCCTATCGACTGCCGGGCTACGAGCTGGACGATCTGCTGCGACGGGTGAGCCAGCTGATGTCGCTGCTCCAGGGTCGCGAATCCGGCAAAGAGGGTGAGCGAGCGAGCCCGCAGCCAGCCGAGCCGGTCCGCAAGTAACGACTACAGCGACAGCGAGCTGCCTTCGCGGGACGCAATCAGCTCGATGTGACGACCACCGAGCGAGTCGAGCAGCTCTCGACAGCGCGAGTAGATCTGATCGACGACATCGTCGCTGTAGTCCTGATCGAAGTGAAACAGCGCCAGGCGACGAACCTGCGCGCGCACCGCTGCATAGGCCGCATCCGCGAACGACGAATACCCGCGTGAGCGACGAACCGAGCGATCTTCGGGCGTATACGTCGCGTCGTGAATCAGCAGATCCGCGCCTTGGTACAGTCGCAGCACTTCTTCACTCGGGCCTGAGTCTGGATACCCAGCGTCGGGGGCATAGACCACCGAGCGACCCTGCTCTTCGATGCGGTACGCCATACACGTCGATGGACCGTGCGGATTGGGACGACCCGAGATCGCGATGCCTTCCCACAGAATCGGTGGCGGATCGTTGTCCGTCGGCACCGGCTGTAGCTCGAACATCGCGCCCAGGTTCTTCATCGTCTGAAGCGGCGAAAAGTGCGGGTTTACCTGACCTTCGAGGATTCCCTCGAGCATCGACGCGCTCTTGGCGGGACCAAAGACGGTGAAGCGATTGCCAGGAATGAACACCGGCGCGAAGAACGGGAAGCCTTGGATGTGATCCCAGTGTGCGTGCGAAAGCAGGATGCCGCCGTGGCCTTTGCCTTTGCCAAACTCGGTGCGCAGCAGCTGCTTGCCGAGCCCGATGATCCCCGTGCCCATGTCGAGGATCAGCAGCTTGCCCGACGCAGCTTTTACGCTGACACAGCAGGTGTTGCCGCCGTACCGGACCGTCTCAGGACCAGGGGCAGGAATCGACCCGCGTACTCCGTGAAAGGTTACTTCCACGACTCTCCCTCGCTGGTATCGGGGCTGCTGCGGTGTCCTTGACCCATCGAGCGACTGCTCGCGGAGCCCACCTGCATGCCATGGCGAGACAGGTCGACTTCCATGCCCTCGAAGGCGGCGTGAAGATCCAGGCGCGAGCCTTCTTGCTGCATCTGGCCTCTGTGATAAGCCAAAAGCTCGTCGATCTGCGCATCGGTCCGCTCGGGCGCGTGGTGATACAGCATCAGCGACTCAGCACCGGCTTCACGCGCGATCTCGATCGCATCTTCGGCGCAGCTATGTCCCCAGTGCGGTCGCTGCGCGTATTCGCTGGGCGTGAACTGGGTGTCGTAGATGACGAGCTGCGCGCCTTCGCACAGACGGACCACGCCTTCGCGCATCTTCGCGAGCTTGGCGGCGTCTTCGGGCGCGAGCGGCTCACCGGCCTTGGGCGGCTGCTTGATGAACTCGTGCTCGATGAGGATGTCGCGAAACGGTGCGGTGTCCGTCACATACGCGAGCGAAGCGCCCTCATAGTCGAGACGGAACGCGATCGCAATCCACGGGTGATTGAGCCGCGTGCAGCGCACCTTGACCGGCCCAATCTCGAAGCTGGCATCGTCGGTCAGCTCGTTAAACTGGACGTTGGCGGCGGCGGCATCAAACGGCACCGGGAAGTACGGATTGTCCGACTGAAGCGCGAACACCATCCGCAGGTGCATGTCGTCGCGCTGTCGCGCGTAGACGTGAAACTTGTTGCCGGGACGGTACAGCGGCGAAAAGAACGGCAGCCCTTGGATGTGATCCCAGTGCGTGTGGCTGACGAGCAAGTGCGCATCGCCTTTGCCTTCGCCAAACGGTCCCGTCATCAGCTCTTTGCCGAGTCGCCGAAGACCCGTGCCCGCATCCAAGATGATGCGTGGCGCGCTCGGGTCGGACGCAGACGCGCAGCGAACCTCGACACAGCTTGTGTTGCCACCGTAGCGCTGCGTTGTCGTCCCGGGCACAGGGAACGATCCTCGTACGCCCCAGAACCGAAGCTTCATCGGTGGCCCCCTTCCCATGCGTGCAAGCGACCTGGCTCCAAGCGTCGAACCGACGAATCGAGGAGGTAGTACGCCCTGCTCATCATGAGATGCTTTAGGGGTTTCATAGCTTGCTAAAAACAGCCTTCATCGTAACACGCCGCGTTTTTAGAAATCTACAGATTCTCCGCCGAGCACTCTGGCCTTCTGCGCGGCGGTGTGTGGGTCGTTTCACGCAGGTCACGGTACGGGGTGGTCGCTGTAGGGACTGGGCGCATGGGCTCTGTCGCGGCGGCCTGCGGGATGCGCTCGTGGGCTGTGGGGGCGGCTCGTACGTGCAGCGCTGCGGACCCTTGGGTCTGGGTGGGAAAGCGTGATACAACGCGCCCCGACATGGCCACATTCAGACCGAAGCTTCGACGCTTGGGAATCGCGGGGAGCCGGACGCTTTTCGTGTGGTGCGGACTGCTCATGATGGGCGCGCTTGGCGGCTGCGTTGTGGTTCGTCCCTATCAGCGCGAGCAGCTGGCTGAGCGCTGCATGGCTCCCGGCTTTGGCGACAAGTCAGAGGTCAAGTTCCGCGCCCACTGGGAATACGCGCGTCACGGTACCCAAGGTGGCTTTGGCGATGACGCAGGCGGTGGAGGATGCGGTTGCAACTGAGCCTCCTCCTTGCTCGTGCGGTTGCGCTGTGGGGCGTGCTGCTGTGTGCCGTGATCCCCGCGCGGGCTGAGCACTTGCCGCAGAACG
>CALMML010000102.1 GCA_937868485.1 uncultured Myxococcales bacterium | reverse complement strand
TGGGGAAATCTAACGGTTGCGGTTCAGACGGAAAACGGACCCTGTTGGGTCCTGCACCGGGATCTCAAGCCACGTAAGCTCGCAGTGAGTCGGAAGAGGGAAGACTCACTTCCGCGTGCTGAGTGAGTGCGCGGAGGAAGTCTCTGTACGCTGGGTCTGGTCAGACCGCATCGGGTCAGGATAGCGACCGACGCAAGGAAGCGACGCGTTGTGCGGCATCAGCGCACGCACAAGGGAAAGACGCAGCATGCGTCCTGCTTGATTCTGACAGACAAGTAGGTGGCTCAGATGAGCGCTCTGCTAGGCTGCGCGCCATGTTGGGAACCAGGAAAAGAACGCAGCGCTTTTTGATCCTTCTTGGACTGTGCGTGTCCGTCGATACAGGCTGTCCGCGCAGCAGTCCGCAACCAGAGCCCGAGCGGCATCCGCTGTTTGTACGGCGCACGGCAGAGCGCATCGAAGTGCCCGCAGACTCACCGCTCCGCTCACGGCTGCGCATCACCGCGACGCAGCCGCGTAGCATTCGGCGCTCGCTGGATGCCCCGGCGGAAGTAGAGGCCGATCCCGCGCGACTCGCACGAGTGACCGCACCGCTTCCAGGTCGTGTGGTGCAGCTGTTTGTGCGCTTTGGCGACACCGTCAAAAGTGGTCAGCCGCTGCTGGAAATGGACTCTCCTGATCTGGTGGCGGCGCAGACGGACTACCTGCGTGCGAAGAGTGCGCTGGCCCAGACCGAGCGAACGCTGCTGCGACAGCAAGATCTGCGACAAGCAGGAATCGGTGCCATCCGTGAAGTCGAGCAAGCCCAGACCGATCGCGATCTGGCCAAAAGTGAGATCGAGCGTGCGACGCTGCGACTGAAGATCTTGGGGATTGATCCAGGTGCGCTGGGAAGACCGCTGGTGGTGCGGGCTCCGGTCTCTGGACGGATTGTGGAATACAAAGTTGCGCCGGGAGAACATCGCAGTGATCTGTCCGATCCACTGATGACGATCGCGGATCTGTCCACGGTGTGGGTGACTGCGAACGTTCAGGAAAAGGACATTCGGCGCGTGCAGCCTGCGGAAGAAGCGATGGTGACGCTCGCCGCGTATCCGGGGGAAACCTGGCCAGGAAAGGTGCTGTTTGTCGGTGATCTGCTGCATCCAGAGACGCGCACGATTCCGGTGCGGGTGGCGATCGAAAATGAAGAGCGGAGACTTCGTCCGGGGATGTTCGGAAGCGTCCTGTTTCGAGAAAAGCCCGCGCAAGAGCTGGCGGTTCCTCCCGCTGCGATTGTGCTGATGGGCGATGCCAGCTTCCTGTTTGTGGAAGTGTCGCCGTTTCTGTTTGAAAGACGCCGCGTCACCGTTGGTGCGCAGATTGACGGACTGTCTCTCATCAGCGAAGGACTGCGCACGGGAGAGCGAGTTGTCGTCGAAAACGCGGTGCTGCTCCAGTAAGGAAGGGTTCATCCCATGATTGATCTGTTTGTTCAAACAGCGCTACACCGTCGCTGGCTGGTCCTGGGTGTGTTTGTCCTGCTGGGTGTGTTCGGCTATCTGTCCTGGCAAGAGCTGGCGATCGAAGCGTATCCCGACATCGCAGACACCACCGCGCAGGTGATCACGCAGTATCCCGGTCACGCCGCAGAAGAAGTTGAAGAACAAGTCACCGCACCGATTGAGCGCGAGCTAAACGGAACACCTGGACTGATGGTGATGCGCTCGCGAAGCACGTTCGGACTGTCGCTCATCACGCTGGTGTTTCAAGACGGAATCGATGACTACTTTGCGCGCCAGCGGATTCGCGAACGACTGGAAGAAGTCGAGCTACCGCCGGGTGCAGACACGTCGCTTGATCCGCTGACTTCTCCGATTGGCGAGATCTATCGCTACACGTTAGAGAGTCCTTCGCGCAGTCAGCGAGAGCTGCGAGAGCTACAGCGCTGGCTGGTCGTTCCGACGCTGAAACAGGTTCCGGGGGTTGCAGATGTCACCAACTTTGGCGGTGAAACAACCCAGTTTCAGGTGATCTTGGATCCAGCGCGGCTTGTGCAGTACGGACTGTCACTTAAGAACGTGACAGAAGCGATTCGCAACAACAACAGCAACGCGGGTGGCAGCGTGCTGGTGCGCGGCGATCAAGGCTTTGTGGTGCGCGGAATCGGACTGATTCGCGATCTGGATGATTTAGGAAACATCGTGGTCAGTGAACAGAAAGGAACGCCGGTCTTTCTGCGCTCGCTTGGGAATCTTCAACTGGGTGCTCTTCAGCGCAACGGAGTCCTGGGCAAAGATCGCAACCCCGACGGCGTCAGCGGCATTGCGCTCTTGCTGCGAGGACAGAATCCTTCGGTGGTGCTGGAAGGAATTCATCAGCGAGTGGCAGCGCTCAACGAAGGACTGCTGCCACCGGATGTGAAAGTGGTTCCGTATCTGGATCGAACAGAGCTTGTGAACACCACGCTGTCGACCGTTTCCCACACGATGCTCGAAGGAATCGGACTGGTCATCATCGTGCTGATTCTGTTTCTGGGAAACCTGCGCAGCGCGCTGATCGTAGCGACGGTGATTCCGCTGTCTCTGCTGCTTGCGTTCATCTTGATGCGGCTTACGAACATTCCGGCAAACCTGCTGTCGCTTGGTGCGATTGACTTCGGAATCATCGTAGATGGAGCGATCGTGGTGATGGAGTCGATCCTGCGCCGTCGGGAGTCTGCACCCGATTCCGAGATGACAGCGTCCGATGCGATCACCGCAACCACCACGGTTGCGCGTCCGATCTTCTTTGCCAAGATCATCGTGATCACCGCGTATCTGCCGCTGTTTGCGTTTCAGCGCGTGGAAAAGAAGCTGTTTTCACCGATGGCGTACACGATTGGCTATGCGCTGGCGGCGGCACTTCTCGTCGGACTTTCGCTGATTCCGGGTCTGTCTTTGGCCGCGCTGCGTAAGCCGCAGAAGCCTTGGCACAATCCGGTGCTGACGCTTGTGGAATCTGCGTACGATCGACTCCTTGCACGCATTTTGCGTCGTCCGAAGATCGCACTGTGGTCAGGAATTGCTGCGGCACTGCTCGCGGTGTTTTTGGGAACCGTGGTCGGAAAGGGATTCCTTCCAGAGCTGGATGAAGGATCTCTGTGGCTGCAAGTTCAGCTTCCGCCCGGACTGTCGCTCGACAAAGCAAACCAGATGGCAACGGAAGTCCGCAGCGTCGCGCTGGAGTTTCCGCAGGTCAGCTACATCGTGACGCAGCTTGGGCGAAATGACGATGGAACGGACTCGTGGACTCCTTCGCACATTGAAAGCTCGGTCGGACTGATTCCGTACGCACGCTGGCCCAAAGGAATGACCAAAGCGGATCTGATTGCCAAGCTGTCGGCGCGCTTTGAGACGCTGCCCGGTGTGGTGGTCGGCTTCAGTCAGCCCATGATCGACGGAGTGAACGACAAGATCGCGGGTGCGCACAGTGATCTGGTGGTGAAGATCTTTGCGTCGAACCTAACCGAAGCGCGACAGCATGCAGACAAGATGGTTGAAATCCTGCGCAGAGTTCGCGGCAGCAGTGATGTCGCCATTGATCAGGAACCACCGCTGCCACAGCTTCAGGTGAAGGTTGATCGCGCAGCAGCGGCTCGCTACGGAATCAACGTGGCCGACATCGCGGATCTCATCGAAGTGGCGATTGGGGGTCGCGCGATTGCGGAAGTGTTTCAGGGAGAGCGTCGCTACGATGTCGCCGTTCGCTTCACGCCGCGCGTACGTAGCTCGCGGGAATCGATTGCGGATCTGACGGTGCAAGCGCCAGGAGGTGCGCGCGTTCCGCTGTCCCAAGTGGCGCAGCTCGAGCTTCGTTCCGGCGAAAGCACGATCACGCGAGAGACCAATCGTCGTCACTTGACGGTGCGACTGAACCTGCGCGGACGGGATCTGTCGAGCTTTCTGTCGGAAGCGCAGGCTCAGATTGCGAAGGAAGCACCGGCTCCCGCAGGCTATGAGATTCGCTGGGGAGGTCAGTTTGAAAACCAGCAGAGAGCGGCGGCGCGTCTGCTTCTCATCATTCCGCTGGTGCTCGCGCTCATCTTTATCCTGCTGTACGGCGCGTTCGGAATGGTTCGTCATGCGGCGCTCATCTTGGCCAACGTACCGCTCGCGCTGCTCGGTGGAATGGTGGCGCTGCTGTCACGAAACATGACGCTGAACGTGTCTTCCGCAGTGGGCTTTATCACGCTGTTTGGTGTTGCGGTGCAAAACGGCGTGATCTTGGTGTCCGGACTCAATGAGCTGCGACGTTCAGGCGTTCCGCTGCTTTCTGCGGTACAGCAAGGCGCCTCGCAGCGACTGCGTGCGGTACTCCTGACCGCGACGGTGGCGGCGCTGGGAATGCTGCCAGCTGCGATGGCGCGCGGAATCGGATCCGATGTGCAAAGACCGCTGGCAACCGTGGTGGTGGGAGGCCTGGTCAGTGCGACGCTGCTAACGCTGTTTGTCCTTCCTGCGCTGTACTTGGTGATCGAGCGTCGTGCGCTGCGACAGTCCGAAGCGCCGATTCCTGATCAAAATCCCTCGCAACCCAGCACTCTGTTGGAACAGCCAGAACCGTCGGGAGATCAGGCATCGGAGGATGCACGATGAAGATCGTTTATGTTGTCGTGCTTGCGATGCTTTTCGGTCACGGACAAGCCATCGGACAAGAGCGCGCAGACACCACGCTGTCGTTTCGCGACTATGTCCAGAAAGTAACCGAGCACAACCTCTCGTTCCTCGCGGCGCAGCATCGGGTTCCGATGGCCCAAGCGCAGCTGGCCCAAGCGCGCGTCTTTCCTGATCCAGTTGTCAGTGGCGGCATCTCGCAGGTCGATGTATCGGGACAAGCCGCGCCGCTGATGAGCACCCTGGGAATCACGCTTCCGCTGGAGCTGGGCGGAAAGAGAAGTGCGCGCATGAACGCTGCAACCCGCGATGTCTCGGTGGCGGAAGCTGCGCTTGATGATGCGCTCCGTACGCTGCGTGCTGAATCTGCCACGGCCTTTGTGCAAGCGCTGGCTGCGCGACGGGTGCTTGAGCGCAAGAAACAGACGCTATCGAGCTTGGAACGACTGGTGGAAGTGAACACGCGGCGCGTTCAGAGCGGAGACATTGGCGAAGTGGCGCTCATTCAGTCGCGCGTCGAAAGTCAGCGCTACCGAAGCGAAGTGCTGGCCGCAGAAGGAGAGCTACGTGCCGCCGAGCAGGCCCTGCGTCTTCCGCTGGGACGGGCAGCGCTCGATCGCTCATTGGTGGTGACGGTGAAGGGAGAGCTGGTATCCACGCCGCGCGCCTTTGATCGAGAGTCCCTGATGCAGCAAGCAACCGCGCGAGCCGATGTCCGTGCCCAGCGTCTGTCCGTCGAAGCAGCGCAGGCCAAGACCACGCTCGCAGCGCGCAATCGCATGGTGGATGTATCGCTCAACGTAAGCTGGCAGCGGAGCTTGCAGAGCGAGCCGTTTGCGTCCCCCCAATATGATGCGCTCAGTGCGGTGCTGTCGCTGCCCATGCCGTTTTCACGCATGTATCGTGGTGAGCTTCAGGCCGCGCAGCACAGCGAAGCACAGACACGGCTGTTGCAGCAGGAATCGCAGCTTCGCGCCGAGGTCGAAGTCGAGCAAGCCCTGACGCGCTATCAAGCCAGTGTTCGGCAGCTTGCGCTGTACAAAGAAGGACTGATGGCCGATGCAGAGCGCGTGCTGGCCGCGACGCTGTACAGCTATCAGCGCGGCAGTGCAACCTTGCTCGAAGTCTTGAGCGCACAGCGCACCGTCGATGATGTGCATCTCAGCTATACGTCGGCGCTTACGGATCACGCGCTTCAGCTCATCGCCGTCGAGCAAGCTGCCGGAATCTGGGATCTCGACTTCTAGGATCGAACGGAGCTGACGCTAGATCTTCAGCTTCCGTACTTCTTGCGCAGCAAAGGAATCGTCAATGTGTGCGTAGACCATCGTGGTCTTGATGTCACTGTGTCCAAGCAGCTTCTGAAGCGTCACGATCGAGCCTCCGCTCTGCACAAACAGAGACGCATAGGAATGACGCAGACAGTGCCACGGTGCCGACGGAATCGGGATTCCTGCTGCGCGATACAGAGCAGTCAGCTCCGGTCGACGCCGTGAGGTCTGATGCCAGCCACTGCGCGCGGTCTTGTCCAGGCTCAGCGGACAGACGACTCCTTCCTTCGTCGCTGGACACAGTACTTTCCAGTCACGCAGCGCAAACAGGAGCGCATCAGGAATCGGCACCGAGCGCGCAATCCCAGACTTGGTCTGGCTGCGATAGGACTTTGCCACCGTCAGCACACCACGCTGCAAATCGACATCTTGCCAGCGCAGTCCGAAGATCTCTCCCGCTCGCAGTCCCGAAAGGAGTCCCAGTCGCAGCGCAATCGCCAGCACCGCGCAGCGTCGATTCTGAGCCGCCTGCTCATCCGCCACCGTCAGGAGCTTGCGCGCATCTTCGCTCGTCAGATACTCGATCCGCGACTCCTTTTTGGGCTTTTTCACGTCGACAAACGGATTGCTAGCCAGCAGCCGCTTCTTCATCGCCCACGCAAAGACGCTCGCCAAGGCAGACAGCTGTCCACGCGCCGAGTTTGCCGCATACCGTCGCATCAGCCGATTCCGCAAGCGCTCCGCATGACTTGCATCAAACGACGCCGCGCGCTCCGTTCCCACCTCATCGAGCACCGGACGCAAGATGATCCGCTGCTTGTGCGCCCAGCTCGTCACGTCGCGAATCCGTGGCGAGTCATATTCCGACAAAAACCGCGCAGTCAGCTCCGCGATCGTCAGCGTCATCGCGACATCCGGCTCGGGAACGCCCAGCTTGCCGCGTGCAATCCGCGCCTCAATTTCGATGAGCATCCGTCGCGCTTGCGCAAACGTCGGCTGCCGACTCGCTCGCTGCTTGCGCTTTCCGTCGATATCCACAAAGCGCAGATACCAGCCGATGAACCGCTCCCCTTTCATCTTCTTAATGATCTCGCCCATCGTGTGCGCCTTCCGTGGTCCAGACAGCCAAGCGCGTCTTTCGTCGCTGCGCCGCGTGGTTCCGATGTAGGCCAAGACCCACAGCAACCGGAGCCCTTTAAATTATTACATTTTTTCGTAATTCTAAATACATGGACGTGATGATGCCGAAGATGGATGGCGTCGAAACGGTGCGCGCACTGACC
>CALMML010000101.1 GCA_937868485.1 uncultured Myxococcales bacterium | reverse complement strand
TTCCGAACCAGCGACAGCTCATCGGTGACTACATCGTAGACCATCCAGCGACCATCAGGCTTTTGGACCATGCGGTAGTCGATTTGAACCTGCGTGGTCTTGCCCTTCGTCGCCAGTCGCAGTGTCGTGGCCACCTTCGACTCTGTGCCTTCGACGGTTTCTTCGCCGTAGGTCACTTCATAGTCCAGGTTCGTACGAAGCTGCCGAATGTAGTTCCGCTCGATCAGATCCTTGAGCGTCGCCACAAACTCGGTCCGCTTCGGCTCGCCCATCTTTTCCCAGTGCTCGCCGAGCGCTCGCTTACACAGCTCGCTGTAGTCGAGAAGCTCCGACGCCCGCTGCTTGATCTCTTCTTTGATCTTCTTTTCTTCCGCCGAGCCCGCGTCGGTCTTGGTTCGCAGCAGCTTTTCACACGCACCGTTTAGTCGCTGCAGCGTCGCCTTCGGGCTCTGCACAGTCGGAGCCGCGCAAGCAGGCTGCGGTCCCAGCGTCCCTGGAACACTCACAAGCCCGGTCAACAGACCGAGCGACAACACCGAACCCAACCACACAGATTTCTGCTTGCTCATTTGGGAATGACCTCTAGTCCCGACACTCGACGGAGAGCCCCACACGCTACGTTCGCATCATTGATGGCGCGCAGCACCGCAATGTGCTGTTCAAAGTAGGTGCGCAGTGCGTCGTTCATATCACGCCCCTCCGCTGTGCCGACGTCGATTGATTGCCTGATGCCTTGGAGCCAGCCGCGAGCCCTACGCTCCGCGGTCTCCGCAGCCTTTAGACGGCGCTTGGCCTCCACAACATCGTTGTACGCGCGCTCAATTTCCAGCGCCCCACCACCGAGCAGCTCGCGCTTGCGATTTTCAAAGATGTTGACGTCGGAAATTGCTTTCTGAAGCCGCGCAATCCGAGGCCCCAGATCCAGCGCCCAGTTCATACCGAGTCCGACACCAGCCCCCAGGTAGTTGAGTCGGTTCATAAAGCCGTGGTTCGGATCCTCGACGCCGCCCGCATAGCCATAGCCAAAGTTCACGATCAGGCCGAAGTTTGGCAAAAGCTCCGCGATCCGCAGCTTCTTATACAGCTGAGCGCCTTGTCCCGTCGCACGCAGCACTTTTAGTTCGGGTCGACTGCGCATCGCCGCATCCAGGTAGTAGTCGATCGGATGGCTCTCGTCTTGCCACAGCGCCAAGTCCTGCTCATCGACGTCGATGCCGTTGTCTTGCACCAGATAGCGCAGGGCTGCCAGCGTCGAGCCGATCGTGCGCTCCAGATCAATCAGCAGAAGCTCAATCTGAGACTCCGCCACCTTGAGCCGCATCAGGTCAATTTCCGACGCAGAGCCCTTCCCCGCTTCCAGGTCTTGATCAATCTGTTTGACCCAGCGCTTGACCTGCTCGTGCCCTTCTTTGACCGTGTCGAGCGCCGCGCGCGCCGTCTTCAGGCCAAAGTAGGCGCGCACAAGGTTTAGCTGATGGTCGAGCTTGGCACCTTCCGCTTGCGCCGACGCGATGTCCAGTCCCGTCTGACCCAAATCCCAAGCAGCCGTCAGCTTGCCGAAGGTATAGAGCGGCTGCGTAATCCGCAGGTTTAGCTGAACGAGCGCGCCATAGATCGGCAGATAGTTCTGAATCGTCGACGAATTCAGGGTCTGCGCGACGTTCGTCTCTACGCAGTGATCCGGTCCACCGAGTGGATCGCGACCCCCCAAGGCAAGCTGCGACGGCGTTAGCTCTGCCTTTAGCTCCGCCGAGGTCTTGCACTTCACGTTCGGCGACCAGGTCAGAAAGCCCGAAAAGTCCGCCGAGGGCAGCCGCAAAAAGATCTGCTCATTGCGCGTGTGCCGAGCCGATTCCACCGTCTGCTTCGCCGCCAGGATTCCGGGGAAGCGACCTTGCGCCATCGACCACAGCGCTTGAAGGTCTAGCTTCCGCCCACCGCTCTTGCTGCTCACGCTGTGATCGCCCACCGTCTGCCGTGCGATCTCCAGCGACTCGCGCATTTCCTCTTCGGTCATCGCCTGGCCGGGCTTTCCCGCCGCGACCGCGCCTGCGCCCCACAGCAAGCACGCGGTCATCAGCAAGCCGACGAGTCCGCGAGGACATCGTGACGGAGCAGCCATCCCGGATGAGTTGTTGTCGTCGTCAGGCCCAACCCAGCGCCTGGCGCTCGTCGCAGCCCAGTGAACCGAATAAGAAGTTGTACGCACCAGCAAGCTCCGAAAAAGCCAAGAAGTAAGCGGCTTTGGTATTAGACCGGCCACTTCGCTCGTGCAAGCCCTGATGCGCTACGTGGAGTCGGAGAATTCGCGAAGATGCGTAGAACTTACGCCACGGCAGAACGACCCGGATCTGCATCCAGGTTGCCCCAGTGAGACAAACGA
The DNA here is from genome assembly GCA_937868485.1 of uncultured Myxococcales bacterium. Classification (GTDB taxonomy): domain Bacteria; phylum Myxococcota_A; class Polyangia; order Palsa-1104; family JAEUJZ01; genus JAEUKA01. Next base: position 1,140 of record CALMML010000101.1, on the reverse strand, counting down.
CCATTCCACAGCCCAGCCCTGGGCTGCGCGTTACGTCGTCAATGATTCGCGCGGGTGGCTCGCCAGAGCTGCACCAGCTTCACCTTGGTGCCCGCCACGTCGGCCAGCGTCTGCTTTTCAAGCGTCGCCAAAAAGTTCCGCTTGGCCTCAGCCAGCACCCCTTTGAGCGCGCATGCACCGACGATCGGGCAGGTGTTGGTCCGCATGTCAAAGCACTCGACCAGATCGAAGTGCGGCTCGCTGCGGCGCACCACCTCGGCCAGGTTGATCTCCTCGGGCGGACGCGCAAGCTGGAGTCCGCCGTTGCGACCACGCGTCGCTTTGACGAAGCCATTTTGCACAAGAAGCCGAGCGACCTTGCTCAGGTGATTGGTGGAAATACCGTACGCCCGACTGATGTCGAGCACCGCTGGCAACCGCTCGCCATCCTGAGGCGGATGGTGGGCCAGATAGAGGAGTATGCGCAGCGAGTAATCAGTGAATTGGGTTAACTGCATCGCTCTTGCCTTCGTCCAGAATACGGCCTTCTCCGCCTGATTGGGCCTGGAACGTCTGTCTTGTGTACCACGGAAAGCTCACGTTACGTAACGTAACTTGGCCAGGACTCCCTTCATATCGTTCGTTTCCGTGTTCGGCAAGCACGTAGCGTCCCGTCGTTGCCTACACACCCAGCAGCGATCGACGAATAATTCGTATTCTCAATACCAGTTTTTGGTATACTCTATCTTTGTAGGAGGGGGAAACATGCAGTCACTATACGAACAGCTCGGTGGCTCGTCGGCCATTGAGGCAGTGGTTGAGAGCTTTTATCGCAAGATGCTGGCGGACGATCGGGTCGCTCGCTTCTTTGATGGCGTAGACATGGATCGCCAGATGGCCAAGCAGGCCGCGTTCATCACCATGGTCACCGGTGGGCCCAACCACTACACGGGTCGAGACATGCGGACGTCTCACGCCAGCATGCTCAGCAGGGGCCTGGGGGATCTACATGTCGATGTCGTGATCCAGCACCTGGCCGCCACGCTCGCCGAGTTTGGTGTCGGTGCAGAGCAGATCGAAAAGGTCCGCGCGCTGTGCGAGTCCGTCCGTGACGACGTCCTAAGCCGCGACAAAAAAAGCTAAGATCCGCTACGGTTGCGG
>CALMML010000100.1 GCA_937868485.1 uncultured Myxococcales bacterium | reverse complement strand
TTCCTGCTTCATCAGCGACAGCGTAGACGGTCTTCTGTGGCTTTTTGGACATTGCACGGATAGCCCTCAAACCAGTTTCCAGGTGAGCAGTAACAGATGGCGACTTTGGATCCACACATCGTGTCATCACAGGTCACAATCTTGGGCGTTCCCGATTGCGAGGCTGCCTGACAGTTCTTGTTGTCGCCGTTCATGGTCTTGCAAATCGACGAACAGACTGCGCTGACATCACTTGTGCAGAGCGATGCCGACTTGGGGCAAGACTGACAGATCTGGGTTCCGTTGCTGTTTAAGTAACAGCATGCGCGCTCGACGCTGCCATCGCAGTTCCAGTCTTCCGAGCTGTAGCCATTGGGCGCATCGTTGTAGATGGACGTGTTCCAGTCGCTGGGCTGTCCTGCGAGCGCGGGACACACTGCGATGTTGTTCTGACACGAATAGGTCGCAAAGCGTCTGCATGCACCTTGTCCCGCCTTGCACTGCATTCCTGCGATGGAACAAGAGCACTCTCCGTTTGTAGATCCCGTGATGAGAGGATTGCGATCGTCACAGTCTGTTCCTCCGCATCGACTGTCAGGAAAGCCATCCCGATCCCAGTCACGCGGAGCTTGCACACAGCGCTGCGTTCCGCGATCGCACTGATACGGCATGCAGTCATTGGGATCTTTGTTGAACTTGTCACATGGATCGGTGGTCAAGCTGGAAGCCGCTGGATCGCAGTTTGCAACTTCGTAATTTCCGACGGTACAAGCCAGCAAAGAGAGCGCGAACAAGACGCCTACAGCAGAAAAGACTCTTTGCGTACGTGCGATTCCCAATCGATCAGCGACAAGCTGTGCGGCAGGCTTCATCAGACTAGTACCTCCCGAGCAGAGTGACTCCGACACCTTGTCCAGACAGATGCGGAAGGAGTCGCAGACTGGCTCGCTTTTCTGATTCCGAACGCTGAACAGAGGGCGGATTCCTTCGCACCACAGAGACAATCCCAAGCACCGTAGCGGCGCCCCCAAGCACTCCGCCCACCGTGAGCATTGTCGTCGCCAACGTGGCGTGATTTTGAACCGTTGACTGCACCGATCGATCACGCAGCAGCGGGTCCAGTGCGGTCTGCTCGTTGGCTCCTTGCAGCGCCATCACTCCGAAGCCGGTTCCGATTGCAAGCGCAGCCACCGCCGCACCGCCCAGGCTCAGCGCAACCCAGCGAAGCGGACCCGGTTCCGCACGCAGAGACACCTGCACTTGCTGCGTTTCCTGATCCACAAGGGAACGCTGCCACTGAAACGGAACGTAGCCCGGAACGCGAACCTCTACTTTGTGTTCCCCAGGAGTCACCCACTGCGACTTGTCAAACTGTTCAGGAGCGAGCGGTTTCCCGTCGACAAACGCCGCCATTCCTGCCGGTTTGTTGGCAAACACAAGCTGAAGTTCCGCTGCCGGAATCCGCTGCATCGAGATCGTGACACTGACCGATCCGCCAACAGACGCAGAGAATCGCTGCTCATGGTTTGCATAGCGCGGCGCACTGGCGACCAGTCCGTGCGAGCCTGGATCGATGGGAATCGGTCGCGCAACGCTCTCTCTTGGGACTTCGGTTCCGTCGATCACCAAGTGCAGATCATCGGGCAGCGGGCTCGGTAGCTTGAGCGACAGACGTGGCACCGACGCATCCAGCGCCTGCGCTTCTGCTTCCGCTGCATCTCGAGTCGGTGCGTAGCGCGCTTCGCCGGTCGCATTGATGCGGTCCTGGGCCTCGTGCGCGGTGCGATGAAACTGCACAAACGCGCTCCCGATCTGACCCAGCGCCTTGTAGCAGCGCGCAACCTTGATGCGCGTGTTCGGGCTCGGCTCCAGCGTCATGCTGATCTGGAATTCCTTCAGTGCATCCGCGTAGCGACCTTCGGCAAACGCTGTCGTTCCTTGATCAAAGTGCGCAATCGCGGCCCCAGGCTTGACCGGCGATGCATAGACCGAACCGACGGGAACCAGGCCGCCAAGGAGCAGCCCAAGGATCCATCGCTGCGCGGCTCGATCGTATGGCCTACGCTGGACCCAAGTCAGCAGTCCTAAATCTGCCATTGGGTCAGCGTATCAGCGGAGTGACGGCTTCGTCTAGCGTCTGCGTCGATGTTGACGGTCCGCCGCTCCCCAGCGTGCGCCGAACAGCGCGAGCGCAGCGCGCACAGCGTGAGCCAACGCGCATCGTGACACGTTCTGCGGACCGCGCTCGCCGGACAGCGCACAGTCGCTGCGTGTTCTATCCGTCAAGGCATAGCAATTGCTGTCTGCCGCATCGCCCGCATCCAAGTCATCAGCACAAGGAGTCCATCATGGCCAAGACTGTTGAGTATGAACTGTATCGCACATCCGATCTGGCAGATCGCATCAATGCCGTTGCCAAAAAGACGAACTTTTTTGAATTCCCAGAGAGCTATCAAATCCGCTTGGTCCTGGAGTGCGACGAAAAGAGCGATATCAACAAAGCACTCAAAGAAGACCCTCGCCTTCATCAAGAAATCATTGATGCAATCACAAGCCACAAAGGAACAGCATCCAAAGAACTCAAAAAGCTTGTTGCTAAATTCGGTGATGCACTAGAAGACATCAATCAGTTCGCAGAGCAAGGCAAGGTGGAAGAAGCAGATCAGGCATTTACTCGCTTCTTCAATCAAGACATTTTCATTAGCAATTGTCAGCCTGTCATTGACGCAATGGTCAATGATGCCAAGGCAGCTTGGGACAACCTTTGCAAAACCAAGACCGCCTACAAGCGCTATCAGATTCGAATCGTGGCAAACTACACGATCATCACCGCTGGGATCGCGGTCAACATCGGTGTCAACGCTGCGGTGATCGCATCGTCAGGCTTTCACTTTGGTGCAGGCACCGTGCTTTCGGTGCTGGGACTGATTCGCAGCACGATGTCGCTGGCCAAGCTAACGGTCAATTGCTTCAAGAGTGTCGATACCGCTATCAAGGAAGCACTGGACGCACTGCTGAGTGTTCAAAAGAAAAAAGATCGCAAGTGGATTGGCAATGCCGAGCTGTTTACCGAGACGATGGCCAACGAGCTGGCTGATGAGCTGCTCAAGCTTCCAGGATTTTTCGATACCATCAAAAAAGTCGAAGAAAAAGTAGAGCTCGCACGCAGCAAGCTCAATGGAACAGAGATCCAGCTTCACACGCTGGCAGAGTCCATCCAAAAGACCATCGAAGCGCAAGATCGGATGCTCGAAAAGCTAGAGATCATGCGAAACGCAGGCGCACTGGAGACCATTCCAAAGAAGCTACGATTTGACAGCAAGAAGCTGGTTGAAGATCAAGCAAAGCTCAAGAAGCTGCTAAACAAAAATGAAGTCAAAGACACCAAGTTTAAGCTGCGAACCAAGGTACTTGGTGACATCGAGAGTCAGCTTGCGGAGCTACAAAAGCATACCAGCTCAAAGGCAACCGAAGCCGCGCGGCTGGCGCTATCGGGAACGCTCAAGGCCATCAACTTGGGCGTCAGCTTGGCGACCATGGACTTCAGCGCAGCGGCGGACATTGCCTCGCTGAGCGTCGATCTGGGACTGACTGGGCTCGACAAATCGGTCGACGGTGCGCTGAAGCTGGCCGAAAAGCTGAAGCTGCACTCGGCCAAGCAAAAGTGTGGCTGGAAAGCTGCGGCGGAAACGTAGCAGCGAGCGTCGCTACAGCATGCCCGGCGGCAGACCCATTCCCATCGCGGTGCGACGCATCTCTTCTTCTTCCAGCGACTTGGCCTTGGCCAGCGCTTGATTCACCGCAGCGACGATCAGGTCTTGCAGCATCTGCGGATCTTTGGCGTCGATGACCTGCGGATCGATGCGGAGCTTGACCAGCTCACGCGTGCCCGTCGCCACCGCTGAGACCATGCCACCACCAGCGCTCGCTTCGACCGTCTTTTGGCCCAGTGAGTCGTGCGAGCGAACCAGCTCCTCTCGCATCCGCTGCGCCTGCTGCATGATCTGGCCAATGTCGGGCATGCCGGGAAGAGAACCAAAGGGATTGTTCGAATCGGACATGTCAGGACACCTCGTCGAGTAAAGTCGGAGACTGAAACGATACATTACCAAACGCAGCTTTGAGTAGCTGTCGTGCCGGATGCTCTTCGGCTTCGCGCTTTCGGGACAGCTTGTCGTCGGTGCTCGCCTGAAGCTGCGCTTCGTGCCGCGACCACCGCGATGGGTCTGCCGGTCGAGCCGCCTGATCGAGCTTCAGATCGATCGAAATGTTCGCACCCAGCACCGACACAAACGCGTCTTTGATGCCTTCGCGCTTGTGCTCTGCCATTTCCAGCTTGGTGTCTTTTTCAAACCCAAGCACCACCTCGTCCGAGCGCCACACCAGCGGGCGGGCATCGTCCAAGATCGCGAGCAGTGGATGGCTATCCATGATCTTCGCTATCGTCGTCTGAAAGTCCGGCAGCGACGCAGCCGTCGATGACGAGGCTGCAACTGACGACGAGGCTGCAACTGACGACGAGGCTGGCGAATCGGTCGCTGTCGATGGCGCAGGCTCTACCACGACGGGCGCAGGCTCAGGAACCCGCACAGGCTCAGGCAGCACAGGTTCCGGTGCGGAAGCAGCGACGACGGGAGCGGCTGCCACGATGGGAGCTGAGGCCACGACGGGAGCCGCCTGCGGAACCATCGCGGGGGCAAGGTGCTCAGCCACTCGTTCCGCCGGGGCTTGCGCCTGCGCGACCTGCATCGCGACGGCAGCAGACGGAGCAGCACCGACCGAAGCACGCGACGGCTCTTGTCGCGGCGCGGGAGGTCGACCGGTGCTAGCGACGAAAGGGCGCGGTTCTTCGCCTCCGACAGAAGCGCCCGCTGCGGGACCGGCTTGGCGAGGACGACCACCGCCCCCCAGACGATCTTCCAAAAGCTCCAGTCGATCGACCAGCTCACCGATGGGCTGCATCGGCTCGATCGCGCACAGCTCGACGACACCCACTTCCAGCACATAGCGAGGCAGCGCCGCTCGGGACGTCTCATCCGCGACGCGCATCATGCGATTGAACAGCTGCTCGGCGCGACCTTTGGCCCGGTCCGACTGCGCTCGCAGCTCTTCCAGCTCAGACGGTGTCGCTTCGAGCAGCGGCAGCGGATCTTTGACCACCGCGATCACCAGCAGGTCGCGAAGGTGCCCAAGCAGCGTCTTGGCAAGCTGCGACAGATCGAAGCCTCGACCGTACGCGCTGTCGATAAGCTGGAGCGCCGTCGCAGGATCTCGCTCGGTGATCGCTCGACCCAGACCGACAATCAGCCCGCGATCCGCAACGCCGAGCACGCTCGACACATGCGCTTCGGTCAGCGTTCCTTCCGTCGACGCCAGCACTTGATCAAGCAGCGACAGCGAGTCTCGAACCGATCCCTGCCCTTCCCGCGCCACCAGCTGCACCGCCGAGGGCTCAAACGAGATGCCTTCTTTGGTCAGCACGCTGCTCAGGTGTTCGCCGAGCCGTGCCGTCGGAACCAGCTTGAAGTCATAGCGCTGCACGCGCGACAGGATCGTCTGCGGCAGCTTGTGCGGATCGGTCGTCGCAAACACAAACAGCGCGTGCGGCGGCGGCTCTTCCAGCGTCTTGAGCAGTGCGTTAAACGCGCTCGTCGACAGCATGTGAACTTCGTCGAGGATATAGAGCTTCTTTTTGCCTCGCACCGGCGCGTAGCGAATCGACTCTCGCAGCTCGCGGATGTCTTCGACGCGGTTCTGGCTGGCCGCGTCGATTTCCTGCACATCGACCGACGTTCCGTTGGTGATCTCGATGCAGGCCGGACACTGGTTGCACGGTTCCGGCGTCGGAGCCTTGTCGCAAGACAGCGCTTTGGCCAAGATGCGCGCCGTCGTGGTCTTGCCTGTTCCGCGACCGCCACAGAACAAAAAGGCGTGATGGATGCGACCGCGCCGAATGGCGTTTTGCAGCGTGCGGGTGACGTGTTCTTGACCGATGACGTCGGAAAACGTCTGCGGTCGATACTTGCGCGCCAAAACCAAATACGACATGGCCCAGGGTTAAACCATCGCCCCGCGCAAGCTGCAAGCGACAAACACGGGCGATCCGCCAACGCAGCGAGCCCAGCCAATTTGTGCGCTACAGTTCCCAATCGATGCAGCTTACGGAAGAACTTCGGCTTCCTGATCGCGCAGAGCGGCTCTTTCACGCGCTCGATCGCACCGTCCAGCCCGGGCGCAGCTATCGTCTGATGGAGTTTTGCGGAGGCCACACACACGCGCTCTGTCACTTCGGACTGCTGGATCGACTTCCGTCGTCCATTCGCATGATTCACGGTCCCGGCTGTCCCGTGTGTGTGCTGCCGATCGGAAGGCTTCAACAAGCGATCGATCTCGCGATTCATCAGCGCGTCATGCTGTGTAGCTACGGCGACCTGCTGCGTGTCAAAGGACGATCGCATCAGAGCTTGCAGAGCGCGCGCAGCCTGGGAGCCGATGTTCGCGTGGTGTACGGACCGATGGATGCGCTCGCGCTCGCCAAAAAACATCCCGATCGCGAGGTGGTCTTTTTGGCCGTCGGCTTTGAAACCACCACACCGATGACCGCAGCCACCGTCGAGCAAGCTCGCAAAGAGTCCATCCGAAACTTCAGCGTGCTGTGCAATCACGTCCTGACTCCGGCTGCACTGTCTGCGCTGCTGTCTGCGACAAAGGATCCCGTCCAAGTCGATGGCTTCATCGGTCCCGGACATGTTGCCGCAGTCATCGGCAGCGACGCGTTTTCCGCCATTTCCCAGACCTTTTCCAAGCCGATTGTGATCGCAGGATTTGAGCCCATCGATCTGCTCGCGTCACTGCTGCACCTGATTGAACTGCTCAACCAAGGCCAGTCGATCGTTCTCAATGACTTTGCGCGCGCGGCAACTCCCGAAGGAAATCGCAGAGCCCAAGCGATCATCCACCAAGTGATGGAGCTGCGAGATTCCTTTGCGTGGCGAGGTCTCGGAGAGCTTGCGAACAGTGCGCTCCGTCTTCGGGATTCCTACCGAGACTACGACGCAGAGCACCGCTTTTCCCTTTCCACCGAATCGATTCCCGATCATCGCGCGTGCCGCTGTCCCGATGTGTTACGAGGCAGCTGCATTCCTACCGATTGCACGCTCTTTGGCACCGCATGTACACCTGATTCCCCACTCGGATCGTGCATGGTGTCTGCTGAAGGCGCATGCGCAGCCTACTTCCTTCATCGTCCCCAGCGACTGTTGCGCAAGGTCCATGTCACATCATCACCTTCGACCCCTTGATCTACAAAATGGTCGCGTAGAGCGAGCCCACGGCAGCGGAGGACGCGCCAGTCAGCAGCTTGTTGATGAGCTGTTTTCACGTCACTTCCACAGTCCGCAGCTCGCAGTCCGTCACGATGCAGGAATCCTGACGCCTCCGCCCGGTCGCATCGCAGCATCCACCGACTCCTTTGTTGTCTCTCCCTTGTTCTTTCCCGGTGGCTGCATCGGCGATCTGGCCGTTCACGGAAGCATCAACGATGTCGCCATGTCCGGTGCGCAGCCACTCGCGCTTACCATTGGCTTCATCCTCGAAGAAGGCTTTCCGCTGTCGGACCTAGATCGCATCGCGGCTGCAATCGGACAGGCCAGCCAGCGCGCCGCCGTTCCCATCATCAGCGGTGACACCAAAGTCGTCGAGCGAGGCAAAGCCGATGGCGTATTCCTATCCACCACCTGTCTCGGCGTCATTCCCGAAGGCATTCACATCGCGCCACAGAGAGCCTGTCCCACCGACGTAGTCATCGTCAGTGGAACCATCGGAGATCACGGCACCGCCATCTTGTCGTGTCGCGAAGGAATTGCGTTTGACTGCGATCTGGAAAGTGACTCTGCACCGCTTCATTCCCTGGTCGCAGCGATCCTGTCTGTTCATCCTGATCTGCATGTCTTGCGCGATCCAACCCGAGGCGGAGTCTCTGCAGCCCTGCATGAAATCGCAGCCAGCGCACAAGTAGGATTCCGTTTGTGGGAAGCCGCGATTCCGGTTCATCCCACCGTGCGATCCGCCTGTCAGCTTCTTGGGCTGGATCCCCTTCACTTGGCATGTGAAGGAAGGCTGCTGGCGATCTGTCCTGCCGACGATGCAGCTCGCGTTCTTGCCTGCATGCGCGCCCATCCGCAGGGACGCGACTCCGCAGTGATTGGCGAAGTGATCACAGAGTCGCCCGGCTTTGTCCAGCTTGAGACTCCGTACGGAGGCCGAAAGCTCCTCGACTGGCCCGCCGGAGAGCAGCTTCCCCGCATCTGCTAACGTCTGCGTCACTTTCGTGAAATGCTGCGCGCTGATGCAGACTCCACCGCATCACAACCGCACTTCTCGCTACGGCACATCCTGCTGCTGAAAGAGCAGCAGCGCACGCTGCACCACCGACAACAGCTGCTGCTGATCTTGCGCACTGAGCGCACTCATCCACGGAACCGGCTCACTCAGTCGCGCGAACAGCTTGTCACGAAACGCTTTTCCTGTTCGCGTGACCGACACAAGCTTCACCCGACGATCGGTCTTGGCGATCTTGCGCTGTACCATCCGCTTCGCTTCCAGCTGATCGATAAGCCCCGTCAGATTGGACGGCTCACAGTTGCACTTGGTCGCAAGCTCTCGCATCGTCAGCGGACCTTCCGAAAGGAAGTGCAGCACATGAACCTGTGGTGCCGAGATTCCTATCTCCGCGAAAAGTCCCTGGAAATACGAACGATGCTGCATCAGCAGTGCGAAGAAGGTTCGAGCCAGCTCACGCGTAAGATCTGAAGGAGGCTGCTCCATGGATCTTACGTTAGCAATACCGTCAGTGATTTACAACGAATACTTCAGTAGCCAAAGTATTTTTGGTTGACACACCGAAGTATTTTGGTCACGCTAATGAAGAACCCGGATCGGTGTGGTGAATCGATGCTCCCTCCCCTGTTTCGCATCGCCTTTCGCAATGTTCTGCGCAACCGACGGCGATCGCTGATTACGTTTTCTGCTGTGTTTCTTGCGCTCGGAATCATGGTCAGCATCCGTGGATTCCTAAACGGTCTGCAAGCAACGATCCGTGAGTCCGTTGTCCTTGGTCAGACGGGTGCGCTGCAAGTGCATCGCAAAGGATTCCTAAAGTCTGTCAATGCAACCCTGGATCAAGTGATTCCAAGCGATGCGGAGTTTCTGCGCAAGATCACTTCGGTTCCAGGAGTCAAAGCAGCGACGGCGCGGATCATGTTTGGTGGCATGGCAAATGCCAACGACACCAGCACCGCAGCGATGTTCACTGCCATGGATCCTGTACAGGAGCTGATTGTCTGTCCGCGCCGCAACGAGATGATCTATCGCGGCAAGAGCCTGAAGGATTCGAGTCCCATCGCAGCGATCTTGTCACCGGAGCTGGCATCCAACTTGGGTGTAAAGCTCGGACAGAGAGCCACCATCTTGACGAGCGATCGCGATGGCGTGATGAATGCGCTCGACTTTGACTTCGTCGGAGAATACGGACAGCCCGGACTCCCGCTTCCTGACAAAAAGCTCGGCTTTGTTCCCCTGTCGTTTGCGCAAGAGCTGCTACGGATGGAAGGAAAAGCCACAGAGATCGCGGTCGCGCTTCATCGCTTCGAAGATGCAGAGCGGCTCAAGCCCGTCCTGCAAGAAGCGCTCGGACCCGAGTATGAAGTAGCGACTTGGCACGATGTTGCAGCGTTTGTGGATGATGCAATCGCCACCCAAAACTTCATCCTCAACCTGATCGCGGGTGTGTTTCTGTTTGTCGCGCTGCTTGGGATTGCCAACACGATGCTGATGTCTGTGCTGGAACGAACGCGCGAGATCGGAACCATGATGTCGGTCGGTGTTCGTCGACGGCAAATCCTTTCGATGTTTCTGCTGGAAGCTTCGCTGCTTGGACTCGCAGGTGGCATCTTGGGAGCCCTGGTGGGAGGCGGCTTTGTGCTGTACTACGGACACACAGGAATGGTGCTTCCGATTCCTGGCATGCTCGTCCCGCTGCATGTCTTCCCGGTGATCTCAGGAAGCTACATTCTGTTTATCTTGGCACTGGCTGCGGGCGGAGCTGCACTGGCTGCGCTCTGGCCATCGGTTCGTGCCAGCCGGATGCGCCCCGTTGAGGCGCTCTCTTCGGTGTAATCATGCGACTCCTTCTGCTCGCACTGCGCAACCTGACTCGAAACAAGCGCCGAACGCTGCTGACTGCGCTGGCTGTGATCTTTGGCGCCACAGCGATTGTGATCTTGCAGGGTTTTGTAAATGGCTTCATCCGCAACAACATCGAAGCAATGGTGCAGTCCAAGCTCGGTGTGATTCAGGTCTTCCGCAAGGGATACTTGGGATCTGATGATCCACTCAAAAAGAGCCTTACGTATGACACCGCGCTGATGGACAAGATCAAGTCTGTCCCTGGTGTCACTGCCGTCGCACCACGCATCAACTTTGATGGCATGGTGTCAAACGGTGCAGAGTCGACGATGTTTATGGCCACGGCCATCGATCCTGCGCTGGAATATCAAGTCTGTCCGCAGCGCTACAAGCGGGTCGCAGCAGGCACCAAGCCGCTGTCTTCCGATCAGCCAGGAACGGCGCTGATTGGACAGACGCTGGCCGATTCCTTGAAGGCGCAAAAAGGCGTCACGCTGGTGATGCAAGCGGCTGGTCCGCACGCCAGCACGAACGCGCTGGATGTCGAAGTCGGAGGCTTCCTTCCCAGCATCAGCATCGCAGAGTCCAAGCGCCTCGCAACGGTTCCGCTTGGCTTTGCGCAAGACCTTCTGCGCATGAAAGGACAAGTGACGGAATACGCCATCGCGGTCACAGACATGCAGCAGATGGACACGATTGCAGCGAACCTGCGCGCCGTCTTGGGTGATGAATACCAAGTGACCACATGGGAAGAGCTAGATCCCGCAACGAAGACGCGTGTCGCATCGCTCGGTTATGTGCTGCTCTTTGTTGCGCTGGTCCTGTTTCTGCTGGTGGCCACCGGAATTGTGAACACCATGCTGATGTCTGTCTATGAGCGCGTGCGTGAAATCGGAACCATGCTGGCGCTTGGTGTCCGTCGCTGGCAAGTCACCGCGCTGTTTCTTCTCGAAGCGATCTCACTTGGCTTGGGAAGTGCGATCCTGGGCACATCGCTTGGCTATCTGGTCGTGCGCTGGCTGGGTCAGCGCGGCATTCCGATGAAGCCACCCGGTGGGGATGTCCTGTGGACGTATCCGAGTGTGGATCTTCGCTTTCTGCTGATTGTGATTGGATTTTCGGTGATGGGAGCGATGCTGTCTGCGCTGTATCCAGCGTACAAAGCATCGCGACTAAGCCCTGTGGATGCACTGCGCGCCAACTAGTGCTTCGCAGCTTCCGACAAGGACCAAGAAGGAGTCTGTCCCATGTTTCGATGTACAGCCGCTTCGGCGCTCTTGCTTGCACTCAGTCTACCGTCGCTGGCGCTTGCTGCTGATCCGACCCCGCAGGAACTTCTCAAGCGCTACGACGAAGTGATGTCACCGCGTACGTTTGATGGACTGATGGTGATGATTGCGCATCGTCAGGATGACACCACGCGAACCTACAAGTTTCGCGCGCTCAAGTCCGAAGACGACAAGATCCGAACCTGGTTTTTCGAGCCTGCCGCAGCCAAAGGTCAAGAGATGCTGCGCGTCGAAGACAACATGTGGGTGTACATGCCCAACCTCAAGCGCGCACTGCGACTTGCTTCGCGTGAAAGCTTCCAAGGGGGAGACTTCAACAACGGTGACGTGCTGCGCGTAAACTACGTTGCGGACTACAACGTCAAGCTTTCACCGTCGGAAGATGACAAGCTGTGGCTCCTCGATCTCAGCGCGAAGACCAAAGAAGCATCCTACGACCGCATCAAGCTGTGGATGACCAAAGATGAACGTCAGCCCAAGAAAGCGGAGTACTACGCTGCATCAGGAAAGCTGCTTCGCTCTGCACAGTTTGATGACGTAAAGGACTTTCACGGACTGCGCAGACCGTCTCACATCGTCATGCGCAATGAACTGGCCTCCAAGCGATTTTCGGAGATGACCACACTCGATATGAAGCTCAATATCGATGTGCCCGCGCAGAAGTTCATCCTCGACGATCTGGGTCGATAGGCGCAGCGGAATACGTCGATGTCTCTGCGGACGCTCTTTCAGATCTTGCTCCCCACGCTGCTTCTGCTGAAGCTTGGCTTGGCGCATGCGCAGGATTCGCTTGATGATCTGGATGCACTGAAAAAAGGTGACCCAAGCAGCAGCAAGAAAGTCACCGCAGAGGTCAACGGTTACGTCGACAACCGCATTCAGTACGCGCACATCAATCCAAACGTCTCGCTCATTCCTACAATCAACCAGCCGTCGATTACCGAGATCCTCGAAGGCAACATCCAGCTCAAGATCAGCTTCGGTTCGAAGGCTTTTGTCTATTCCGACGTCTCGCTCATCTATCAAAACGGCTGGCTGTTTTACGACAAAGATGGCAGCGGAGGACGCACTCGCATCGACGACCACGACGTTCCTACGCTGCGTCCCACCATCATTCCGAGCGAGCTGTATGTCTCTGTCTCTCCTAGGCCGTGGCTCAACATTCTGCTTGGTAAAAAGCGCATCATCTGGGGATCGGGCTTCGCGTTCAATCCGACGGACTTGATCAATCCGCCCAAAGATCCCACCGATCCGAACTTTCAGCGCGCAGGTCAGTGGGTCGCACGGATTGAGCTTCCCTTTGAAAAGTTCACGATCAGCACGCTGTTTGCGCCGCAAGTGCTCTATCAGCAAAACGGTCTTCCGTTTGCGATGATGAAGTATCCAGACTATGCGCTTGCCGACGGAACCAAGCCTGCGGATGACTCCTATCACTACCTGCTCGCAGCGCGTCTGTATCTGCTGCTGTTTAACACCGACATCAACCTGTTCTACTTTTTTTCGAACAAGTACGCCGATGCCTTTGAGAACACATCGCGGTTCGGAATCAGTCTGTCGCGCTACTTCTTCACAGACTACGAGCTACATGTGGAGTCTCTGTTTCAGGTCGGAAGCGGCAAGAACTATCCAAACCATGCCTGCGCAAGCGAAGGCATTTGCAATCCCCAGACAGTCTATTCACCAAGCAAGCTGAGCGACGGCAACGTCTATCCACGCATCTTGGTTGGGGGTCGCACCCAGTTCCGCGATGAAAGCACGCTGTCGCTTGAGTACTACTATCAGTCCGATGGCTACTCTGCGCTGGAGTTTGAAGACTACCTGCGACTCGTGAGCCGCGCACAGATGGCAGGAATCTCAACGCTGGGACAGACCACGGGAGCCAACGGATCGATTCCGCAGCGCTTCACCTTCGATCCGCTGCGTCGTCACTATCTCATCCTCAGCTATAACAAGCCCAAGATCCGCGATGACTTTGCAATTGGTGCGACGCTGATTGCGGGTCTTGCAGATCTGTCTGGAACCTTTTCACCGACGTTTTCATGGAATGCACAAGAGTGGCTGACGCTGTCTCTGTTTGGCTTCGTTCCGATTCGCGGAATCCCAGTGGGAACCGTGAACGTAGGCGGAACAGACTACAGTGAGTACTCTCTGCTTCCGATGGACTTCCGATTCCTGTTCGAGGCGCGAGCCTACTACTAGAGGTTGTGTCATGAGCCAGACCGAGCGCAGTGCATCGCTCATCGCGTTGCGCAACATCGTCAAGCAGTACCACCTGGGCCAGACCATCGTTCCGGCGTTGCAAGGTGTCGATCTTCAAGTCGCACGCGGTGAATTCACCGTTGTAATGGGTCCATCTGGTTCAGGAAAATCGACGCTACTGAACATCATCGGCTGTCTGGATTCGCCTACCAGCGGAACCTATCTGTTTGATGGACAGGAAGTCAGCAATCGAGACTTTGACAAGCTGGCCGATCTACGCAATCGCAAGATCGGAATCATCTTTCAGTCCTTTAACCTGATCCCGGTTCTGAACGTCATCGAAAACGTCGAGTTCCCGTGCCTGATGCGCAAAGATCCAGAGCCTCTCACTACGCTGCGGGAGCGGGTTGTGAAGCTCTGTGAAGACGTAGGACTGGGTCCATTTTTGAAGCACAGACCCGATGAGCTATCCGGTGGACAGCGGCAGCGTGTCGCCATCGCGCGCGCGCTCATTACGCATCCCGAGCTGGTGTTGGCCGACGAACCGACCGCGAACCTCGACTCCAAGACCTCGGAACAGATCATTGCGCTGATGCAGCGGCTCAATGAACAGATGGGTGTGACGTTTATCTTTTCCACGCACGATCCGCGCGTCATGCAGCATGCCAAGCGCGTCGTCTACATCGCGGACGGAAAGATCGTCGAGCGCAATCCCATGGTGGCAGCATAGTCATGTTGCGCCGTCTGCGCACAGGAGGACTCCTCCTCTGTCTGCTGATTCCGCTGCGCAGTCCGGTCGCGCATGCAGCAGAGCCGCCCGAGCCTCCTCCCGCGTCGGTTGCCGAGACAGAGCCGCCTCCCGAAGAGCGTGAACCCGAGCCGTCGCCGCTGCGGGAAGATCCCACGCAACAGGCCGAGGCCGCACAGCAGGCCGCACGCAGAGCATCACTTGAGCGCAGCCGTCGCGCCTATCAAGTGACGGGATCCATCGGTGCCGCGCTGACCACCGCATTTGTCGTCTCTGGCATCACGCTCGGACTCCTTTCGCAGCATCGCTCCGATGAGCTAACCCTGCTGACCGTTCAGCGCGAAAACGGACTGGCTCCCACCTACGATGCAGCGCAGCGTCAGCAGTACGAACAGGTTCAGCAAGAAGGACGTTCCTTTCAGCGCGCAGCGATTGCTTGCTTTGTCACCGCCGGAGTCACCGCACTCGGTAGCGGCATTCTGTTTTGGCAAGTGAACCGAAAGGACAGCGCGCTCAAAAAGCTGGCGCTTCATCCCCTTCCGCTCTTTTCGCAGCAGCAGTTTGCACTGTCACTCTCTGGGAGCTGGTGATGCGACGAACGTTCGCACTGACCCTCACGCTGTTTTTACCGCTGTCCGGTCTGGCGCTGTGGAGCTGCTTTGCGCCGACCTATTCCGACTGCGCGTTTCGCTGCGCATCCAGCGACCCGCCCTGCCCCGCTGAATACGAGTGCCACAGCGACGGATACTGCCACTTACCACAGAGCACCATGATCTGCGCACTGCCCGGCGGCATCGATCTCAGCAGCCCCAGCATGCCCGACCTTGCCCAGCCGACGGACGCCGACAGCACCGACGGAAGCTAGCCAACGTCCGACAGCGGTCTGCTTCGATCGGGCCACCGATTCCCACGCAGTACAGAGACCGTCCGAAGCGACTCCTATCGCGCCGCTTTGACCGCCTTGGGAATCTTGTCCAGCGCTTGCTCCACCGTCGTCAGCGAGCCATGATCAACCGCTCGCACAATCCCTGCTCCATCCATCAGAAACGACGTGGGATACGACGCCACGCCGTACGCACGATATGCCTTGCGCTCGATGTCCCGTCCGACCGCATACGCTGGAGAATAGCGACGCACAATGTCCAAGATCTTGTCGTTTGCTTCCGTCGACAGCGCGATCATTCGCAGATCCGGTCTTCGCGCTTGCAAGTCGTTGAGATGAGGAATCTCGCGCAGACACGGACCACACCAGCTTGCGAAGAACACGAGCAGCACCGGCTGACCTTTGCTCGCAGCCAGCAGTCCTGTCCCCGTTCCCGGCAGCTTGGTCCCGTGTAGCTGTTCCAGCCCAAAGTCCGGTGCGCGCTGACCAATCAGGCGCTTCTGCCGCTCCTCTTCGAGCTGCATCGACATCTGGGTAAGCTGGTCTTCGCTCGGACGAGACAGCAGCACCGTCGAAACATCCGCCAGCTGTCCCGATGCCCGCCGCAGCTTGAGCGTCACCGTCTGCCCTGGCTTTTGTGCGCGCACCTGCGCCGCCAGGTCTTTGGGCTCTGCCACTTTGTGACCATCGAGCGCAACCACGACATCCCCCGACGCCAGCTGCGATGTCCCCAGCAGTCCATACAGCGGCGATCCGGGATAGACATCGACGATCTTGGCGCCTCCTTGCGGTGAAGGCTCCAGCTCCAGTCCCAGCCACGGCGGCTCCGCCAGCGCGAGTCCCGGCAGGCTCAGCCCCACAGCCAGCAGCCCCACCCGCAGCCCACGCTGTAGCCAAGCTCCGCCCCTGTGTCTTCGGTTCATGAAGTCACTACTTAGCACGACCGACGACATCGCAACACCGACCCCGCAACTTTTTGACCGGCCCCCGCCCGGCAAGATATCGTCCGCGCCATCTACCAGGTATTCGACATACGGACCGACATTCGTCCCACGGTGGCCGAGATCGATCTAGGAGCCCTTCGCCGCAACGCCGATGTCCTTCGCAGTGCCGTTGGCAGCGCCAAAACGGGTCTGCTCGCGGTGCTCAAAGCCGATGCCTACGGTCATGGAGCCGTTGCGTGCGCCCGCGCCCTGGAAAAGAAAGTCTGGGGCTTTGCCGTTTCGCTGGTCGAAGAAGGCGTCGAGCTGCGACGAGCCGGCATCGAGCTTCCCATCATTGTCCTCGGCTGTTACTACGGGCTGTCACACCGCGACGTCGTCGCGTATCGGCTCACGCCCGTTGTCGCGGATGGCAAAGACCTTGGACGATTTGCTCGCGCAGCCGATGAGCTGTCCGCTCCGCGCGTCGGAATCCATTTAAAGGCCGACACCGGCATGTCCAGGCTTGGGGTCAGGCTGCATCAGCTCGACGACGTACTGGCCGAGCTTCGACGGCACAGCGGACTGTATCTATCGGGACTGTGTACGCATCTCTACGATGCCGATGGCGAAGACGCCACACCGACAGAAGAGCAGCTCGTACGGCTTAGCCAGTTTGTCGATAAGCTGCAAGCCGAAGGACTTAAGCCCGGCATCATCCACGCCGCCAACACAGCCGGAGCCGTCCGCTTTGCCGAAGCGCGCTTTGACTTGGTTCGCGCGGGCATTGGGCTCTTTGGCGTGGCCCCTGACCACACCGAGCTTGCGACCCTGTGGCCGGTGATGACCCTGCGTACCAAGATCATCGCGCTGCGCGAGCTTCCCTCCGGGGAAAACGTCAGCTACGGCGGCAAGACCCGCGTCGTGCGCTCCACGCTCTGTGCGACGCTGCCCGTCGGATACGCAGACGGCTACACCCGCCGCATGAGCAGCGCCGCCTACGTCCTATGCGGTGGTCAGCGCTGTAAAGTACTCGCCCCCATCACCATGGACATGACGATGGTCGATGTCACCGACGTGCCTGGCGTAAAGGTCGGCGACGACGTTGTTCTACTCGGTGCACAGACAGGCCCGAGCGGACACAGCGACCGCATCACCCTGTCCGAGCTAGCCAGCTGGGCCCAGACCATCCCGTGGGAAATCTGCACCGTCGTCTCGAAGCGCGTGCCGCGCATCTACATTGGCGATGGCCGCACCTGACGTTTTACGAAGAGGCAGCTTGACTTGATGGGTGAATGTGATGATGTAGCGGCCTCGCTGGTTTAGTTAATGACAGACATCAGCGCCTTCAGGCAAATTAGGAACTGGCTACCGAACTAGAGCCAAAACGTCCCGTGGAGAGTTCAATGACGTGCTCGCGAATGTTGTTCCTCGGTGTAGTGATCGGAGGCGGCCTGCTGACGATCTCGTCTCAGCCGCTTTACGCACAAGCGGCGGGGGCAGCGACCAAGGCCAAAGCGGCAACTGCCGCTCCTGCGCCCAAAGCTGCGGCTGCTACCGCACCGAAGGCGGCTGCCGCCCCAGCCACCCCAGCGGCCCCGACGTACCCGGCTGGGGTTCCTGAGGCAAAGCTCCGAACCAATCACCACCAGGTTGACGTGGTTTCGAGCAGCGAGCGTCACGGAGCCCGCAAAGACGAGCTGCTGTTTCCTGGCACGCGCGTCGACAGCGCTGCAGGCTCGGGCGCAGAAGTCAACTTTGTAGACGGCACGCGGGTTCTGGTTGGCGAAAACACCTCGTTCTCTGTCTATGGCGTGCCACCGGCGTCCCCGGCCAATGGCCCAGCCAAGAAGTTCGTCCCCGGCACCAACACCGTGACGGTTGGCGAGATCACGGTGGCGACTCAAGCCCCCGCTGCGCCTGCCACGGCTGCCAAGCCCGCAGCAAAGCCAGTGGCCGCCAAGCCGGTTGCTGCCAAGCCCGCTCGGAGCGCCAGCGTTGTGACTCCGGTTGGCAAGGTCGCAGTCAACCCAGGTTCGACGGTGCGGATCTCTGTGGAGCCAAAGACCGGAGCAACCCGCGTCTCTGTCTACGAAGGAACGGCGACGCTCACGGCCAAAGGCAAGACGGTCACCGTGGCTGCAAACCAAAGCAGCATGGTTGCCAACGTCACCACGCCGCCAACGGCTGTTCAGCCGCTTCCTGCCGCCCCGATGATCGCGGGAGTGCCTGGCCTGGTCCTTTCGACCGGCGGTCCCGTGGAAGTCAAAGGCACCTACTCGCTGAACGGCGCCGCTGCAACCGGCTGGCACGTTCAAGTGGCCCAGGATGCCGCGTTCGATTCGATCGTCCGTGACAGCCGAGCCGCTGCTGCCGAAACGCGCGTCATGCCGACTGCCGTTGGCCCTGGCGATTATTACGTCCGTGTGAGCGCGGTCAGCGCAGAAGGCTCGGTCGGTCCGTGGAGCGCTCCCGGTCACGTCCAAGTCGCTCGCGTCGTGCTGTGGCCAGGTGGCGAAGGCAAGCGCGCGGCGGTTCAGGTAGATGGCAAGGGCGTGTTCTGTGGCCTCAACGGCGCAGAGCTACAGGCCGTGGGTCAGCCGATTCCGCTTCAGCCTGCCCGAGAGCACAACCTGCGCTGCGCAACCGCCCCGAGCGGAGCCAAGCCAGAAGACACAAGTGAGTTCAAGATCTCGGCGACCCAGAGCGGTCCGGTGGTGGCCAAGCTGGATGTCGGCGCCCCAACCTTCAATCCGCAAGAAGGTCAGCGCGAAGTGCGACTTCAGCTCTCGGACGCGGCAGGCAGCCCCATCACGGGTGCCGCTGTCGTAGCCGAAGGCACTGGTGGTTCGCGCGCCGATGCCGTCCAAGAGGTTCCGGGCACCGGCACCTACGTCACCACCGCCCACTGGCCGGTTGGCAAGACGGGACTCGGTCTGCGTTACAGCATCAACGCCGTCGAAAACTACGAGTCCGCGCTGCCGGATGCCGTTCCGACGACTGCCAGCAAGGATGAGCCCAAGGAAGATGCTCCGGCTGGTGATCGTCCGCCCGCGAAGTCTTTCGCCGTGGAGCTGGGCCTTATGGGTCTGACCCACGTCGACATTCCGCGCGGTGTGTTCGGCATCGGTGGCGGTCTGGAAATCGGTGGACGACTCAAGCTGCCGTACGGAGCCTTCGCGTTCTCGCTGCGCCCGCAGTACGAGTACTTTGCGCCCGCTCCTGGTGCCTCGCACGTCGTCGGTGGCGGTCTGCTGCTTGCGTATCGCTTCCGTAGCCTGGATGCCGCGTGGGCTCCATACATCGGTGTGCTGCCGCAGTTCTTGGCCGAATACAGCTTCCTCGCTCGCGATGGCGTCCAGATTCAGGACGGCTCGTGGATGAGCCAGGTCGGTCTCGGCGGACTCCTCGGTGCAGAGATTCGTCTCCGTCGTGGTGGCGTGTTCATCGAAGCCGGTTATCGTCACATCATCTGGGGTCGCACCGAGCGAACGGACTACGCCTCGCTCAACGGCGTGTTCGGCAACCTCGGCTACCGCGTCAACTTCTAAGACATCCGCTCTTGCCCTCCCGCTACTTCCGCGTTCCCCTGTCTGAAATCGCCTACGTCCGCATGATCGTCGAAGCGTTCGACGGTCTTGCGGTGGTTCGTTCTCTGTCTTCGTCACGCGGGGAGATCGAGTGGATCATCGGAGAGGGAATGGACGCTGAGGCCGAAGAAGTGGCCCAGCGCCTGGCGCAGCTCACCGGCCTGTGTCCGATTGAGCGACCCGCCGACTGGCACGATCTGTAAGCACCAGCCCGCACATCACAACCCTACCCTCACGACCAGCACAGACCAGGCTTGACCATAGCGACGGCGCCTGGGTATCGCCATCGCCTGCCCGGCGTTCGTTAGCGCGCTTTGCTGAGCACGGTCCCGTTGTCACCCGCCAGGTACATCGTCGAAGCCGATACTGCGATGCTGTACAGGGCGTTGCGCGTGCCGGTCTCCATGGGGGTGAAGCTGCCGCCAGAGTAGCTGAGCAGCTGGCCCTTCGACCCCACAACATACAGTGCAGAGCCGAAGCCTGCGACGGCGTACAAGTCCGTCCCAGACGGCGTGTACTTCTGGTAGTTGTTGCCGTTCCAGACGAAGACGTCGGGGCCAGCCACCATCCAGACGTTGCTGCTGAGGTTGCCCCAGACGCTGGTGATCGCTTTGCTCGTGGCGGGGGCTGTTACGGGAGCAAAGGACGTACCGCTGTAGCGAACCACGGTTCCCGCTGCGCCCACTGCCCAGATATCGTTGGCGCTGGTTCCCCAGACCGACAGGAGGTTCTGCGTCGTGCCACCAGACATCGCAGCGGCACTTCCGTTTTTGACATGAATAACCGTGCCAGCATCCCCAACGGCCCAGACATCATCTGCCCCCGCAGCCCAGACACCACGCAGCGCGACGCCCGTTCCGCTGTTTACCTTGTTCCACGACGAGCCATCGAAGCGATAGATCGCCCCAGCATCCCCAACGGCCCACGCCTCGGTTGCGCTCACTGCGCTGATGGCTGAAAAGTCCGGGGCTCCCGAGGCTGTAGCCGAAAACACCGACGTGCTCACCGAGCGCAGCAGCGCACCGCTAAGACCCGCCGCGAAGTAGGTTTGACCCGCGACGGAGATGCCGCGCAGCGGTCGGGTCGAGCCAATCGTCTGCGGGCTCCACGCGCCGCCCGTGTAGCGATACATGGCGCCCGAATCGCCAACCACCCACGCTTCGCCCGTCGTTGCGCCGACCCCGTAAAACAGCGTCTGCGCACCATCAATCGGTGTGGTCCAGCTCGTCCCATCGCTGCTTTGCAAGATTGCGCCACCAACGGTTGAGCCGACTGCGATCAGTCCAAACGACGACGAAATCATGCCGCGAATGTCAGGAAGGTTGACGCAGCAAACCCGCGACCACGGCGAGCCTTGACGGAATACCTCGCCCTGCTGTGCGCCAATGAACGCAGCACCGGACAACGAAGCCACGGACGTCAGCGGCTTGGTTGGAAACAGCGAGTCGGTCACCACGCGCCAGCTCGTTCCGGCGTTTGCAAGCACGGTTCCGGCATCGCCGACTGCCCACAGCTCGGTGCCACTACTTCCCACGCCGCGCAGGGTCTGGGTGGTCAGGCTGACGTCACTGCTCCAAGCGATGCCGCTGCGACGGACGATCTTGCCTCCCACGCCAACGGCAATGGCCCCCGTGCTGGTCGGTGCGACATCATTTAAGTCCTGCAGGATGCCACTGGTCTCGCCGGATACCACACCACCCGCGCCACGCAGGACCGTTCCTGACGCACCAACCATCACCACATCACTGCCAACCACCGCCGCCCCCGCGAGGTTTTGGGTCGTGCCGCTGTTTAGCAGACTGTAGGTCGTCCCCAGGCGGCGAACCACCGTGCCGACGGATCCAACCGCCCAGACTTCGCCCGAGGGAAGCACCGCAACATCATTAAGTACGTTGCCCTGCGGACGAGGGTTTTCCCAGCAAAACGACTGCGCGTTACACAGAGCGGGCGGCTGCGATGGCGGCTGCACCCCAAAGTTGATCGCGACCTGCACCGGCTCATCGAGCGTCGGCGTAAACGTGCAGGTTGCTCCCGTGCCCGTACAGCCAATCGACCAGCCTGACACCGTCGATCCACTCTCCGCCGTTGCCGTCAAGGTCACTGCCTTGCCCAGCTCGAAGCTGGCGGTGCAGGTCGAACCACAGGAAAGGCCCACGGGACTGGATGTGACCGTTCCCGCTCCATCGCCCAGCTTGGTGATGGTCACCGCAATGCTCTTGGGCTTGGGAATGCACTGGCCGGTCATCCCGCAGTACAGGCCGCTGCCACAGTCTGCATCCGTGTTACATCCCACCGCTTGGTTGGTCTGGGTTCCACAGCCACCGAGGACCACCGACCCCAGCACAATCACCATGTTCCCGATTCTCATGGAAAGAACCAGATTGCGAATCAGCGTACGCATAATGACTCCTTGTATCGAAGACAAGCGCTAACAAACACTCGAGCGTAGCAGTGAGCCACGCATTCGGTAGCTCGATCCTGCTGCTGCAGCTCTGTGTAAAGAAGTGGCGAGACAGGCGTGGCGAAGCTCAACTCTTCGCCAGTCGGTATGCAGTGCGCTACTTGATGGGCTTGGCAAGAGGCGTCTTTAACACCTCAATCTTGTCGATCAGCACATTGCGCAGGCTGCGCGCAACGGAGTGATATCCAAACCAGATCTCCAAGACGTGTCGAGACAGCTTCGTGTTCTGCGGTCCGACCCGCCGATTGCCATCCAAGTACAGATCGATCTGTCCGCTTTCGCTGATATGAATCCGCAGCTCTTGACCTTCCGCCAGGTCACGATCAATCAGCTTCACCAGCGACTCGGCATCCTTGCGCAGCTCGGCAGGCGTCCGATCTCCGAACACCTCCGGCATCCCCGAGTGAAACATCGCAGCCAGCTCTGCCTTGCTCGCTGGCCTCGTCATCTTCAGTACCAGCATTCGCGCAAAGCGACCCCAGATCACAAAGTACTGTGCTCGGTTTTCGCTCATCAGCTGCGCCCTGGTCGGAGCCCGCGTGGTCAGCGAGCCAAACTGCATCCGCGCGCCCGCATGCTCCAAGTACAGCGCCGCTTGATAGCGTGGTGTCTCCGACCCTGTCAGCTCACCCCGGCCAACCAGCAGATAGCTCTTGCCATCCACCACCAGCGGCGGAGTCGTGGCCGCTACCGCATCCCGCAGTGGCGGAACACTCGCTCGCGCCGGCGGAGTCGATGGTGAACCCGACGCTTGTCCCGAGGCCGAACGCAGCGGTGGATAGGGACGCCGGGTATGACTGCTCTTTGCCTGCGACGAACCACCCGATGACTTACTCCCGCCCTCTTCCGCCCACCCGCGCACAGACCCAGCAAGGAACACCAGCGCCCACAGGCACAGCCAGTAGCCCGGTTGCAGCGTCGAAAATTGGACAATATGGCGTCCGCCAAGACGAGTTCGGGAACACATGGTAAATTTCTGACAGCTCGCTTGTGTGACTGCTTCCGTCGACCACGAGTGTTCAGGGCGGGGACCTGGGCTTTGGCAATCGTCTTGCAGCATTTCATTCCATTTATCGCACGTTTAGGTCGTCGGCCAGAGTAGGAAACCGCTCACTCGCTTAGGGAATCCCATGCTTGATCCTGTCCATGCCTCGCTTACCGTCCCCCAGTCCTCGACAAGCCCGCTGTGGAGCCTTCCGTCCACTGTGCTGGTTCCGCTGCTTGGTCTTCCCGCCTTCTGGGTCGCGTGTTTTCTGATCTACTGCGTCAAGTGCGCCATCTTCGGAATGGATCGCACCCCACGCATCGATCAAGTGACCAAGACACCGTGGCTGCCGCGCATCTTCATGGAGTTCGGCTACTGGATGTTCCGCATCCCGGTCCGCTTCTTCATCGCGCTGGGCATCACCCCCAACATGATCACCTTGGGCTCGATGCTACTGACGGTGGTGGCATCCATCGCGATTGCCATGGGTCACTTCGGATTCGGCGGATGGACGCTGCTGCTGGCGTTCACCTGCGACGCATGGGATGGCATCGTAGCCCGCGCCACCAACCACTGCACCCCCGCCGGCGAGTTCTTTGACTCGACGATGGATCGCTACAACGACGTCTTCACCTTCCTGGGCTTTCTGTTCTACTACCGGAACGAGCCGTGGATGTTTGCCATCACCGCGCTTGCGCTGGTCGGTAGCAGCGTCGTCAGCTATAGCCGAGCCAAAGGCGATGCCGTTGGTGTCAACGCCAACGTCGGCTACATGCAGCGTCACGAGCGCGGCGTATGGCTTGGCGTGTCAACGGCAGTGGCGCCGATTGTGGCAGCCTACATGGAGCCTGGTGTCGCCTCGCCGCTCTATCACATCGTCGCAGCCGTCATGGTCCTGATGGCCGTACTGACCAACATCACGGCGGTGTGGCGCATCAAGGTCGTCATGAACGGAATCGTCCACAAGGCAGCCACAAGCCGCCCTGCTCGCGTCGTCGTCGAAGCCAAGCCCGCCACAGCCAGCGCCGAGCTGACCCCACAGCCGACGCACTCGTAAGTCACGGCCCGACTGCCCGGGCCGTCCATCCCGTTACGAATCAATGCTGACGTGAACGTCGCCCACCAGCTCTTTTTGGTGGTTGATGACCGGCTGATACCAGTGTGGCCGAAGCTGCTCTAGCTGGTGTCCGTCTAGCCAGCCCAGTGCGGCAGCCAGCTGACAGACCAGCGGTCCCAGCAGCTTCATGCTGCCATCTTCGATCTTCACGGCCAGACCGCACGGACCTTGTGGTGACGAAATCGCCGCCAGGCCGTACACCCCATCCGCACCAATCTTGGCAATCAGGTTGCGCCCCGACACCTTCATCAGATCGGTGCACAGCCGACCCGGACCCGCCACCATCTCTGGTGCAGCAGCAATCGCGCGTCGAATCCGCTGACCGGACGCTTGGTGCGGCGCAGGCAGCGCATCCCCCGCCAGGCGAGCATAGGCCCGCGCCAGTCCATGCAGCGGCGTCCGAAACACCACCGCTCCACAGCCGTCAATCGCCGTCTGAATGTGCGCCGGGTCAATGCCACTCACCGTTGACAGATGAGCCAGGATCTCTTGCTGAAGCGGATGATGATGCCGGTTGTAGTCCGCCAGCGGCCAGCCTCGCGCCAGACAGGACGCCAGCATGCCCGAGTGCTTGCCCGAGCAGTTGTTGTGCAGCTTGGTCGGCTGCTGGTGTGCATCGGCAAGCTGCGCCGCCTCATCTGGACCAAGCGGAATGTGCGGTCCACAGTGCAGCGCAGACGGCGGAAGCCCCAGCCGGTCGAGCATCTTCTGCGCAAGCGCCACATGCTGCGGTCCACCGGAGTGAGATCCGCACGCCAGCGCCAGCTCTTCATCGGTAAAGCCGAAGCGCTCGACTGCACCGCTGCGAAACAGGCTCAGTGCCTGCACAAACTTGGCCGTTGAGCGCCAGAACACCGGCTCGTCACAGTCGCCAGCCTGCATCAGGGTGCGACCGCTTGCATCCATCACCACGGCACGCACCCGACTGAGCGACTCCAGATAGCCTCCACGCCGGGTGTCGATGGTGATTTTCCAGTTGGTTGGTTCGTTCACTGTCTCCTCCGCGCCGCCGGGAGCTTCCGCACAAGCTCAACCAAGCGGGTCTTTGCTCTCGGTCCGCTGGCATGCAAGGTCAGCTCCCGTGTTCGCGCGCTCCGTGGCGAGATCACCAGCGCCAGATGGTCAGGTGGCATTTCTTCGGGAAAGCGACTCGACCACTCAATGACCACAACGCTCCCCGTTTCTGACGCCTCCCACAGACCCAGCTCGCCCAGCTCTTCGGGATGTTCCAACCGATACAGGTCCGCGTGTACGAGCGGCAGCCTGCCCGGATACTGGTTCACCAAGGTAAACGACGGACTCGAAATCGCCGTGCCACTTGGAATGCCCAGCCCTTCTGCAAGGCCTTGGGTGAGGCAGGTCTTTCCGGCTCCAAGCGGCCCATCCAAAAGCAGCACATCCCCCGCCTCCAGCGCTTCCCCCAGCAACCGACCAAAGCGCCGTGTAGCCACCGGACCCCGAGACAGCACGCGACAGGACTCTCCCTGTACAAACGGCCTAGGGCCTGGCTGTGGTTGGTCTTGCATCAGAGTCTTCTACCCTACTTGCGTCGACTGATAAAGCTCCTGACTTCATGGAGAAGCGATGGGAAGAACACCCGCAGGCACGCCGTGTAGACCGCCGCACCCACCGCAACTTCGGCACCCAGACGAAGCGGCGTCGCAGCGACATGGGCCCAGTTCCAAACGGGCCGCAGCGCCAGCAGCACCACTGCCATCCCTGTCGTCGATAGAAGCGCCGGTCCAAGCGCCTGAGCCAGCCGTCGCAGCGGCAGCTCATCCACCCATACCGTCATCGCAGTCCCACACGCCGAAGCCAGAAGCAGCGCCAGCGATACGGCCAGCGCCACCCGTTCCATCTGGAGCCTGCTGGGATCGGTCAGCGCCACAACCACCAAGCCCGTCACAAAGCTCAGTAACTGCGTCGCGTAGATGAGCCCCGCCATTCGCGAGTGATGCAGCGCCGTCAGCTGCGCAAACGCCATCCGATGAAAGCCAAGCGACATCGCCCCAATGGCCAGCCACTGCATGACACCGGCTACGCCTCGCCAGCGCTCCGGCAGCAGCGCTACTTCAAACGTGCTCGCCACGAGCGCCGCGCCAACCGCCAGCGGCACCAAGAACAGCGAGACATATCGCAGTCCTTGCAGGTAGTTGTGCTGTCGCGCCGAGCGGTCCGATAGACCCAGCGCCCGAACCATGGCACTGGCGGCATAGACCGCAATGGTCTCACTCGGAGTCATCACGATGGTGTAGCCGACGGCGTAGATGCCCTGCGCGCCAATCGAATAGAAGCGGCCCACAAACACGTTGTCCATGTAGAGCGTCGACAGCTCCACCAGCGACGACAGATAGATCGGCCAAGTCATCCGCCACAGGTCACGCAGCAAGCGCTTCGATTCGGCAGACAGTGGCTCGGGCCAGCCGGGCAGCACCGGCATATCAAGCAGCAGTCGCAGCACCAGCACCCGCGTAAGCTGCCGAGCCAGCACACCAAGCGGCAGGCTGACGGCCCCAAGCCCCGCCACCGCACTGCCCATCGTCACCACGACATAGAGCGCATCGCCCAGCAGATCGACGCGCACCAAGTCACCAAACTGGAGCCGATAGCGAAGCTTCACCGCAGGGATAAGCGCCGCACGCTCTAGCCACAGCGCCACACAGTACAGCTGAAGCAGCGGCAGCGCCGACGGCTGATGAAGCAGCCCAAGCAGCGGCTTGCCCAGCCATAGCAGCGACCCAAAGACCGCAACGCCCAGCCACAGCAGATAGGTCTGCACCAGGCTGGCGGCCTCTTCGAAGTGCTCTCGACGGGTTAGCAGCGCCTGCTGCGGCGCAAACAGCGTCAGTGCATTGACGACGGTAGCAACAATCAGCGCCAGGTTTGCTTGTCCGTACTCGTTCTTCTGAACAAAGTGCGTGACCAGCAGCGTCGTCAGCAGCCCCGCCGCGCGACCGAGCAGTCCCGCCACAGTCGTCGTCGCGGCACCACGCACACTCTTGCGGACCACTTCGTCCGTGGGAGCGCTGGATGAATGCGACGCAGACTCACTCATAGGCGCTGAGTATGGTCGCCCCCAGGTCGCGATGGCAAGCAGCAGCGAGGTGGCGCTTCTGTCGATCGTCTCAGCGTTACTTCTTGCTGTGACGACGCGTCTTGCCCTTGCCCTTTTTGCCTTTGTCGACAGGCTCGGGCTTTTCTTGCTCCAACTTCACCGTTGGTGGCTCTTGGTCTCGGTCGCAGGCTAGCGTGATTCGCTTGGGCAGATAGCCCGTCAGTCGCAGCTCGACCTGCACTTCCCCTGGCTGAATCGGCTGCTCGATTCGCAGCGGCGTCTTGCCAAGTAGCTCGTCTTTGCTGAGCTGATAGACCTCGGCACCGGGCGGAATGCTCTCGATGTGCCAGGCCACGATCTTGCTGTTGGCCTTTGCCGAAGTGGTCCCGGTGCCATTGGTTCCCTGCACCAGCTTGTCGACGGTCTGGACCATCGACTTCGGATCATTTGGGTCTAGCTTGACCTGGCTCTTTTTCTGAAGAAATCCAACGACACCTGCGCCGACCGCCAGCACCAGGATCGTCACCACCGCCACCAGCACAATCCGTAGGGTGCGACTGCCCTGCTCGGCCACTGGGGACGGTGTCGGCATCACCGTTGCACCATCGCCACCGCCTTTGGGCACAGGAATCTGGTAGTTCGATCCGTCTGACAGCACCGTCTTGGCTTCGGCTTGGACCGGCCCCGTCTGCACCGGCACCATCGCAACAGGCGGTCCGCTCAGCTTGATCGCCGGGAGCATCGCGCTCATCTTGACGTTGATCTTTTCCAGATCTTGCTCGACCTGCGACATCGATGGACGGTCCTGCCGCTGCTTGGCCAGCATGCGGTGAACCAAGTCCACGATCGGATCGGGCAGCGCGGCGTCATGCTCTTTGAGCGGCTGCGGCTGCATGTAGATGTGCATCGCCATCAGCTCACCGGTGCCTGCTGCCGAAAACGGCGGCTTGCCCGACAGCATCCGATACAGCATCACCCCCAGCGAATACACGTCGGCTTTGTCGTCGACATCGCCTGCGTTTTTGCACTGCTCCGGCGACATATAAAGCGGCGTGCCCATCATGACGCCCGCGCGCGTCTGAAGCTGATCGTTGGCTTGATACTCTTGCTTCACCTTCGCGATACCGAAGTCGAGCAGCTTGGTCCGCTCGGCCCCAGGAACCGCCGGATCAGCGACGATCATGATGTTGTCTGGCTTGAGGTCGCGGTGGACAATCGACTTGGCGTGGGCGGCGGCCAGTGCGGACGCGATCTGCTTGCCCAGACGAATGCAGTCGAGCACCGGAAGCTTGCTGCCGGGCGAGCGCTTCATCCGTACGCTCAGCGTCTCGCCCTTCAGCAGTTCCATCACGATGTACGCGGTCCCATCGGGCAGCTGTCCAATTGTCGACACCTGCACAATGCCAGGATGATCCACGACGTTTATCGCGCGCGCTTCGTTGATAAAGCGCAGCGCAATCTGCTGGTTGGAGGCGTGCTCTTTGTGAAGCACCTTGATGGCAACCCGCTGACCGTTCTGCTCGTCGAGCGCTTCGTAGACCGCACCCATGCCGCCCTCGCCAAGCTGGGCGACCACACGAAAGCGGTCGAGCATTTGGCCGATCATCTCGACCTCCTGGCCACAGACTGCGCAATGGTTTCCAGGGTGAGCTTCAGACGCAGAAAATACGGCACGGCATAGTCAGTATACCGCGCTTTCGGAATCTTCGGAACTAGCGCTCGGAAGGCGGCGGCGTGGTTTCTGCGGGTGCAGAAGCTGGCGTGGGGGCCAGTGATGGAGCGGGCTCGGACTCTCCAGGCACAGTACGTCGTCGGTCCGCCCGGCGCTCAACCTCTCGCAGTGGTGCCACCACTTCACGCAGCAGCTCTTCGTTGTGCGGCACCATGTCGATCGAAGCCAGCACCGCGTTGACGACGCGGATCCACTGGTTGCGTGCATCCGCTGCATCGGCACGCCGAGGGTTGACAGTCGGGGTGTAGTGCGCCGTGGCTGCCTCACCAAGCTTTTGGGCCACTTGGCCATAGCGCTCCAGCAGTCCCCACATCGAGTCCTTGCCGAGCGTCGCCGCCTTGAGCTGATCTTTGTCATCCGCCGACAGCCGTGCCATTGCCAGTGCGGCCTGGCCTGCCTCATCGGCATACGAGCGAGTGATCACGGTCAGGCCTTCGGGAAACACCGCGTCACGTAGCCGCAGCCAGGACTGCCGATCCGAAAACTGCTGCGCCAGATGGATCTGCACCTGAAACAGCGCATAGATCGCGCGCACCAGATCGTCGTGCTGCGCGGCCAGATCTTCCAGCGCCCTGGCCCGACCGGCTGCACTGGGGTCCGTCACCGGCTGGAGCGTCAGCAGCGCTTGATGCGCACGCTCCAGGTGATTGAGTAGCACCGCAACTTCGGCCACCGCGCTGAGCAATTGCTGATGGCGGTGCTTGGGGTCTACCCAGGTTTGCGTCGTATGAATCATTTCGCCCGAGGTCAATCGCTTCAAAGCCATGAACAGTTCTCCGTGAAAATTGGGAATCGATACAGGTACCCTTGGCACCCACACCTCGCCACCCGAAGATCCCCATTTTCCGTCGAGAAAATATTTTTTAGCCGCTACCGCGTGACCAAGCGATTCACCAAACCGATCGCATTCACCCCCCGGGGTATGCCCGCATCGGTTCCAACCGATCGACCACAGCCCTCGGGGTATGCCCGCATCGGTTC
>CALMML010000099.1 GCA_937868485.1 uncultured Myxococcales bacterium | reverse complement strand
ATCCCGCCTGGGGTACTTTCCATCCCGCCTGGGGTACTTGCGATCGCCAAGCCGCCAGCCAGCGCAGCCAAGCCGCGTAGCGCGCCGAAGCTCCAGCGTACGTTTGTGATCAAAGGCGCAAGCCCCAGCCAAGAACAGCTCCTGCGGCTGTGTGCCGACAAAGAGCTGGGCGAGCTAGCGGGCCTGTACGCGACCACGCTGCGGCTGGAACGAAGTGGAGCGCTCCAGCTGACGCAAGCGCCGGACGTGGTCTATCGGTCGGGCTTCGATGCGTGTCTGCGCCAAGCGTTTACCGCGACGCAGACGCCGCTGCCGGAAGCCGTTACGGTGCGGGTGCAGCTTCAGCGGCCCAAGTCGTAGCCAGCGTCGTCGATGAATCCGCGATAAAGCCACCACCGAGCACTTCGTCCCCGTCGTAAAACACCGCCGCTTGTCCGGGCGTTACCGCCAGCTCGGGATCGTCAAACTGCACCGATACGGATCGCTCATCGATTCGTCGCACCGTCGCAGGCTGCGGAACCCGTCGATAGCGAATCTGCACCCCACAGCGCAGGAGCGACGACGGCTCATCGCCCAGCCAGCGCACATCCGTCACGATGGCATGCTGCGAATAGAGCGACTCTTTGGGACCAATCTGCACCCGTCGCTTGAGCGCATCGATCGACACCACATACTGCGGCGTGCCCAGCCCAAAGCCGAGTCCTCGACGCTGTCCGACCGTGAAGTGATGCACTCCGTCGTGTCGTCCGAGCACGCGCCCAGCCGCATCGACGATGTCGCCTTCGGTCTGCACCGCCACACCTTGCCGCTGCACAAACGCTGCGTAGTCACCATCGGGCACAAAGCAGATCTCTTGCGACTCTGGCTTTTCCGACACCGGCAGAGACAGCCGCCGCGCATGCACGCGCACCTCGTCTTTGGTCATGCCTCCGAGCGGAAACTGCACAAAGTCGAGCGCCGAGCGCGGCATCCCGAACAAAAAGTACGACTGATCTTTGCGCGAATCGACGCCACGACGCAGCCGACGCTTTCCGGGCTCTCCATCGAGCTGCGCATAGTGTCCCGTCGCCAAAGAAGTCGCCCCCAGCGCCCGCGCTCGATGCAGAAGCGGCAAAAACTTCACCTGTTCATTGCAGCGGACACACGGATTCGGCGTCTCTCCGCGCTGGTACGTCGCCACGAAGTCATCGATCACCGTGCGCTGGAACTCTTCTTCGTAGTTGGCGACGTAAAACGGAATGCCCAGGTGCGCACAGACCACACGCGCATCTTCCAGGTCTCGCGGCCCGCAGCACCTTCCGCCCGACGCGCTGACCGTGCCTTTGGCGTTGTACAGCCGCATCGAAATGCCGACCACTTCGTGACCCGCTTCGACGAGAAGTCCAGCGCAGGTCGCGCTATCCACACCGCCCGATAGAGCGACGACGATTCGCTCACGCTTGCTCATGCGGTCGCAGCATAGGTTTCTTCCTGGCTGCGGTGCAAGTCGGCTATTGTCCGCGTCATGAGCCACAAGCGCACACTGTCAGTCGCTGTGCTGTCCGTTTTTCTGCCCCTGCTCAGCTGCCAAAAACAGCCCGATCCCGCGCAGCAGCCCAGTCCGCCTCCGCGCATTGCCTGGCAAAAAGCCCAGATCGCAACCGATCGGATCGACTTTCCCGTTCGGCAGCGCGGTCTGCGGCCCGTGCGCGGGCTGATTCACCTTCACTCGGCGTATTCGCATGATGCCTGTGACGGAAACCCGCAGCCTGGAGGCCAGCCAAACGCACCTTGTCTGCGTAGTCTCCGTCGGGGACTTTGCATGTCGGGTCAAGACTTCGCGATGCTGACCGATCATGCGACGCACATGGGCGAAGCCGACTGGGACAAGCTGTTTCTGACCGATACCTCGCTGTCCGACGAAGCCATTCGCGAAGGTGGCGATCTGGTCGGAGGCCGCATGCGCTGTCTCGACGATGCGGGCAAGCCCATCGATCAGTCGGTGGTGCTGACCGTCGGGGGCGAAAATGAGCTGATGCCCGTCGGTCTGCATCGACACCTGGGCGACACCGAAGCGACCCGCAAGCAAGCGATGTCCGCCGAGACACCCGCCGCAGTCAAAGCGTTTCACGACGCCAAAGGGCTGGTCTTGCAAGCGCACGGTGAGTCACGCGACCTCACGCGGATGTGTACGCTGGCCGCAGCGGGACTCGACGGGATGGAAGTCTATAACCTGCATGCCAACCTGGACCCGAGGATTCGCGAAAATCACCTCGGACTCGACGGGCTGGCGGCGTTTGCGGGTCTGGCTCCGTGGCTGGAAGCGCGTCCCGTCGAACAAGGTGGACCCGAGCCGGATCTCGCGCTGCTCGGCTTCCTCGAAGACAACAGCAAAGAACGAAGCCACTACAACGCGCTGCTCGGTGCCGGCTATCGACTGGCTCCGACGTTTGGATCGGACATTCACGAAAACACCTTCAAGTCCGCGATGGCCGACGGAGAGCGTGGTGATTCCTATCGTCGCCTGATGCGCTGGTTTGCCAACTACTTGCTGGTTCCGTCGGGAAGCTCGATCCTTCCAAGCGACTTGTCGACTGCACTCGCCAAAGGTCGCGGCTTTTCCGTGTTTGAAGTCTTGGGTGTCCCGAGCGGCTTTGACTTCTACGCCGAGCGTCCCGACAAGACCCGCGCCGAGCTAGGTGATTCCGTCGAGCCAGGCGCCAAGCTGTCTGTGCGCGCACCGTCTCCTCTTCCGACGGGATACGCGACCGATGAAGTCATCGAGACGCTGCAAGTTCTGTTCGTCGCTGCCGGAAGCTCGTCCGCCGAGGTCGTACGCGAAGCCAAGCTCACCGCCGCACAGCTTCAGCAGGGTGTCACGCTCACCGTCGATACCGCAGCACGAGGTGCAGGCGCCTATCGCGTCGAAGCCAAGGTTGTTCCCAAGCACCTGCTGCACCTGCTCGGCGAAGATCCAAGTCGCTACGACAAAGCGTATCCTTACCTGTTTTCGGGCTCGATCTACGTTGGCACCGTGGCTCGTCACGGAGGCGCCTGTCAGGGTGTCCCACTGCCATCCTAGCTCGACGCTGAAGCGGAGAATTCCATGCGCAGTTCACACTGGTTCAGGCTCGCTTGTGCCGTCGGTCTTGTGGTTTCGCTCGCGGGCTGCCCAAAACACGATGAACCCAACGCCGCTGCCGTCCCAGCCAGCGAGCCAAGCGATCCGTTTTCTCGACTCACGATCGCAGAGCTAAGCGCCAAGCTGGCCGATTCCCACGCCGGAACACTCAAGCTCGCGGTCTTCGACAACAACGGACTCGACACCTACAAAGAAGGCCACATTCCCGGCGCAACCTGGGTTCAGTACGACGAGATCAAAGCGTCCGACCTACCCGCCGACAAGAGCACGATGCTGGTGTTCTACTGCTACAACGAACACTGTCACGCGAGCCACATCGGAGCCCGCAGCGCCGTCAAGCTTGGTTACAGTAACGTCTTTGTCCTACCTGTCGGCATCACCGGCTGGAAAAAAGCTGGCAAAGCGATCGAAAAAAGCGGGTAAGGACTTTCTCGGCTGATTCGTCAAACTGCGATCGACCCCATCGATCCTGCAACCTGGAGGTTCCCCATGAAGTCCCTACTCGGTTTTGCCCTGTTTTCGCTGTCGATCCTGCCTGTGTTTTCCGTCTCGATCGCTCGAGCCGATGGCTGCTACATCTGCGGCAGTGGCAGCGCGCCCGCTTGCAAAGACTACTGTCGTTACAGCGGCTCGGACACCTTTGCGGCACGCAAGACCTGTGAAAGCCGAGGCTGCAAGGTCAGTGGCACTTCATCGTGCCCGACCGCCGTCAACTACAAGGTCTGCATGTCCAGCGTCGATGATTCGGGGAAGACGGTTGCGTCGGTGACGCAGTGTACGGCCCCACGCGGGTAGCTTGCTCCGTCGCACAGTCTGGGCTCCCGCGCAGGTCGAATTAGAAGTAGATCGCCGCGCCCAGACGCGCTTGTAGACCGTACTGATTGCCGAGCGGGCTCAGCACCACGCCGTTCACCTTCTGCGTGGACTGCGTCGTGGCATCTGGCTCATCGACTCGATAGCGCCCGTCGCCGCGCAGGTCCGCATTCAGCACAAAGTGCTGACCCAGACGCACTTCCAAGCCACCACCGAGCTGTCCTTCGAGATACCAAGCCTTGTCCTGGCTTCGCACGTAGTCCAAGTTCGAATACACGCCACCGACTGCCGTCACAAAGTACGGAGACACGACCCAGTCCGGCGCTCCGATGTGAAGCCGAACACCCAGCGTCACCGGCACATCGTAGCGCTCAAAGCCGTTGCTCATCCGCTTTTGGTATTCACCACCGAGCTCCAGCACCACGCGACGGTTCGCTCGATACAGAAGCTCTCCACCGAAGCCAAGCTGGGTAAACCGATCCGAAAAGTCTTGGTTTTCCAGGCTCACGGCTCCGACAAAGCGAGCGCCGATACCAAAGCGAGACTTCCACTGCGGCAACGAAGGACGCTGAACCGTCACCACATTCATCGCAGGCGGCGGTGCCACGGGCTGAACCGGCGCGGGCTGCACATACACCGGCTGCTGAACCGGCGCGGGCTGCACATACACCGGCTGCTGAACCGGCGCAGGCTGCATGTACATCGGCTGCTGAACCGGCGCGGGCTGCATGTACATCGGCGGCGGCGGCAGCGGCGCATACTGCTCTTGCGGCGGCGCAACGGGCTGATCCATGACCGGCGGTGGCGGCGCGGGCTGCACGTACACCGGCGGCGCGGGCTGCACGTACACCGGCGGCGGCGGCGGTGGATAGTAATACGTCTGCGGATACGGCTGCACGTAGACTCGCGGACCCATCACAACTGGCGGCGCCACGACGGGAAGAACCACGCGGGGCGGAACCACAACCACCCGAGGCCGCAGCCAAGGACGCCACAGGACCTGAGCCTCGGCGCTTTGAGGGGACGCACAAAGCAGCGTAGCAGTTGTCAGAGCAGCAGCGACTAGAGTGCGCATCGGGTGTTCTCCCTGTGAAGTAGCCACAAACAAAGTTACTTGCGAGAGCGAGGGAGCAAGCAGCGGGCCACATCTCAAGCTTCCGAACTTCCCCACGGAGACTGCTGTGTGCGATGCAAAATATGAACAACAGTTCACACACCACCCGTGAACGCTCCGACAACTCTGTCGATGCTTGACAGTGCGCGCCCGTGCTCCGTAGGATTTAGCAATTCCTGACACGGTTTCAGCTCGTGTACACCGACGGATGGCAAAGCAGCAGTTGGCAGCGACGATCCACAGTGTGGAAGCGGACACAGCCATCTCGATCTGTCACTCAGAGATCGGTGGCCGGGTAGGATCCTTACTCGTTCAAACATCTACGCCGGTCGACCGGCAAGCGGAGGGGGCCTTTGGCCGAGAACAACAAACCAGGTGGTTCTAACGTCAACGACCTCAGAGCACGTCTCGGAGTCAAGAAGGCGGGCGGTGGCCCTGCTCCGGCGGGTCCTGCGGTTCCAGGCGCACCAGCACCGGCGCCCATTCCAGGGCTTCCCGGTCCAGCGGGAGCAGCGCCTCCCGGTGCGGTTCCAGTTCCTCCGGGAATGGTTCCGCCACCGGCTGGATTTCCGCCTCCTCCGGGCTTCCAAGCACCGGTCGAGCCGCCCAAGCCCGATCCCTATGCCGCACAACAAGCGGCCATGGCGGCTTCGCTGGCTGCGTTTTACGGCGCAGGCCAGTCGCTCCCTGGCAATGCGGATGAAGTCAAAGAAGGCGCCAAAAAGAGTCCGCTTGGACTGATTCTCGGCGTCGGTGTCGCTGGTGTGCTCGGCGTGCTCGTCGGCTACACGGTGAACTTCATCAAGGGCCAGAGCGAGTTCATCGAGCTGGGCACCGAAAAAGCCAAAGACATCAAGAAGGAAGTCGAAGGCGTTCGGGGCCGCGTCAAAGCAGCCGTCGATGCATTCAAGGAAACCAAGCCAGGCGAAGCGCCGTCGGTTGAAACGATCGACAAGCTGGCGAACCTGGACCTGGCAGAGCCGGAAGCGAGCAACAAGCTGTTCACGCCGCTGCTCGGTACGTTCAACGGCAAGCTCGTTCGCTCGATGTTCGACTACTACAACAACGTGACCTCGTTCTTCCGCGAAGTGCAGCTTCACGCCGCGCTCACCAAGAACGATCGCGACGTTCTTGCGAAGTGCATCAAGGCGTCCGTTGATGCTGCAGCCAAGGGACCGCCGCCGCCACTCGGTGTCACGTTCGACTATAGCCAGAAGCTTCCGCAGGCCATTCTCGCCACGCTCGGCGGAGTGGTTTGTCCGAAGGAAGGCGAGGCCAGCTGCGATCCCGGCGACATGAAGCTGCGCTACCGCACGTCGGTGAGCGGTCAGTTTCAAGAAAAGCCGGCCAAGGGTCTGCCCAAGGACATCGTGATCCCGATCCAGCCGACCGATCTGCTCAAGAACGTGATCGTTGGCGATCCCAACCAGCTGGCTTGCCGCGATTACAACCGCCGCATCGAGCGCATCAATCAGATCAAGTCCAAGCTCCCCGAGCTTGAGAAGTTCGTGATTGAAGGTCTCGACGATCGCATCAAGAACCCGCCGAAGTAGTCCGCACTGACGTCTGCGCGTCCGGTTCCTCGGACGCAGCGCTCCACCTACATCCATCACGAAGCGTTGTCCGCACTGCGGATGATGCCTCTTTCCGTTCGCAACTTTCCTTACATATTTTTCGCAAACAGCAACACGCCATTCGAGCATTTCTCGCTCTGGCTTGGCTGATTTTCACTCGGAACAGTGTGCACTTCACGCAGCAAACTACGGCTGTCGCTTGATTGATTACGTAATCTTTTTTCTGTATTCTTCACCAGGAGGTTTTTGTCTGAGCCAGGTTGAGCAATCCCGGGATGCACGAGCCGGCATGGTGATCGGAGGCTACCGACTGCTCAAGCTATTGGGCGCGGGGGCAATGGGTCGCGTCTATCTGGCTGAGCACGAGCGACTCGGTCGACGAGCTGCAGTCAAAGTGCTCGACGGCTGGGACCCCGAGCTGGTGTCTCGACTGTTTTGCGAGGCACGGGCCGTCGCTCAGATCGGGGACGAACACCTCGTTGATGTCTATGACTTTGTCGCCGATCCTCAAAAAGGTGTCGTCGCGTACGTCATGGAATACCTGGCTGGCGAAGACCTTCGAAAGCTGCTTCAGCGAGAGCGCGTGCTGGCTCCGCATCGCGTCGCTCGACTGGCCGCACAGATCTGTGCAGGTCTCGACGCTGCGCACAAAGTTGGCGTCGTACACCGCGATCTCAAGCCGGACAACATCGTCGTGGTTCGTCGCGGTGGAGACTCCGACTTCATCAAGATCGTCGATTTCGGCATCGCGCAGTTTGCTGGTCCCGTCGCTCACCGAACCCGTGCTGGCATCGCGCTTGGATCGGCCGCGTACATGGCGCCAGAGCAAGCCGAAGGCAAGCGCGTCGACGGTCGAGCCGATCTCTACGCCGTCGGTGTGCTGATGTTTGAGCTGCTGACGGGCGAAGTTCCGTTCCTCGGCAAGACCTCGCGCGAGACGCTGGAGATCATGCATGTGACCAAGGTTCCGTCGCCCGCTGGCGATCACGGAGCCGGACTCGTCAGCGACGCGATGGCCAAGCTGGTTCAGCGCTGCATGGCCAAGCGTCCCGAGGAGCGCTTCCAAACTGCCGAGGAGCTGCGCAAAGCACTCCTCGACATTGCTGATCTTGCGCCCGATCGCGGAGACAAGACCCAAGTCCTCGGAGCCGTCGCGAAGAACAAAGTGCCCGGCCCGCTGCTGCGTGGACTATCCTCGGCGGCGGTGCTCGGAATCGCGATCGCGTTCGCCGTTGGACTCGGAGCCGGTCTGATCATCATGAGCATGGGCACGCGTTAGTTCGTGCCTGACAGCGACGGGAAACCCTTTCCACTACAGTCATTGCGCGGCTTGACGTGCCAAGAAGGTCCAAGCGATGGTGACGCCCATGAAGCGGTCTGTTCCTTTTGTCTGGGTTGACGTGTTTGCGGAGTCGCCGTTTGGTGGCAACCCACTCGCAGTGCTCGACGGAAGCAGCATTCCAGAAGAGGCTCACCTGGCGCTCGCTCGCGAGCTGGGTCTATCGGAGACGACGTTTTATCAGCCGCCGAGTCAGCCCGACCGAGCCGATCTGCGCGTTCGCATCTTTACGCAGGCCAAAGAGATCCCGTTTGCTGGACATCCGCTGCTGGGAACTGCCGTCGCTGTGCTGCTCAATGGGCGGCTCCAGTTTCAAGCGCCGCAGACGACGGTTCGGCTGGAAACGGGACTGGGTGTGGTGACGGTGACGGTGACGGGACACGATCTTCCCGAGCGCGCGCAGTTTTCCCACGAGCGAATCAGCGTGCCAGGATCTCCGATCAGCGACGAGCGACTTGCTTGGCTGTCTCCGGCGCTGGGACTTTCGCTCGATCGCTTTGTCACAAAGGTTCACTCGGCAGCGACGGAAAAAGTGCTGTATCCGCAGGTCGTCAGTGGCGGTGCGCGTCAGCTGATGGTTCCGATCCAGACCGTCGAAGAAATCGAAAACCTAAGCACCAGCTATCGCGATGTCGTCGTGGCGGAAAAAGCGCTCGGCGCTGAGCTGGGCATCTTGGCGTTTTCGTTTCTGACTCCGCCTCGCAGCGACGGACCCGTCTCGGTAAGAGCGCGCTTTTTTGCTTACGATGCGCCAAGCGAAGATCCAGCGACGGGAAGTGCAGCAGCATCTCTCGCGGTGTATCTGCATCACCATCGCGTGCTGGCTCCGGGTCAGCCGCTCGAGATCGATCAAGGTCCGCCCAAAGGACTCATCGAAGGAGCGCCGGGCCGTCGTTCGCTGCTACGCGCATTCTGCGACGGAACCACCGTGCAGGTGGAAGGCCGCGTGCGCGAAGTGCTCCAAGGTGACATGCGGCTTCAGTTCTAGCGACTATCCGAGCACGCGCGACAGAAACTCCGACGACTGCTGCACCACCAGCTCTGGAATCTCGTGAGCGCCTCGGAACGCCACAAAGTCGAGCTGAGCGCCCCCCTGATTCAAGTGATCGCGCAGACGCTCGGCTTGCTCATACGGCAAGATCGGGTCCATCACACCGTGACTTTGAAAGATCGGCAGCCCAGCACACGCGGACAGTCGTGCCGTCCATTCAGCCTCAGCAATTACGGTTCCTGACCAGATCACAAGACCCGCCAGCTTGCGTCCCGAGCGCAGCATCACATCCGTCGACAGCATCGAGCCCTGCGAAAAGCCGCCGAGCACGGTCTTTCCCGCCGGAACGCCCAGTCGACGCTCCAGCGCATCGAGCGTCTGTTCCAGCTTGCTCCGCGCCGCCGCCAGACCTTCGGGAACCTCGGACGCCAGCCGTTCCACGCGACCACTGAGCATCTGCATCTGCAAGCGCTCCATGTCGATCATCCACCACGCGCGTGAGTCCATGCCCATCATCCCGAAGCCAAAGTCCGGTCCGCCCAGCGACAGCGGAGCCGCCGGAAACGCAAAG
Organism: uncultured Myxococcales bacterium; assembly: GCA_937868485.1. GTDB lineage: Bacteria > Myxococcota_A > Polyangia > Palsa-1104 > JAEUJZ01 > JAEUKA01. The sequence continues at coordinate 35,401 of CALMML010000099.1, read as the reverse complement.
CGCGTCTTGTCCGGCACCTCGAGCACTTGCGACAGCCCCACCAAGTCCGTTCCTGGCGCGCCAAAGCCGTGCAGCAGCACAACCAGCGGTCCATCGCCACCACCCACGCCATCGGTTCCGCCGGTGATCACACAGTCCAGCGCACCGAATCGCTCTTTTGCAACCTTTGCCATCGCACCTTGTCCTTTTTTTGCCAAGCCACGTATCTGCTCGGCGACTTGGTTGTTTTCGCATGAAACGTCGTGCGCGCGAAGGCAGGTACGCTTGCACCGCCACGGCCCTACGGTGGAATCTAATCGGCATGAACAACTTGCTGAAAGTCGCCATCATGAGCCTGATTCCACTCGTTCCCGGTGCCGCGTCCGCCGATGCACCCAAAGCCGATGCGCCCAAGGCTGCCGCTCCCGTCGCGGACGACAGCCTTCATGCACTGACCGCCAAAGCGCTCGACGGAAAAAACGTCTCGCTTGCCGACTACAAAGGCAAGGTCTTGCTGATCGTGAACACCGCCTCGGAGTGCGGCTTCACCGGCCAGTACGCGGGACTCGAAGCGCTCTACGCAAAGTACAAAGACAAGGGCCTGGTCGTGCTTGGGTTTCCGTCGAACGACTTCCGTCAAGAGCCCGGCAGCGGCGAAGAGATCGCCAAGTTCTGCAAGGTCCGCTACGGCGTCACGTTCCCGCTGTTTGAAAAAGGTCCGGTGTCAGGAGGAAGCGCGTCGCCGGTGTTCAAGTTCCTGTCGCGCAAGCACGGCGAGCCCAAGTGGAACTTTTACAAATACTTGGTCGGCAAAAACGGTCAGGTCCTCGCGCAGTATTCCAGCCGAGTCAGCCCCGACAGCGGAGATCTCACCAGCGCGATCGAAGCAGCGCTTCGCTAGAGCTCGCTTTCCCGACGGATCAGACGCGACGTGAGCAGCATGCTCCGGCCTTGGCAGACCGCCAGACCTTTGCGAGCCAGCGTCGTCAGACAGCGCGAAACCGACTCACGCGTGGCACCGACCATGTTGGCCAGCTCTTGCTGCGTGGGACGACGACGCATCAGCAGACCGCCTTGATGATCCGGGCTGCGCTCATCACGGGCCAGCCGAACCAGCACCCGACACAGCCGCTCCTCGATGTCCTGAAGCGCCAGCGCGAAGATCGTCTCTTCGGCTCGACGCATCCGATTGGCCATTTCCGACAGCAGGCTCAGCGTAAGCTGCGGATACCGCCCCAGAAGCTGCACGACCTCATGACGAGGAAGCGCCAGAAGCTGCACATCCGACAGCGCAACCACCGACGCCGTGGTCGGCGATCCATCGATCAGCGAGGTCTCTGCGATCAAGTCCCCGGGACGCAGCATCTCCAGCGTGACTTCGCGACCGGCGGTGCCCGTCATCACCACCTTCGCCGTCCCGCTGATCATCACCAGCAGGCTCTCGATCGGCGCGCTCTGCGGAACAATCACCGAGGAAGCCGAAATCAGCTCGGGCCGCGCAACCGCCATCAGCCTCGACAATTCCTCATCACTTAGCGAGGACAGCACCCGCGACTTCCGAAGGAGCGCCACATCGAAGGCCGAAAGAACCGAGTGGCTTGTGCATCCAAACTCAACCTGGGCTGCGATCTGGTCCATAGTCTCCCCAACCTTGTAGCGAGCAAGTGAGCCCTTTTCAGAGCAAGTGCCACGCCAACCCACCCGAACGGTCTGTCCGAGAGAGAGGCGCGCCACATCTCGCTTAGGTCGTGGTCCCAAACGGGCAGCGCATGGTCATTTTTGACCTACCGGAAGCTATGCGGCGGTGCTAGAGCGAACAGATTGCTCTCTGGTCCGTCGATACACTTCATCCATCAGCTGCGCCAGACCGTCGCCAGTGGCTGCTGAAATGGACCACAGCTCGACGCCACGCTTGGCAAACTCTGTCTGAAGCGAGGGAAGCGCGTCGCGCGTCTCGGTCAGATCGGTCTTGGTCAGCACCACCACCTGCGGACGCTGCGCCAGCTCGGGGTCAAAGCGACGCAGCTCTTCATTGAGCGTATCAAAGTCGCGCAGCGGACTACGGCCCGGCTCGCTCGACAGCTCGATGAGATGAATCAGAACGCGCGTTCGCTGAAGGTGACGCAGGAAGCGATGCCCCAGCCCAAGTCCTTGATGCGCGCCCTCGATCAGCCCCGGAAGGTCCGCCAGCACGAAGCTGCGATCGCTTACGCGACTGCCCAGCGGCAGCGACACCACACCCAAGTTCGGCACCAGGGTCGTAAACGGATAGTTGGCGATCTTGGGCCGTACCCGCGACACACGCGCAATCAGAGACGACTTTCCGACATTCGGATAGCCGAGCAACCCCACATCCGCCAAGAGCTTTAGCTCTAGCTTGAGCGTCCGTTCTTCGCCTGCTGTGCCGGGCTCCGCAAACTCTGGCGCTTGCCACGTTGAGGTTGCGAAGTGAATGTTGCCGCGTCCGCCGTGCCCGCCTTGTGCGGCGACAAAGCGCTGACCGGCCACCGCGAGATCGCACAGCACGGTTCCTTCACTGTCTTTTACGACGACACCGACGGGAACCTCGACGATGAGATCTTCGCCGCTGCGACCGTATCGATCGCGTCCCTGGCCGGAAATACCGCGCTCTGCACGATATTCTCGGCGATAGGTCAAGTCGAGCAGCGTGCTGCGCTGGGGATCTGCGAACAAAATCACCGATCCGCCGTTGCCGCCATCTCCGCCAGCGGGACCACCGCGCGGTCTGCCCGGCTCACGACGAAACGCTGCACAGCCGTCGCCGCCGTCTCCGCCACGGACAAAGATCGTGCACTCGTCGATAAATTGCATGGATTTACGATCCGGCCTGCTTGATCAGCCGAATGGATAGAAGGAGCGACCGAAGTCGCCAAGGAGAGCGTCGCTTAGCTAGCTGAAGCAGCGCCGTCGGCGTTCTGAACCGGCAGCACCGAAACGCGCGAGCGATTGCCGCGCCACGTCTCGAACTTGACCGTGCCGTCGATCAGCGCGAACAGCGTGTAGTCACGTCCAAGGCCGACGTTGCGACCCGGATGATAGACAGTGCCAACCTGACGAACCAGGATGTTACCCGCCGTGACCACTTCGCCGTCGAAGCGCTTCACTCCGCGCATCTTCGGGTTTGAATCACGACCGTTTCGGCTGGAGCCTTGACCTTTTTTATGAGCCATCGAAGTTCCCTGTAATCGCTAATCGCGCGCCACGCTTACACCGCAGCGCAACCGACACTAGCCGTTGATTTCGTCGATACGAACCGCCGTGTATTCCTGACGGTGTCCGTTCTTGCGGCGGTAGCCCTTGCGGCGACGGTACTTGAAGACAATGAGCTTCTTGCCCTTCTCATTGCCCTGCACGGTCGCGACGACCTCGGCGGAAGCAACCGTCGGCTTGCCAACCTTCACGTTGGTGCCGTCAGCCACGAGCAATACCGGGAAGGTAATCTTGTCACCGCTGGTCGCGGCGAGCTTTTCGACTCGAACAAGGTCACCTTTTTGGACCCGATACTGCTTTCCACCGGTCTCAATCACTGCGTACATGTGTAAACCAGCTCCTTACACGAGATGGCGATCTGTTGCTTGTTGGTGAGCTTTGGCGACGACGCGGTACCGGGCGCCAACACCAAAAAGCCCTGTAAAATCAAGGCGGTAAGTGGGCAGTCTATTGAACCCGACGTCGCTGTCAAGAGTCTTTGCCAAGTCCGGTGAGCTGCTCGCTGACTTCCCACAATCGCTGGGCCACTTCCGCATCACGCGCTTCTTTGGATGGCTCGATCTCTTTGCAGTCGGAAAAATACTTTCCGGTGACGCCTTCCACGGCTGGACTTTGGGCCAAAAAAACGGTGGTGGCCGCGCCTTGTTCCGGGGTTCGCAAAAACGGAGCCGCTATCTTGACCGCCCAGCGCATCCAGCCGCTGTCGTTTTTTCCAAAGCCGGTGCTGACCACGCCGGGATGTAAGCAGTTGCAGGTGACGCCCGTACCTTGTAAGCGGCGGCTCAGCTCGCGGGTAAACAAGATGTTGGCGAGCTTGGACTGGCTGTACGCCGACCAGCCGCCAAACGAGCGCTCGGCCTGCAAGTCATCAAACGCGATGGTGCCGCGAACGTGCGCACGCGACGCGACGTTGACAATACGAGCCGGAGCGCTCTTCACCAAGACATCGCGCAGCAGGTTCGTCAGCAAAAAGTAGCCGAGGTGATTGAGCGCGAAGGTCATCTCCAGTCCGTCCGAAGACAGCTGGCGCTGCATAAAAATCGCGCCCGCGTTGTTCACCAGCAGATGCAGTCGATCGTGACGAGCCAGAAACTCCGAGGCGATCCGACGCACATCGGCTTGCTTGGACAAGTCACCGATCAAAAGTTCGACGTTTGGGTTTCCAGCGGCGCGGATCTCGTCGGCCAGCTCGGCGCCGCGCACAGGATCGCGCACGACCAAGACCAGCTTCGGTGACAGCTTCGCAATCGCCAGCGTCGCGGCGCGGCCAATGCCTTGGGTGGGGCCGGTGATCAGACAGACTTTGTCGCGCAGGCTGGCAGGCTGGGTCATGGCTGTTCAAAACCCCGAGTGATTTCGCCGCTATGGTGACGGTTCCTGCTCTAGAAAGGCAAGCTCGCGATGATAACTTTCGGGCAGCGTCCAGATCGCCCACAGCGCGAGCGCGACGCAGCCAAGCCCGAGCCAGCGCACCGTTTGAATCGTTCCCCACGACGGAACCAGGCGCTGATAGAGCAGGCTGAGCGGAATCACGACGGCGCGCACCAAGTTGGGAATCGTGGTCGTCACCGTCGCGCGAAGGTTGGTGCCAAACTGCTCCGCTGCGGTCGTCACCAGCACCGCCCAGTATCCCGTCGACAGCCCGAGTCCAAATGCCGCCCAGTAATACGCGGTCACGCTCAGGCTGCGCTGCGCGAGAAGCCAGCACAGTCCCAGCGCCAGAACGCCCAGCGAGACCAGCATCGCGCGACGACGACTGCGCAGAAGCTGCGACAAAAGCCCGCACAGCATGTCTCCGATGGCAACGCCAATGTAGGAACAGAGCACCGCCCGCGCCGCCGTCACGCCTGAGGTTCCCAGCGCCGTCGCCACTTCGGGAGAAAACGCGATCACGATGCCCGCGATAAACCAGACGGGAAGTCCGACGAGCATCAGCTTGAAAAAGAGCCGTCTGCGATGAGCTGACGAAAACAGGAGCCGCAAGCTACCGCGCCGCACCGGCTGCTGGGTCGCGACGACAAACAGCGTGGGCTCGGTCATGGTCACGCGCAAGATCAGCAGCAGCAGTCCCGCCGAGCCTCCGACGAGATAGCACGCGCGCCACGACAGGTGTTCGGACAGAAGCGCTGCGCAGACGCCTCCGCACAGACCGAAGCCAGCGACGATCGTGGTGCCGAGTCCGCGCTGCTTTTGAGGCAGCGTCTCACTCACCAAGGTGATGGCCGCGCCCAGCTCTCCCGCAAGTCCCAGTCCCGAGACAAAGCGACACGCAGCGTAGGCCATGACGGAACCAACCAGCCCGTTGGCCAGCGTTCCCAGCGAATAGAGCAGGATCGATCCGTACAGCGCGCGCAGTCGTCCGAGCCGATCGCCGAGCATTCCCCACACAAACGCTCCGATCAGCACGCCGACCATCTGCGCGTTGAGCAGTCGCATGCCCCACAGCATCGATTCGGCGCTGGGCACACCCAGGTCGCGCAGGCTCGGCTGACGCACGACGTTAAACAGGAACAGATCGAGGATATCGACGAAGTAACCGAGCGCGGAGACGACCACGACTCGCCGGACCGAGTGCATGGCCGGCAAGTATCAGGGACTTTTGTGGAAAGGAAAGCGCGGAATCGGTGCGAACGGACGGTCAGCGAGCGAGCTTACGTTCCGCCTGCGCAGTCGGGCAGATGGAACTCGACGCGGCGGTTTTTGCCCCAGCCCGCCGGAGTGTTCGGCGCAATCGGCTTTTCTTGACCGTAGGCTTTGCCTTCCAGACGACCTTCTTCGATGCCGCTCTTGATGAGCCACTTGCGCACGCTGCCGACGCGACGTTCCGACAGATCCTGGTTATAGGACTTGCAGGTCTTTTTGAACTTCGCCGGGCACTGCGTGTCGGTGTGACCCTCGATGCGCATGCGCTTGATGCTCGGCGACGCTTTGAGCGCATCCGAGATGGCAGCCAAGACCTTACCGCTCACCTTTTCATTGATGATGTCGCTGTTGGGCTTGAACTGAATCGGCTGCAAAATCACGAGCTGGCAGCCGCGAATCTCGACGACGCTCGGGCAGCCGTGACGCTTTTTGTCAGGATGCGGCGCACCAGCCTTGTCCGGGCATGCATCGTCGGCATCCGGGATCTGATCGTGATCTTTGTCCGCGAGCGGGCAGCCAGGACGGTTCGGATCGGGGCTGACGCCGGCTGGCTCGAACAGACACTGATCGACCGGATCGAGCACTCCATCCTTATCGCTGTCCGACGCTGGGCAGCCAAGTCGAGCCGGATCGGGCGAGTTTCCTTGCGGTTCCGACGGACACTGATCATTGCGATCGGGAATTCCGTCGCCGTCACGATCAGGCTCTGGCTGGACCTTTTCAGGCAGCGGACAACCGATTCGATCAGGATCAGGCGCTGCACCCTTCGGAACATCGGGACAGAGATCGGCCTTATCGGGAACTCCGTCTGAATCGCGATCGGGCTCGACGGGACATCCGTGCTTCTTCGGATCGCGGCTTGCGACACCACGCTCCGTCGGACACGCATCGTACTTGTCGTAAATGCCGTCGCCATCGCCATCCGGTTCTTGCTTCGCCGTCGGAGCATAGGCAATCCGAACCACACCGCGCACATCGGGCGTTCCCGGCTGACGCACAAAGCCCAGACCCAGCGCCGCACCGACCTGAATCATCTCTTTGATGTTGTAGTGCCCGGTGAGCAGCGTCTCTAGGCTGGTTCCGAAGCGCGAAAAGCTGTCGCGTCCCGCCAGTGCGCCCGCAAAAAGCAGCTCGGGACCGACGGCAAAGCGACGCTGCTGATCGAAGTACATCGCGCGCAGACCCAGCTGAAGCTCTGACGCGGCACGACCGGCTTCGATGGTGGACCACTCCTGCGGCAGCTTGGTCTGCGCTTCGGGACGAATGAACGCACCGAGGCTGCCCGACCACATCAGCTTGCGCCACACGCCCGCAAAGACGACCTTCGGCAGCACGCGCACCGACTGATCGCTCACGATCGAAGGAAGCGAATCGGTCATCGCGCGCAGCGGAATCCACAGATCGAGCCCAGCGCTCACCGACCAGGTATTTTTTCCCGGCTGTCCGTAGATTCGCGCCAGTCCACCAATGCGAGGATCACCGACGGAAAAGCTTCCCTCGGCAGGCGTCTTGTCGATGAGCCCGCCTTGGCTGAGCATCACCACTGGCAGCGACGCCGTCACCAGCACGCGATCCAGAAACGAGCCCGCGACATCGAGGTGCCCGATCATCTGGTGCGTCACCAGCGACTGCGTCTGGGTAAATCCCGAGCTGTCCTTGTAGCCGAGCACCAGCGGCTGATGCGCGTAGTTGAGCGTCAGACCGACCGCAAAGCGGCGCGTCGACGAATACCAGGGATGCTCTACCGCAAACGACCACTCACCGGCGGCAGTGGGCTCGTAGCGATTGAGCTGATAGCCCACGTTGGGCTGAGACTGCGCCTGCGCATCGGTCCCCGCGACGAGCGAGAGCGCCAAAAAAGCAAACAGCGAGCATTGCAAAAGAGGTCGCACAGCTGCCTCCATCATCCTTTTCGCCACCGCGTCACCGACGAACCGATGACGCGCCGTGTTCTTCTTGCCGGACAGTTAGTGGCTGGACTTCGATCGTCGACGAAGCCGCAGCACACCGAGCAGAGACAGCAGCGCCGCCGTCGCAAGCGCCGACAGACCACTCGCGGAACCACTCTGCGACGTCGAGCAGCCCAGACCGCCACCCGCGACGCGCAAAATGCCAAGCTCTGTCGTCTCAATCACCGTGTTGTCGCCGGGGCTCGGGTCGGTCGAGCTATCCGAAGCCACCGTCGCTTTGATCGTCACCGTCGGAGGATCGCTCACCGCCGTCGGGCTCGGAACCACCGTCACCGTCACCACTTGCGCGGACTCTCCCGGCTGAAGCGGTCGATAGCGCAGGCAGCTCACCTTCTGATCTAGCAGCGAGCAGCGCCAGCCCGGCTGAGCGTTCAGCTTGTCGACGACACCGCCGCGATCCACTTCAAACGTCACCCGCACCGGACCCGCGTCTGCGACGGTGCTCTGGTTCTTCGCCGTCACTGCGTAGACCAGCGGAGTGTCCTGACGCGGCGCTTGCGGCTCGTGCTGCACCGTCACCGATAGATCGATGTCTGGCTTCGGACACAGGTGCGTCACCACATCGCAGGTGCGACCACCACAGTCTGCGTCGGTGTTGCAGCCGCAAAAGCCCGGCGTGATGCACTGGTTGCCAGGGCCCGATGCGACGCAAGCCGCGCTGGTTCCCGCGCTACACTGAACGCACTTTTTCGCCGTCGAGCAGACCTCGGTTCCGCCCGGCGTTCCTTGGCAGTCCACGTCGCTGTCACAGACATCGGTGCAGTGCGGAGCGCCGTTCTTTTTGTCACAGACGGGAGCCCCAGGACTACAGTCGTCGTTGCTGACACACGGCGGCACCACCACAATCGTCGGAGCATTCGGCGTCACGCCATTTCCCGACGGAAACGGAATCGGTCCCGAGTTCACGCCGCCCACCGGAGTCGCCGTCGTCGTGCTCTGAATCGGCAAGTCTCCCGTCGCGCGATCGTCGATGCGAACCTGATACTTCACAATCACTGGCGCGTCGCCCGGATCGATCGTTCCACCTTTGGTTGACGTCGCACCCTTGCCAATGCGAATGCGCAGCGTGCCGGTCAGCGGATCCCACTCGACCTGATCGTCGCCCGGCTTATCGGTCTTGCCACCGTTTATGCCCGTGTCCGTCGGAACGTACATCCGCACCGAATCAGGAACGTAGGTCAGCCCCGGCGGGAGCTTCTGCTCGATGATCAGGTCGCCACCCGGTGCGTCGCCGATGTTGCGCGTCGTCGAGGTCAGCTCAATCACGTCGCCCGGCTTGGTGCTGGTCCCCTGCGGATAGGTCAGGATCGTCTCGATCACCGGCTTGGTGCTGTTGATCGACGTCGCCATCGCACCGAGCAGCACGATGTCTTCTTTCGTCGACTCAATCGACAGCGTCGCCTGCGTGTCGTTGGCCTTCAAATACGGCGAGATATCGACGACATCCAGGTCCAGACCAACCATGCTGCCCGGCTCACCGCTCATCTGCGGCAAGTCTCCCGGCTGCGTCTGAACCTGACCCAGATACGTGCGGCTGCTGTTAAAGAAGTTGTTGTCCGAGCCCGTTGTTCCGTCGACAAGCCGCGTCCCATTAAACGTCAGCGAGTCCCCGTCGTAGTCGTGATCACCTTCGTAGGCAATCAGCCCCAGCTTGGCTTCGACTTTGACTCCAACCGGCACCCGAAATCCCGCCAGGTTGACGCTCGCTTTCGTACCGCCGATCACGCCGGTCAGACCGTCCCACAGCGTCAGGTTGCGAATCGGCATTCCATCTTTTTGATAGAAGACCACCAGCGACCAGACCGCGTAGTTCACATCGGAGTTGGTGTTGACCGCCTGCATCCGAGGCACGCCCGTCACCCGATATGCGCCCGATCCGTGCTGCTGCAAAAATCCGGTCACATCCGCCGACGACTGATAGCTCTTGCCGCCGGTGTAGCTGCGATCGGTGTCCGCCGTGCCCGCGACGATCATCATGGGGGGCTGACCGGGTCGCTCCAGCACTGCTTTGCCGTCGGGAGGACTGCTCTCTTCGTGCGATCCAGCCCAGTACAGCCGCGCGTACGTGACCTTGGCTCCGTCGGGAAGCTTCAAAAATGCCGTTGATCGAGCCTCGGGCGGCTTCACCGAGACACTGGCCGTCGCGCTGCCCGTCTCTGCTTCGTCGCGCCACCACACATCTGCCGACGAGTCTTCGATGTTGGTACCGCAGTTGGCCAAATCGACGTTCCCGACGATGGGTCGAGGAATTCCGGGACGACAGTCGAAGCCGATCGTGTTGCCAATCAGGAGCATGTCGCCGCGCTGGTCGATCTGGTAGCGGAGCCTGGGGTCCGCCTCGGCGTCGGTAGCGGCAGCCAAGGCCAGCGCTGACAAGGCGGTTGCAAGCGGCAGTCTTGCCCACGGGCGACGGCCAGACCGATCAAGGAACGTCATAAAGAGCCTCCTTCGGGCGCACGCGATAGGTTGGGTCCATCTTAGGACAGTGTAATTTTTGTAAACCAATACACACTAAATTTTCAAATATAAAAGCCAGTTTCGATAGTCCACACCGCGAGTTAGCGCGCCGAAGGAAGCGCTCTGCGATTTCTCGTCTGCTTCAGCCAAGCCAAACGCGCAGAAGACGCGTCCGTCTCGTCGCTGATTCGACGTTCTAAACTGTACTTTAGATTACAAGATGAGAAGGACAGCGTCAGACCGTGACGGACAGTGCCGGACAGACACCGACACAGGATGACCGCTCCACACAGGTGCGCAGCGGGTCGGACGACCGATTGTGATGTGGGGAATGCGAAGGCGAAAGAGCGGCGTCGAAAGCCGCTCGCGCGATGCTACCGAGCCCGACGACGACGAAGGAATGGAATCGTCAGCAGCAGAAGCATCATCAGCGACGGAAAGCGACCCTCGCGCGGCGAGCGACCCATCTGACAGTCGCAGTGAATGCCGGGCAGCGGTCGAGCCGGTCCAGCGTCAGCCGAAGTGGAGCCATCCGTCGCCAAGTCCGCAGAAGATCCCGCCAGATCCAGCGCCGAGCCCGCCATATCAACCGGAGCAGCCGACGGACACAGCACCGTTCCATCGGGAGAAAATCCATCCAGCGGCGCACTCGAAACAAGCGCTTGCAGTCGTCCGGTTCGCGTATCGACCACAAAGTAGATCGTGTCACCGACGGAAACAGAAGATGACATCGCGGCGCTGGGCGTCGAACAGGGAGCCGCAGCGTAGCCACTTGGACCCAGCTCGCGCGCGGCGGACGCAGCCTGCTCCATCACCTTCCACTTCCAGCCCGACGGAAGCGACTTGCTGGCGGTGTGACGACCGACCAAGACACCGGGACGAAGCACCGATAGCTCGACGGCTGTTCCGTTTACGCCCACCAGGTTTTGGAAGTCTCCGACGACAAACCAGCGTGGACACGCATCCGCCGGAGATCGCACCATCAATGTATCGCCAAACGATCGATTGCCCGGTGCCGTCGCGTAGCTTGGGTCCGAAAGCGTCCGCGTATCGAGATAAAAGCGCGCGGCGCGGCTGACATCGGGCCTTGTCACTCGCACGTTGGCGGTGTCATTTCCCGTCGGACTGCCGCTTCCGTCGCAGGTTCCTTGCTGCCCGAGCGCCACCGCCCACGTTCCCAGCGGAAGCACTTTGTATTCAAGCAGCGACGCTGCCGTCAGGGTTAGCTCGACGGAATAGATGCCATCGCCCGCGGACTCATCGGCGCCCAGACCGTCGTCGCGAAGCTGTGGACACTCTGCGAGGTTCCAGTTCCCAAGCGCAGCTTGGTTGCCACAGATCTTCGGCTGCGCCAGCGAGCGACCTTCCCCGACGATCCCGACGAGGAAAGCGACATAAGGTCCGAGCGATCGCCAGCGCATGTGCGTTATCCCGTCTTGACGTGGAAGAGCGCCTCGCCAAACTCGACGGGACGACCGTTTTCGCCGAGGATCGCAGTGACAACACCGTCGACCTCGGACTCCAGCTCATTCATCAGCTTCATCGCTTCGATGATGCACAGCGTCTGGCCCTTCTTGACGCGCTGGCCGACTTCGACAAACGCGGGCGATTCCGGGCTGGCGGATCGATAGAAGGTTCCGACGAGCGGCGCAGTGATCACCGTCACGCTCTTGTCTGCGACGGGAGCTTTGCCAGACACGGGCGGCGCAGCAGCGGCAGCAGGGCTCGGAGCAGCGACGGGCGCGGCATGAACCACAGGCGCAGCAGCCACAACCTCGGTGCGTCGTCCCGACAGGCGCAAGCGCTCACCCGAAGGCTGCGTCAGCTCCAGCTCGGACAGCTCGAAGTCCTTCATAACCTGCGCGAGCGAGCGAATCGTCTCCAGCGTCAGCGTGCCTTCGGAACGAACCGACTCGCTGTGCGTGTCGGCGGTGGATGAATCGGACGTCCTCTTGGTCGTCATGCGGTTTTCTCTTTGGGGCTGCGTTCTGAGCGATCAGAAGCGTGCCTGAAGTGTGAAGTTAAAGCCCAGGCGATTCGGATTTTCAAACACCCGCTGCTTGAGCTGCGTCGCCGGATCGGTCCGAAGAATCGTTCCGTTCGGGTCGTACTGGTAATAGGCCTCCGCGATGAGCGCGAACATTTCCAAAAAGTCCTGTCGCGCCGCCAGCTTCGTCGCAATCGCGGGAAGCGTGTCTTGTCCCGGCGGCAGAATCACGACATCGCCTTGGTTGCGCACCACCAGAATCGCCGCTGACGAGTCGATCGGATTGACCGCGCCCGTCGGTGGCTTATAGCTCGCGGGACGATCGACACCGAGCGTCAGGCCCACCGTCGTGCCCGACTTTTCGATGAAGTAATCAACGCCCGTCGCAGCGAACAGCTCGGGTCGAATCTCGACGCCAGCGCCCGTCGGAAAGTCTTGGAACGGCACCAAGCTCGGCTGATTGACGAGCAGGTACTGAAGCGATCGATACATCGCGTCGAGACGATAGCGGAAGTTGCCATATTGCAGACGGAAGTTCACGTCGCCCGCCAGGCCCCACTGCGCACGGCTCGACTCAGCTTGATCCGGGTTTTCCAGCGTCGTCGCCTCGGCGGTGAACTCGCTCATCAGCAGCCACGACACGCCCGGCGTATAAAACGGCTTTGTCAGATAGCGTGCCGCGCTGTTCGGATCGTTGCGATACAGCGCCGTATCCGCCGACAGCGACGGTGAAAGTCGATCCCACGCCGACAGCTGCACCGACACACCGTACGTCTGAACCGGCAGTCGCTGCGTCAGCACTCGAGGAATCGTGCCTCTGTCAAAGAATCCGCCGTTTGCTTCCAGTCGCAGGTGCCCCGGAACCAGATCGACACCCGCACCGCCGAGCAGTCCGTACACCGAGTGAAGTTCCTGATCCTGCTCGTAGCGCAGCACCGAGGTCTTCGCGCCAAAGTACGCATACCACCTGTCGTCGGCAATCTGCACGCGCAAGCCCGGAACCGGCGGCGTCGGCGGCGGGTTCAGGTTCGTCGGAACGTCGGGATTTGCCTTGAAGAAGATCGGCGAGCCACCCCACGACAGACGCCACGAATAGCCGAGCCGCATCCGGTCCGAGTTGAGCGGAAACGCCGTCAGCGAGATGTTCGTCCGTCGCGTTCTCGTCGGATCAAAGTAATAGTTGACCTTGATGTAGCTACCGTCGTCGATGGACGATAGGTTCACATCGGAAAACTGAAGGAGCCGCAGCACGTACGCCGCTTCACCTTCCCAGCGCTGACGCTGAATCGCCTTGTAGAGCACGATGTGCGTCAAGCTCTCATAGCCGGTAAAGCGCGTGTCGTAGTTGTCGAAGAACAGCACGCCGAGCTGGTTCGGACGATCGAAGCGCCAGCCAGGAACCGGCGGATTCGTCTCTCCCGGCGCGGCCAGCACGTTTTCGTTGGTCAGCGTGACGTTCAGACGCGTATCAACGAAGTCACTGCCCAGCGCAGGAGCAGCGGACGCCAGCACGCTCATCGGCAGCAGGAAGGCCCAGGTCTTGGCCCGATCGTGCCAGGCTGGCCTGCGTTGCCAGCCCATCGAGGTAAGCGTCCGTCTTGGCGAAGTAGCGTGGTCCATCCTGAGGGCTCCTAAAATGACGCCGCTAGTTATCACAAGAAGCCCGTAAAGTGCCAATTTGCTTAGGAAATCCCGACGGAGACAGACGAGCCCAAGCCCGCGATTCATTCTGCACCGAGGTGCGCGAAATCCCTGCCGTTTCGACCCAGCTTCGTCGCGCGGGTGGTGCGCCCAGCAGCCTTCGCGCTGACGCCTCGCTCTCGGGGCGTAGCCTTGACCTTTGTGATCTGCGCGGTTAGGCTACCGGCCATTATGTCGCCTCACTAGCTCGCCTGTAGTCCCTCTTGGTACAGGCGATCGCTGGAAGGTGCGACGTCGAGGGAATCGGTGATGGACAACCAAAGCAAGAAGACGATGCGCCACTTCTACTGCCGAGACGCCCTGTGGGAGACGTTCGAGGCAATGGCCGCCGACTTCGACTGCTCGGTCGATTATCTCGTCAACGAAGCCATGCGCATCTACGCCCGCTCGAAGAACTATCAAGTTCCGTCGGGTAGCACGTCAGGCAGTCAGATCACCACCGCGGGTCCAGGCGGGCCAGGCATGGGCGGCAGCACGGGAACTCCGTCGGGACAGCGCAGCGAGCGATTCGAGCGTCCTCCTGCGTCAACGCCCGTTCCATCGGGACCGGCAGAGCGTCCGACGCCGAGCACCAGCATGGGATATCCGCCGCCGCAGCAGCGACCTTCGATCGGAACGATGCCGCGAGCCAACGCGCTGCCCGCCCCGCCGCCGACCGCTGGACCACCGACTCCACCGACGGGAACGTCCGGCTGGGGAGGCCCCGCCAACGAAAGCCCTGCCCCACCGCTGTACCTTCTGTTTCAAGGCCAGCGCATCCTCATCGACAAAGATCAGTTCGTCGTGGGACGAGGCAGCAAGACCGCCGATCTGGCCATCAAAGACGGCAACATCTCACGTCAGCACGCCGTGGTTCTGCGTCGCAATGGTGTCTACTACATCAAAGATCTCGGGTCGACCAACGGCATCGAGTTCAAAGGCATGCGCATCGACAACAAGCGCATCGATGAAGGCGACACCTTCTTCATCTGCGACTTCGAGCTACGCTTTACCTATCAGCCGTGACAGCCATGCGATCCACGCTCTCTGTGTTCGGAATCCTTCTTCTTGTCGTCGGCGGTGCCATGATTCTGCTGCGACGCTTCGGTGTGATTCACACCTTCCCGATGGCTGGTTCCCTGACGATGATCATCGGCTATGTGCTGCATCGGCTGTCGCGATCGATGGCGCGTCCGTGACGACGGCTTCCGCCACGGCCTGTCTGCTAGCGACACTGCTCTTCGGCTGTGGCAGCGCAGGAGCCCTCTCTCCCTCTGGAAGTCCCGTCGGTGTCACCTGCATTCCGAGCGGCTGTCTCAGTGGAGCCGTCTACGATGCGGTGCTTCCGCTGGCCACAATCGACCCCCAAAACATCACCGTCACCGTCTGTCGCAATGAGGTCTGCGCCAAGAGCCAGCTCTCTGCAAGCGGCTCCGGCAGCTACAGCGGCCACATCATCGGTCCGCTCACGGTGGCCATCACGCTGGATGCCCAAAGCGGCGCCTTTCGCGTGCATGTCATCGGCCAGCCAGAGCTTCTCACCGACGGGGATCGCTACGAGCTAGCCATCGAAGGAGCCGCCATCTCCCCCCTCCGATCCAGGATTCCGTTTGCTCGCTATACCCGCACAAGCTCAAACGATCCCAACTGCTCCGCAAGCTGCATCAGCGTTCCGTTCCCCAGCTAACAGCTCACGATGTTCCGTCGCTCACGGTGATCGAAGCAGCGGTGTAATGGCCTGCTGAAGTGTGCGCAGCTCGTTGCTCGACAAGCGATCACCAAGCTCTGTCTTGAGCGTCTGTTCACAGACATCTTTGGCGCGCAGGTATAGCGCCAAGCCACGCGGCGTCAGTGCCACCGATTGACCTCTCTTATCGACGGTGACAGCGGCTCGCTTGACCAGCTGTTTCTGCACCAAACGATCCACCACGCGCGTCAGTCCGCTCTGGGTAATCAGCAGCCGCTCACGCAGCTCGCCCATCCGAAGGGACCGCTCTTTGCTCTCCAGCAGCACTTCCAGTAGCTCGTATTCGCTCAGCAGCAGATCACACTGCTCGCGCAGCGCAGTCTCTAGATTCAGGTTCACAGCTCCGACGGAAGTAGAGAGCTTTCGCCAGCTTGATGAGTCCATCACGGCGTGTTCCACATGTTGATTTTGTTGCGCAAGCAAATATCTAGTTGCTTTCGCAAGCAAGCACTTTGTTGACTGAGCAACAACTTCATCAAAAGATGAGCACTGCTCATTCAAGGGGTCAAAGACCAGCGGAAAGCGCCCAAAACGGGCCAAAAATCCCACCAAAAACCCCATCAGGCGCAATATTGGTCGGACCAAATATCAGCCTATTTTCCAGTCGCGATGCAGCGAGCGCGGACCGGCAAGCGGACCTGCCAAACGCCCGACGGAAAAATCGCCTCTTGGGGTGTAAAAGCGGTTCCGCGCGCGATCACGAGCGCAACATTTCCCGTCGCTGTTAGAAGATCCATCAATGAATCAGCGACGAGAGAAATATTTTTGAAAAAGCAGGCGCGCGCCCTTGGAATAGAAAACGGCGGGCCTACGTTACCCAGGTATGTTCGATCGCCAGAAGAAGCAGGGGCAGACCCAGCGCGCACGCTTTGAAGAGGAAGCGCTCATTCATCTGGATGCGCTGTACTCGACGGCGCTGCGCCTGACCCACGATCCTCGCGATGCGGAAGATCTGGTCCAAGATGCGGTGCTGCAAGCGTACCGATCGTTTGATCAGTATCAGCAAGGCACGCGCTGCAAGGCGTGGCTCTATAAGATCCTGACCAACACGTTCATCAACAAGTACCGTCGGCGCGTCCTCGAAACAGAGGTCGCGACCGGGATGGTGCAAAGCGGTGAATCAGGGATTTTGTCGTCGAGCCAGTTCCACCAAGCCCACGATGTCGAAGACAAGCTGCACTTTCAGCTGATGTCCGACGCCATTGCGCAAGCGCTGACGAGCCTGCCGGAAGAGTTTCGCCTGGCTGTGCTGCTCAGCGACGTGGAAGAGTTTTCGTATCGAGAGATCGCCGACATCATGGACTGCCCGGTCGGCACGGTGATGAGCCGGTTACATCGAGGCCGTCGTCTGCTACAAAGTGCCCTGCGCGATCATGCGATTCGCTCGGGTATCATCAAGGACGAATCAGCAAACAAACAGAGTGAACCGGGCCGAGTCATTCCACTTCCTCGACGAGCAAGCAACAAGAACTAACCGATAAGCCATGCAGTGCAGCGACCTCGAACGCGACCTTGAAAGCTTGGTAGACGGAGAGCTTCTGCCCTCTGATCGGCTGATGCACGAGCGACACATGAGCCAGTGTCCGGGCTGCAACCGCTTGGTTCAGGCTCGACGGGAGCTGCGCCGGGTGTTACGCGAAGCGGTCTCGACGCCGAGTCCCAGCAGCTTGCGCCGCAAAGTCAGCGAGCGTCTCGACGATGAAGATCAGAAGTCGCAGGCCGCGCAAGGATCGTGGCTGTCGCGCTTCTGGCAGCAGCCGTCGGTGATGCTGGCTGCTGGGGCGCTCGCCGGGCTGCTGGTGATGCCGGGGTTGCGAACCGCGCGACTCGATCACAGCGATCGTCCGCCGGTGGTCGTCGATGCGATGATCTCGCGCCATCAGCTGCCGCTGCCGCTTGATGTGACGGGAGAGCCGGAAAAGGTTCGCTCGTGGTTTGCGGGCAAAGTGCCGTTTATGGTTCCCGCTCCGCAGCTTGAGCCCGTCGCTGTGCTGCAAGGTGGTCGGCTGTCGAACCTGGGCGATCGCGAAGCGGTGCTCCTGCGCTATCAGCAAAGTGGTCAGCCGATCTCGGTGTTTGTGTTCGATCCGCAAGGTCTGGATCTGAAAGCCCGTCGCACCGTCATTGGCAACCGCGAGGTCTTTCTGTCCGACGCACGCGGCTATCAAGTCGCCGTCTTCCGCGATCGCGGGCTCGGCTACGCAGTGACCTCGACGCTCGATGAGCCAGAGTTTCTGAAGGTCGTGAGCGCGATGGTGAGCGGTCGCTAAGCGCAGCGCCGACGAGCGAGATTCGCAGGATCGGCGGACGCTCCGTCGGATTATCATCTGCCAGGTGTCCCGCTTGTTTTTCCGTTCATCGTTTCGCGCCCTGACGCTTGGTGCGCTGCTCGGCTCAGCGAGTCTTGGGCTTGCAGCCAAGCCGTCTCCCGTCGATAAGCGCGTCGCGCAGATTCAAAAAGCGGTCGCAGCCTATCAGAGCGGCGACTACGAAAAGACGCGCAGCATCCTGCTACCGCTCGTCGACAAAGATCTGCTCAAGGACTATCGCAGCCGCGACTATCTGCTGTTTGCACTTGGGGACAGCGAGGCGCTCCTGTCGGTGGAATCGGATTCTCCGTCGCTGTGTCAGGCGGCGATCACGCACCTCAAAGCGGTGGAGTCGGTTTCCGAGACACCGCTGACGATGCAAGCGCGCGCGCGGCAGGCCGACTGTCTGCGCATCACACAAAAGACCAGCGACGCAGAGGCGGCCTATCGCAGCGTCATCAGCAGCGGCAAGAGCAACATTGACCTTGGGATGGCGCGCTTTCGGCTGGCGAACCTGCTCGCACCGAGCGACGGAAAGCAAGGTCTGGAAGCGCGACAGCTGCTGCGCAAGCTGTACATCGATCATCCGCTGCATCCGATGGCAGAGCCAGCGATCAGCAAGCTCAAAGAGCTGGATCAGGAAGCGAAGCTCGACGCGCAAGAGCACCTGGATCGCGCCAAAAACCTGCTGTCGGGTCGTCGCTGGGCCGAAGCGGTGTCGGTGCTACAGGGTCTGCCGCCGGATCTCGGTCCGGCGCTGCGCGACGAGGTCGACTACTGGCTGGGCACGACGTTTTATCGAATGCGTCGCAACTACGGTGGCGCGGCGCAGCTTCTTTTGACCGTCGCCAAGCGGCTCAAGGGCGATCGTCAGGCGGATGCGATGTTCCACGGAGCGCGCGCGCTGTCGCGGGCCGATCGGGACGACGAAGCGATCGTCGGCTATCGCGACATGCTGTCGCAGCATCCGCACTCGCGCTATTCGGCGGAAGCGAGCTTTCTCATCGGCTGGCTGGAATACAACCGCAGCCATCACAAAGAAGCGATCGCGAACCTGGAAGACATGCTGCGGCGCTACAGCAGCGGTCCGTTTGCCGAGGAAGCGCGCTGGTACATCGGCTGGTCGCGCTATCTGCTCGGGGACTATGCGGGCGCGATTCCGTCGTTCGAGACGATCAGCAAAAAATCCGGGCTCACCGGCAGCAAAGGTCAGTACTGGTCGGGCGTCGCGCTGCTAAAGCTCGGCAAGTCCAGCGAAGGAAACGCGGTGCTGCGCAAGCTGGCCGAGCGTGAGCCGCTGTCCTATTACGGGATGCTGAGTCGCGTTCGCCTGCGTGATGCCGGTCAGCGCGTGCCGCTTTATATCGATCCAGCCCGGCAGAGTCCCGACGGACTTCCTGAGTGGAAGCTGCCGCTCGACAAGCAAGTGCAAGATGACGACAAGCTGCGTCGTCCGCAGGAGCTGCTCCAGTTTGGAATGAAAGCGGAAGCGGGTCAGGAGCTGTCGCGGGTGGAGTCGTCTCTGCTCAAAGCGTACGGATCGGGACGCGCGCTGCCGGTGCTGTTTTCGCTGTATCATCGCGCCGAGAGCTTCCGTCGCCCACACCTGCTCTCGGAAGTGCATGGCAGCGCCGCGCTCCGCAAAGATCCGCATGCGGTGAAGGAAGCGCGACCGATCTGGGAAGCGATGTATCCGCTCGCGTATCGGACGCTGATCGAAAAGTACGCACCGACGGGAGACAACCCGCCGCGCTACCTGTATTCGATCATGCAAAAGGAGTCTGCGTACAACCCCTACGATGTCTCCTATGCCGATGCGATTGGGCTCCTTCAGATGATTCCACCGACGAGCCGTCGCGTCGCTCCGCACATTGGCAGAGCGTACACCGATGATGTCCTGTACGACCCGGACGGAAACATTCAGTTTGGTGCGTGGTACATCGGACGCTTGCTGAAAAAGTTCAAAGGACAGGTTGCGCTGGGGGCGGGATCGTTCAATGCCGGACCGCGTGCGATGACGCGCTGGCTCGGACGAAACGGAGATCGGCCTCTCGACGAGTTTGTCGAGCTGTGTCCGTATTCCCAGACCCGCGAGTACATGAAAAAGCTCCTTGGGATCTACGCGCACTACGTGTACTTGTGGGACAAAGAGGAATACCTACCGAGCCTTCAGATCGATAAGGAATACCTGACCACCGACGGAATCGACTACTGATTCCCTTTCGCTTGTACCACTCCCACACTCGCTGACACGCACAGGAAAAGGAGAGCCCGATCCATGATTCAAACCGTCCTTGTTCCGACTCCGCATGGTCCCACGATGGCAGCCGTAGCGACGCCAAGCGGCGCAGGTCCACATCCTGCGATCATCATCATCCACGAGTGGTGGGGCATCAACGATGACATCCACCGCATCGCAGAGCGCTTCGCTGGTGAAGGATTTTTGGCGCTAGCAATCGATCTGTTTGAAGGCAAGTCGACGGCGGATGCGGGAGAAGCGATGCAGCTTATCACGCAGCTCAAGACGGATCAGGCGGTCGTCACGATGAAGGCGACGGTGGAATTCCTACAGCGCGATCCACGCTGCAACGGATCGATCGCGGTCACGGGATTCTGTTTCGGTGGCGCGATGACGCTGGCTGCGGTTTGCAACATCGAAGGAATCCGCGCAGCGGTTCCGTTCTACGGTCTGCCGATGCCAAAGTACCTGAACTTTTCCGGGGTCCGCACACCGATCCTGGGACACTACGCGCAGGTCGATCCGTTCGTCGCTCCCGACAAGGTCAGCGCAGCGGTTTCGCAGGCGCAAGCAGCCGGTGTGTCCTTCACCTGTCACTTCTACGCGGGCGGTCATGCCTTCATGCGCAAGCAAGACCCACACGCGTATCACGAAGAGTCCGCACACCTGGCTTGGGATCGAACGCTCGCGTTTTTGAAGCAGCACACCCAGGCGTAGTCTATCCGTAGCGATTTCCGTCGCTGTCTGATCTCACCAGCTCGTCACTTCCCACCACTTCCAGCACCTTGTCCAAGCTGACAATTCGCTCTGCGCGAAGCTGCACCACACCGTTTTGTTTTTCAATCACACCATCGAGCACGAAGCTGCGCGTGGCGTAGATCACAGCGCGCTGCGCAGTCAGAAGCTGCGGACTGATCACCACGTTGAGCAGTCCTGTTTCATCTTCCAGCGTCAGGAACATGAAGCCTTTCGCCGTCGGTGGACGCTGACGAATGATGCAAAATCCCGCGACGCGCGCGTGGCTTCGATGTGCGCGACTTGCCAGCGCTGCAATCGGAGCTGCGCCATGCGCTTGCAGTGCGGAACGAACCAGCGAAAGCGGATGCGGACCTGTGCTGACTCCACTTCCTTGCATGTCTGCTTGCAGCTCTTCAAGCTGTGACATCTCACGCAGCGGCGACGGATCTTCCTGCTCTGTCTCCGTCAGATCGAGCGAGCTTTGACGCTGCCACTTGCTGACTTGCCACATCGCATCACGACGACTCTCACTGCGCTGAAGGGATGCGAGCGCGCCAAGCTCTGCAAGCTGTGTCAGCTCTTCTTGGGTCAGACCGCGACAGCGATTCATCAGATCGGATATGTCGGAAAACGGACGCTCTGCTCGCGCGTTCAAAATCGCATCTGCCGACGAGCGACGTAGTCCGTTTACATAGCGCAGACCGAGCCGCAGCACCTTGGAAACAGGTGGTGTCTTGACGCCATACGGAGCCGCATGCCAAGGCGATCGATCAAACGGAATCACGTTGTCTGGTGCATCCGCAGTCCAGTATCCAACCTCGCGATCGGCACTGTGCTCGATCGAACACGGCCACTGCGAGCTGCAGACATCGATCGGACGAATGATCACTCCTTGTCGCTGGGCATCGCGAATTACCGTCGAGGGATGATAAAATCCCATCGGCCATGCGTTGAGCAGCGCGGTGTAAAACACCCCCGGATGATGCACTTTCAGATACGCGCTTGCGTACGTAAGCCACGCAAAGCTGATCGCATGTGACTCTGGAAATCCGTACTGCGCAAACGCGGTGATCGCTTGTTCAATCTGCTGAGCGGACTCTTTGGGAATCCCTTTTTGCTGCATTCCTACTCGCAGCTTGTCGACGAGCGCACGCATCTTTCGGTTGCCATGCTTGCTGTCCATCGCGCGGCGTAGCTGATCCGCAAGTCCGCCCGTAAAGCCCGCTGCAACCATCGCCATCTTCATCACTTGCTCTTGAAACAGCGGGATTCCCAACGTGCGCTCTAGGATCGGAGCAAGCGAAGGATGCGGATAGGAAACCGGCTCTTCTCCGGTGCAGCGCTTGAGGTACGGATGAACCATCTTTCCGACGATGGGACCGGGCCGAATCAGGCCCACTTGCACCACCAGATCGTAGAACTTGCGCGGCTGCGTACGCGGCAACGAAGACATCTGCGCGCGACTCTCTACCTGAAACACACCGACCGTATCGGCCCGCGAGATCATCTGATAGACCGCGTGATCGTCTCGTGGGAGTGCTGCCATATCAAACGGCTGTCCGTCGTGAAATGGCACCATCTTGGTCGCATCTTCCAGCACCGCCATCATTCCCAAGCCGAGCAGATCGATCTTCACGATTCCCAGATCCGCGCAGTCATCTTTGTCCCACTGAATGATGGCGCGACCGGGCATGGACGCAGGCTGAATCGGGACAATCTCGTCGAGACGACCGGCTGCGATGATCATTCCGCCCGGATGCTGTCCGATGTGACGCGGGATGTCTGCGATGTCTTCGTACAGCTTGATCAGCTGACTCACACTCCGCTCTTCGGGGTCCAGCCCAACGCCACGAACGTGATCCACAAACGGAGTTGGCGCATCAGGAATCCCGGATCCGTGCGCGCCCATCTCGTCGCCAAAGCGACTGACACGCTTGGCGAGCTGCGAAATAGCGTCCTGCGAAAGTCCTAATATCTTGCCCAGATCGCGCACCGCACTGCGCGCTCGATAGGTGGTAAACGTCGCGGTCAGTCCACAGCCCGCAGGACCGTACTTGCGATACAGATACTGAATCACTTCTTCGCGGCGACTTCCCGACGGCAAATCGAGATCAATATCGGGCCACTCTCCACGCTCTTCGGACAGAAAGCGCTCGAACAGCAGATCCATCTTCAGCGGATCACAGGCCGTGATTCCCAGCGCAAAACAGACCGCAGAGTTTGCAGCACTGCCTCGGCCTTGCACCAGGATTCCGCGACTTTTGCAAAACTCGATGAGATCCCAGACGATCAAAAAGTAGCCGCTGAGCCCGAGCTTGCAGATCAGTCCCAGCTCTCGCTCCAGCTGATCGTGGGCGCGCTTGTCGTAGGGTCGAAAGCGATCGCCAGCGACGGAAAACACCACCGCGCGAAGGAACTCTTCCTGCGACTCCCCATGCGGCAGCGGATACTGCGGAAAGCGATAGCCCAAGTCGGCAAAGGAAAACCGGCAGCGCTCGGCCATCTCGACGGTGCGCTGGATCGCATCGGGCAGATCGGGCAGCAGCTCCAGCATCTCGGACACCGGCTTGAGGAAGCGCTCACCGTTTTTGGCCAGCCGTCGCCCCGCCGCTGCAAGCTCGACTTTTTCACGAATACAGGTCAGCGCATCGAGCAGCAGCAGCTCGTCGCGACCGATCATCCGCACATCGTTGGTCAGCAGAAGCGGCACGCGCTTTTCCGACGCGAGCGCCTGCAACACCGCATTGCGACGATCTTCTTGCTCGTCGAAGTGAAGCTGAAGCTCGACGTACAGGTTCTGCGGCGAAAAGATTCCAGTCAGCACATCCAGCTTGCGCGCCGCTTGCTCCAGCTCTCCCGCGTCGATGAGCCCGCCGATCTTGCCTTCACCACCGCCGGTCAGCGCAATCAGCCCGTCGTGATGCGACTCCAGGTCAAACAGCGTCAGCCCGCGACCGCCACGCTCGGCACTGTGCTGCGTCGAGATCAGCCGACACAGGTTGCGATAGCCTTGCGCCGACTCACAAAACAGCGACAGCGGCGCGCCATCGACGATCACTTCACCGCCGAGGATCGGGGAAATGCCCGCCTGCTGCGCCGCTTTGTGAAAGCGCGGCAGCCCCGAGACATTGCCCGCATCGACCAGCCCCAGCGCCGAATAGCCCGCCGACACCGCTGCCGTCACCAGATCTTCGGGATCGACGGTGCTCTGCAAAAAGGAAAACCAGCTCTTGCAGCGAAGCTCGACGTAGCGCGACGGTCTAGTCATCATCCACCCTCTCAGTCGTAACGCGCGTCGAGAAACCAGTTGCCCTCGTCGCGATCAAAGAACAGCCGCAGCGCTTCTCCGCCGGGAAGTTCGACGTCGTAGTAGTCGCGCAGACCTTCGTTTCCGACGCTGCCGCGAATCCTGTACGGTCCGCCCGAGCGCAGCACCGGACCGCTTAGCCCGTCGCTGTGCAGGTGAAGCAGCTTGGAACCACTGACACGCACCGTCGCAGCCCGAGGAGGCCGCAGCATTTGCAGCGCCATCTTCGGCGACGGACTCAGCGGCAACACCACGTCGTCTTGCTCTCGCTTCGTCGGTGGATTGAGCGGAACCACGTCACACAGCCCCGGCAGATGCGAGTTTGCTGCCACCGCTTGCCCGACTTTTCCGTCGCCACACAGCGCTTGTAGCCGTCCAATCAGCGTCATCAGTCGCTCGGGCAGCAGCTGTTCCCCGTCGAACAGTCCAAGCTGAAGCGGTCGCGGTCGCTGCGCCATCGTCCGCACCACCAGACCGCGCACTTCCGCCTCGGGTGGATGCGCTTGCAAGCTGAGCCGCAAAAGCTCCGTCAGCGTCGCCACTTCTCGCGTCGGCGTCGCCACCTTCACTTCCACCCGGCGAACACCATGCGGTCTTTCGAGAAGCTCGACGACAAAGTCGCCACAAGCCAGGCTCATCGCCCGCAGCCGCGCCATCATGCGATCCACCAGGCCGCGCAGCAGAAACAGCAGCGGCTCTAGGTTCTGTTCCGGCTCGTCGAGATCAAGCGATTCGCACACTTCCACGGGCGGCGCCGTCGGCTGAAGCGGCGTGTCATCTTCCCCCGACGCCAAGCGATGCAGCCGCAGCCCTTCTTTGCCAAGCCGCGTCGGCAGCTTGGTCCGAGGCAGCGCCACCAAGTCCCCGAGTGAACGCAGCCCAAACCGCGATAGCAGCAGCGCATGCGCCGCCGACAGCGGCAGCACCGACAGCGGCAGCGCGCGCAGGTACAGCTTTTCATCGCCGCGACGAATCACCGTCACATCGGCACGCGCCTTGGCAATCAGCTTCGCCGTCTCTTTGGAGCTGGCAATCGCAACGCGACCGTGAAGCCGCACCGACTCGGCCTGCAAAAGCAGCGCTTTGCCCAGCGTCTCTTCGTCGGGAAACAGCTTTGCCATGTCGCCCACACCGAGCAGCACGAAGCCATCGCCACACTCGATCACCGGCGAAAACGCCGACGCCACGTCGTACAGCGCATCTTTGGCTGCTTGACGATTCGCGTCGCTGAGCACCTGAACTTGCAGCTCTGCACACAGGTTGCGCGCCTGCGCCACCGTCTGACCGACTCGCACGCCCAGCTGACGCAGCGGCAGCGTCGCACCCAGCACCAGCGAGCTGGGCAACAGTCCGTCGCTGACCACCACCTTTTGGGCACGCAGCTCGGGCCGCGCCCGCAAGAGCGCTTGAAGCGACCACGACGGAATCCATAGACAAGCCACTCGCTCGCAGGTCAGTGACATGACATTGGCTCCTACTTGCGAAGGCACCACGGCTGGCTGTCCCCGGGTGCGCCCAGACGACTGCGCAGCACCTCGATGCGAGCCTGTCGCGCGGCAAGCTGTCCGCGTCCGCCCGGCGCGTCTTGCCAGCGCACGCCATCGTTGTGAACGCCCAGCGTGGCCACCGCAAAGCTCTGCGCGAGCGGCTTGTCCGCACAGATCAGCACCGAAGCCTTGGCGCGCTGCGTTCGCTGTCCCAGCCGCGTCCACAGGGCCGTTCGCATCGCCAGCTGCGGATCGCTCTGCTCGACCAGGTAAAGAACCAGCAGCGACACCCCACCAGCCGACAGGACCATATCCGCCGCCCGCAGCGCGTCATTACCTTTCTTCACCCGAACCCACAGCAGTCGTCGCAGATCAATACCAAGCTCTTCTGCACTGCGTGGATCGAGCGCATCGGCACCATCGATCATCACCGCCAGCTCGCGTCGCTGCGTCGCCTGCGCCAGCACGTTCAGCGCCAGCGACAACCGCCCCACTTTACCTACCGCTTCCACCATGTGACCGCGCGGCAGGCCACCATGAAGCGCCGCATCAATGACCTCGCAGCCAGTTGGGAACGGAGGCTCTGTCGATCGCCCCAGATCGCTGCGACACGCCCGACGTAGCTGGGCCAGCGCCGCCTGCCGCTGAGCCAGCGGATCTTCGTCGCTGACCACTGCCTCTATCAGCGTCTGATCTGGCTGCTTGACCCGCGCCAACTGGCTAAACATGCGTTCAGGCTAAACAGATCAAATGTTCAGGTCAACGAAATTGGGAAGATATTACCCAAACTTGGTGAATTCAGGAAAAACAGGCACGGGAAAGATCTTCCCAGCGGTAGCAGATGCGCTCGGTTTATCCGAAAACTGAGGTGAGAGCCGCACGCTGCGACTCGCGTGGTTGAAACGGGGGACTCATCTATGCGCACATCCATTTTGCGAAGCCGGACTGTCATCGCGACGCTGGTGGCTTCGCTGATTTTGTCTTGCAAGTCTGGCGACGAAACAGCGACGGACCTGAGCGGACCCAGTGATCTGGGAACATCCGACCTCGGCACCGTCGAGCAGCTTGTCCTATCCAGCCTGAGCCCGACTGTCGGCGGCACGGCGGGCGGCACCAGCCTGACCTTGCGCGGCAGCGGCTTCCGCACAGGAGCCATCGTTCGCATTGGCGACACCATCGCGTCGAACATCTTGGTCAGCAGCGACGGAACCAGCATCACTTGCAGCACTCCTGCGCGCCGTCAAAAGCCCGGTCCCGTCGATGTCATCGTCGTCAATCCCAGCGGACTGTCGTCGAGCCTGAGCCAGTCGTTTCGCTACTTTTTGAGCACGCTCAGCTTCGACACACCGACGATGCTTGCTGGAACCGATGTCGGCCCGCGCAGCGTCGCCATCGCCGATCTGAACAAAGACGGATATCCCGACATCGTTGCGGTGTTTCAGACGAGCAGTACCGTGCAGGTTCACAAAAACAGCGGCTCGGGCAGCTTTTCCGTCAGCAGCAGTCGCAGCGTCGGCAGCGCTCCGTATGGCCTGCTCGTCGCTGATCTCGATGGCAACAGCAACCTGGATGTCGCGGTCGCCAGTGCCGGAAGCAGCTCCGTCGGAGTCCTGCTCGGAGACGGTCAAGGTGCAGTGGCCAGCTCCGTCGGAAGCGCAACGGGAGGCAGCCTGCCGATTTCCCTGGCTGCACTGGATGCAAACAGCGATGGAAGCGTGGATCTCTTGGTCGCCAACAGCGGCACGGCCATGACGGGAAACTTGGCATTTCTCGTCGGAAACAAGACCGCAGCCTTTGCGCAAGGATCAGCGATTGCAACCCAAGCAGCGACGTTGGTTGCGCTGACAGCGACGGACATTGATGGCAATGGCAAGCTGGATCTCGTCGGTGTTCATCGGCTCAGTCAGTCCACGGCCACGAACTTGTCGGTGCTGATTCATCGTGGTCAGACGGCGGCTCCGCTGTTTGCGCTTGGGGCCGCGAAGACAAACCAAGCCAATGCCAACGCCGCTGCGAGCGGTGACGTAAACCGAGATGGCTTTGGCGATGTCGTCGTCACAAACGATCTGGGCACGACGGGCAAGCTGACCGTTCATCTGGGTGCGGCAAGCGGACAGCTTGGTGATGCGACGGCTGGCTATGATCTCGACGGAACACCAACGGCAGTTTCAACCGCTGATCTCGATGGAGACGGTGTCTTGGATGCGATCGTCGCCAACCTCTCGGGTGTATCGGGAAACCTGAGCATCTTGCGTGGCAAGGGCGACGGGACGTTTGCAGCGTCGCAGCGCATCGACTTTCCCAGCACGGTCAGGCCGGTGAGCGTTTCCGTCGGAGACTTGGATCAAGATGGCATCGTGGATCTGGTCATTGCCGATCAGCCTTCGACGGGAAATGGTGCGATCCTGGTGCGCAGAGGAACCGGCCAATAGCAGGAGCCCAGCGCGCAGCCAGCGACGATTCTGACTCGGCTGTATCCTTCGCTACTTCAAGGTCTTGAGCGCCGTCTCAATCCAGGAAAACGCCGCACCGCGCACCTCGGGAAACTGCGTCGCGATCAGGCTCAGCAGCGGCAGCGCGCCGTAGATCACCACCTGCGAGATAAACGCGCGATCCCACGTCAGCTTGCCGGGCGGACTCTTGGCGATGCGCGACAGAACCTCGTCGCGGTTCATCTGCGCCAGCACATACATCGTCGCGGGCCCGGTCACAACCAGCAGCACCGTCGACAAAAGCACCAGATAGCGCTGTGGCTGAAACGGATACGAGATGAGCGCGAGCAGCAGCAGCACAAAGCCGATCGTCACGTTGAGCAGCGCGTTGCGCAGGTGCGGAAACAAGCGATTGATGTAGGTCACAACCTGGATCGCCAAAAAGTCTTCCGCGAGACGCAGCCACAGGTGCCACGCGTCGGGAACCAAGTGCTCGTAGGCTTCGGCGGTGCTCTGCTCGGGCGACGGACGAACCGCAAGCTGCACCGCATCCGCACGTCCCGTCACAATCGTTCCTGGCAGCGGTCGCGCTCGCCACACCGGCGACAGGATCTTGGTCAGGTGCTGCGAAGCGTTGACCACCTGTTCCTCGCTGGCATCGGCCATAAACGAGGGCGCTTTGGCGGCCTTGATCAGCTCTTCCCGCAGCTTGCGCAGCGCGTCGATCGGACGTTCCAGCTCGGCATAGATTCCCAGCGTCGACAGCTCTTTTTCCGGGTCCAGCTGATGCAAGTGGTTGAGCAAAAGGCGCAGGTGCTCTTGAACCGCCTCAGAGCGCGTCAGCTCGGGCAGCTC
Organism: uncultured Myxococcales bacterium; assembly: GCA_937868485.1. Taxonomy (GTDB): domain Bacteria; phylum Myxococcota_A; class Polyangia; order Palsa-1104; family JAEUJZ01; genus JAEUKA01. The sequence goes on along the minus strand of CALMML010000099.1, from coordinate 6,340 downwards.
TTCCAAAAACAGCGCACCGAGGCTGCGAATGAACTTGTGCGGCAGTCGCTCCAGCGCCACCGACAGCGGATGATGACCAAGCTGATGCAAAAAGTCGCGGAAGTCTCGCCACAGCCCGATAAAGCGCAAAAACACAAAGCCCAGCGTCGTCACTTGCAGCGCAATCAGGAAGCGATAGACCAAGTGCATCGGCGCGATCTCGAGCGAAACCAGCTCTGACAGCAGCGTCACCGCCTGGAGCAGCGCAATCAGCAGCGCGCACAGCATCTGCCACAGCGACGGACTCCCGAGTCGCTTGGCAATCTCGATGATCCGCAACAGCAGGCCATTGTCTTGCTGAAGCTCCGAGACCAAGTCCAGATACACCGTCGCCAAGCGCTCAAGCAGCCGAATCCGCTGTAGCTCGCAGTAGCCAAACAGCTGCACACCACAGCCCAGCAGGATCAGCGGCACCATGGGAGACAGTCCAAACGCAGGCTGCGCGCTCCGTCGCAGAAACAGCAGGTGATTGAAGTCCACTTGCAGATAGTTCACGAGCGCGATGAACAGAAAGAACACCGCCGTCGTCGCGGCCAGATACGCTGACACCGAAAGCGCAATGAGCAGCCGCTTCTTCAGCGTCGACAGCGGACGAACCAGCTTCAGATACTGCTCATGGAACTTTTTGCGCAGACCCGGCAGCAGATACTGAAACGCAGCGTCGAGCGAGACGAGCGTAAACGCAAGCTGCACGACGACGCCAAACAGCGCGATGCACAGCACCTTCCACGACAGGTTCTGATACACGCCGATGTGCCCGGAGTGATACCAGAGCCGAACCCACATCGACAGGCGCTTTTCGTCGAGAAACTCATCCAAGTTGCCGTCGCGAAGCTGCATAAAGTGCGCGGTGTTCAGCGCGAAATAGCCAATCCACGCCGGAACGAACAGACACAGCACAAACAGCGGCTGACGGGCGGACTCGCGCTGCGACAGCCCATCATCCAGCAGCGAGTGCTGAATGTTACAGCGACGGAAAATCCGCAGCAGCGCAAAGACGAGCGGCGGCTCCGGCACAGGATAGTAGTAGTGCCAGAAGTATCCGACGACAAACCACAGCCCGAGCCCGCCCAAAAACAGCATCAGCAGGCTCAGCGTCCCTTGCTGATACGGGGAATAGCGATACTCAAACGGCGCACGGTGAATCGACGGGTTGTCGTAGACGTAGCTGCCACCGTCGTACTCTTTGATAAACGCGAGCGGAAACAGCGTGTCATTTCCGACGGCACTGATCCAAATCGCGGGACGACTGAGCGGTTTGTCGACGCCGGGCGCAGCTTGCGAATACTCGATAAGCTGCTCTGGATAGCCGAGCAGCGCGACGGTGGCGTTATACACACCTTGATCCGCGTCGCTGGCAAACTGAAGTCGCTGTCGCAGGCCTCGGAACGGATAGCTCCACTGCTGGTTGCGCGTAAACAGCGGATACGGCGACACCACCATCATCCCTTTGAGATACGAGCGCGCCTCGGGATGCGTGTACAAGATGTCGCTCTCGAAGGTGAACAGCACCACGTCGGGGCTGTACGCGCGAATCTGACGCGCCAAAAACAGCTTGTCCTGCACGTCGGTGGCAATGATTCCGACATAGCGAATCTTTTCGGCATAAATCGTCGACAAAATATGCGCCAGCGCGCGCTCTGCCGAAGACACCGTCCGAGGAGACAGCGTCGGCATGATATCATTACGCGGCGTATCGTCGAGCACCGTCGGAAGCGGTCGCGTCGTCGGCGAAGGCAAGATCTCGGGCAGCGCACTCGATTCCGTACGCGAGCTGCTCTGACCCGTCTTCGCTTCGAGCGTATGCAGACGGGAAATGTGCAGTGGAACCGGCAGCATCAGCCTCGGGCGATGCGCTCGCTTACAGTGCTCGCTCTTTTGCAGCGGCCTGGCCGACACCACTCGAGCGTGCGGCGGCGGAAGACCTTGGCTCTGATCCGCGTTCGCCGCGATCACCGCTTGACCATATCCCGTCGACGACTCCGTAATCAGCGCGATGTCATGCTCATCGGCGCCCATCGTCTCGGTCAGATAACAGAAAAACTCCGTCTGAAGCGCTTCGTCGGGAATCACCGTCGCTTGATACTGAACGCGCCGCACGCCTCCGTCGTGACGCTGAATCTGATCCCGAATCGCACCGTTGGTCGCTCGTCCCGATAGAAAGCGAAAAGACAGCGACGGATAGCGATCCAGAAGCTGCTCGATCGACACCACCGAGCCCGAAAACGCCGGTCCGATCACGCGCAGCTCCGCGCACGACGCACACTGACTGCCGGGAACAATCGCCGACAGACGCTGAATGTCATCGACGGCACGGACGAACGCGGGCTTGTGAATCCCTGCGACCGGAGACTCTCCGACGACGTACAACAACAGCAGGCTGCGCCGCGACGATACTGTCGTACCCGCTTTTGACTCGACTTCTCGACGCTGAAACAGGGCAATTCCTGGCTGCTCAAGCGGACACGAACTGTCGCTGACTCGCTTTTCCCCCATCGCATTCCACGGCAACAGATAGCGATCCAGCAGAAAACCCGTCGCTTCGAGCGCGCGCGTAATCGCCTCGATCGTTCCGTCGAAGCCCAGACGAGGCTCAGGAACCGTCGCGATCAAGAACTGGATCGAGACACCCTGACGAGCCAGCGTCGCCTGAACCGCATCCAGCGAGCCGTCCTTTTTGTCCGATTCCGCGAAGGAAAAGTACGCAGAAAGCAGTCTCGCTGCATCGATCGTTGCGCAGCTTGCGGGCTCTGCCGACGCCGCTGGTTTTGCCAGCGCAGCAAGCAGCAGTCCGACGAAGAGAAGCAGCCGAAACGCCGACACAGCGAGCCCAAGCCGAAGCGGTTTCCGCATGGCTTCGACGTTAGCAAAACCGAGTCGCGCTTTGGAACTTGTGTAGGACTTTCGCCGCGCCGATCCACCGAGCGAACGCGGACGGACGACTTAGTACAAATCGAAGCGCAGCAGCCGACCTTCCAGCATGCCGTTCCACAGAACGTGCCTCGCCGACGGACGCAGCCCAATCTGCCGCGCCAGATGAAGGTTCGCGGTGTACACGTACGCACGGTATCCGACAAAGCGACGCTTGAGCGTATCGCCGAGTGCTCGATACAGCTCGATCAGCTCACGCTCGTCGCCCATTCGCTCGCCATACGGTGGATTGCACAGCACGATTCCGGGCTGCTGCGACGGAGGTTCGGCATCTCGCAGATCACAGCGCGCAAGCCGCGACAGCCGCCCGAGTCCCGCCGCTTGCAGGTTCTGACTCGCGGTTCGCAGCGCACGCGGATCAATGTCCGAGCCAAACAGAAACACATCCTTGGCCGGTCGAATCTGCGATCGCGCTTCCGCTTGCAGCCTGCGCCACAGCACACCGTCGAAGTCTCGCCAGCGCATAAAGCCAAAGTTGCGCGAAAGACCCGGAGCCATTCGCAGCATCGACAGGCCCGCCTCGGACAAGAGCGTGCCACTGCCACAGCACAGATCCACGACGGTCGCGGGTCGCTGCGCATGCGGTGGTGCCGTGTGAACCGCTTCCGACATCGGCGTCGCGCCCAGCGCTTCTTCGCCCGTCTGCGCCACAATCGCCGCCGCCAGCGTTTCCTTGAGCGGCGCCAGCCCGCCCTGCTGCCGATAGCCTCGCTGATACAGCGGTGGATCCGAGCTATCGAGGCTGACCAAGCAGCGATGCCCGCGCGTCGCTTCGTATAGCTGCACGTTCACGCGCACATCCGGTCGCTGCGGGTCGATATCGGGCCGTCGGCCTTGCCGCTCCCGAAAGCGATCGACCACCGCGTCTTTGGTCTTGAGCGCCGTAAACATGCTGTTCGCGAGCCCCGGCGCTTCACCCATCGCGCTCACCGCGAGCGTTCCGTCGACCGAGACGAACTCTTCCCACGGCAGCCGACGCACCGCATCGTATAGCTCCGCCGGACCTTCACACGGATAGTCGCCGAGCACGCGCAGAATCCGCGACGCACAGCGAGAATAAAGGTTCGCTCGATACAGCGCACCAAGCGGACCCGAAAACGACACCGCGCCGGTCCGAACCTCAACATCCGCGACGTCGGGCAGCGACAGAAGCTCTGCCGCCACAAGCGGTTCCGTATGTCGCGCACACAAGGCCAAGTAACGCGGTCGAGTCGATGCGACCGCTGCCGGTCGAGCGACGCTGGCTGGGGTCATCGCCGATCCTTTCGTAGCAGGCTGCACAAACGCTGCGCAGGCTGGCTCGGCACTTTAGTGACCCGCCGCTGCTTGTGTCAACGACTCGGCTTGAGAGGTTGACTTCCCGACCGCACTGCCTGCACCGTAGAAGCCATGGATGCCGACTGTATCTTCTGCAAAATCGCGAACCGCAGCATTCCCGCGCCGCTCGTGTTTGAAAGCCCCGATGTGGTGGCGTTTCAAGACATAAACCCACAAGCGCCGCAGCACGTCTTGATCATCCCGCGTGAGCACTACGCCAATGTCGGCGAGCTGGCCCGGAGCGGTCAGCAAGCGCTGCTGGGCAAGATTCTCTCAGCAGCGACGGAAATTGCCACCAAGCTGGGACTCGATGCGAGCGGCTATCGACTCGTGACCAACACCGGCAAAGACGGTGGTCAGACGGTAAAACACCTGCACGTCCACCTGCTCGGCGGACGACCGCTCGGCTGGCCGCCCGGCTAACGCAGCTTGTGAATCAGCTCTTCGCTGCTCGTCTCGTCGAGCTGATCCAGTCGCCACAGATAGTCGCGATAGTCCTTCGAGTGAACCTTCCCCGCGCCCGACGCTGGCTGCTCCGTCGCTGAGTCCGTCGCTGGTTGCACCGGCTCGCGCAGGTGAACATCCGTCAGTCGCGTCGTCGCAAAGCGCACACAACAAAAGCGCAAAAGCGCCGGCAGCGCCGTCCACTCATCGTCGGTAAGAAGCCTCATCCGCTGATAGCCTGACACCATCGCCCGTGCCGAAGCCAGCCGCAGCGGTCCGACGCGCTCAGGCTGCACATCACCCGATTCGACAGACGGCAGCGGCGACGCGCAAGCCAGCAGCGACACCACCAAGTCATACAGAAGCGGCGTCCACGCGGCCTGTTCCAGATCGATCATCCACGGCCCATGTTCCGTCGAATGCCGAGCCTTCTTCCGACGCGCCTTCCCCTTCGGAAACAAGATGTTATCGGGAAACAGGTCACAGTGTCCGATTCCCGACGGCAAGTGACCCAAGCGACGCAGCGCAGGCGCATCCAGCTCGGTCTGTAGACGAATCAGCGTCGGGTGAAGATCTTCTGTCCAGCGCGGATTTCGCACGATGTCGCGCAGCCTGTGACGAATGTGCGACGGAGTATAAATGCCTTCACGTCGCAAGCTCAGCGTCGACGTACACAGATGAAGCTGCCCGAGAAGCTGACCCACTTCCTGCGCGTGCGCCTCGTCCAGCTCTGTGTCGCACAGCTCTTCGCCATCGACCCACTGATACAGCATCCCGAGCGCGACAAACTGACCCTTCACCGGCCCCGGCAGCTTCACGTAGCCCTGACGATTGTGCGCCTGAAACAGCGCCGGAACGCGCAGCCCGTGCGACAGAAGATGCCAGGTGAGCTGCGTCTCAAACTCTGCATCGGCCACCGCTCGACCCGGCGACACCCGTAGAAACAGCGGTCCCACATCCGTCGTCACCCGATAGTTCTGACTGATCGTTCCTTTCCAGATCCTGGTCAGCGACACAAGCCGCAGTCCGTATTCGCGCAGCAGTCGCTCCGCAGCTTCGGGCCCAAACGCAAGCACGTCCGCCATCAGCCGCCCTTTCGCTTGAGCAGTCCGCCAAGCGCGCCAATCAGCGTCCAGCCGATGACGTTACGTGAGACTTCCGCGACCCGTCCGCTACAGCTGGAACACAGCGGCATGTCCACCGACTGACCCGCCCGCGCCAGCCCGTTGCAGTACGCGCCCGAAAGCCAGGTGTAGCACTTGACGCCCAGACGCTGACAGCGGTCGCAGCGATAGACATTGCGAGAAGTCCGTCCGTGTCGTTCTTCGACAAGAACGTAGGTTGCGATGTCACGACAGTGAGAACAGAACGCCAGCTCCGCGCGACAAGCAGCGTTTGAACAGACCGTCGCGGAGACATCGACCTCGTTTCCACAGACGGGACAGCGATAGGTCTTGCTCATGAAGGACAGAATATCACGTCGAAGCGGACGGACCGTGCCAAGTCGAGTCCGTCACATCGGAAGCACCGACCGCAGTCGCACGCTCACATCGAGCGCTTGACTTCACTCCGAATCATTCCTATGGAACAAAAATACGCGCTCCCTTGT
>CALMML010000098.1 GCA_937868485.1 uncultured Myxococcales bacterium | reverse complement strand
GGCTGCTCCGACTGCGGCACCCGCAAGTCCGACGGCTCCGTCCCCGGGTCCTGCGGGAGCTGCTGCGCCGGGTGCAAAACCGACGGCAGCTGCGCCAGTGGCTCCGGGTGCAAAACCGACGGCAGCTGCGCCAGTGGCTCCGGTGGCTCCGGCGTCGAAAAAGGGTGGAGAAAAGAGTGGTGAGCCACCGATGCCTGCGGGTCATCCTCCGCTGCCGGGAGCCGATCCGCACGGAATGGTTCATGGCGATCCGCACGGGGCTCCTGCTGCGTCGATGCCTGCACCTGCACCGACGGCTGCTCCGGTTGAAATGAAGGAAGTGACGACGATCAAGGAAATCCGTGGAAGCGATGCTGCGATGGAACTCCTGGGTCTGTTTGGTCCGCTCAGGGCCTTGCGGGCGCTTGGCACGGTGGACGAGGCAAAGGCCAAAGAGCTTGGGCTGACCGACAGCAAGAAGAGCCTGACGGTGAACGTCAAAGGGCTTAGCTACAAGTTCGTGATCGGCGGAACCAGCTACGGCAGCGGCGATTACTACGCTCGCGACGCGCAAGGTCAGGTCTTTTTGCTCTCGCAGCGCATCATCGCGGACTTCGAGTTCTTCGAGTCACGTCTGCTGGAGCGACGGATTCATCGCTTCGAGCGTGCGGACTTCGATCGCATCGAGGTCAAAGCGGGTAGCAAGTCGCGCACGATCATTCAGTCGGCTCGTCAGAATCCGCAGGCGTTCTTCTTCGCGGATGCGACGACGCCGGACAAGCGCGATGACTCACTGAAGAACTGGGTCGAAAAGCTGCTTCGTCTGTCGGTTTCGGATTACCTGGCACAAGGCGAAGATCCGTCGACGAGCGCTACTGCAATGTCTGGTTCGCCAGAGATCGGTGAGCGGATGTCCGTGCGATTTTTCGACGGAAAGAAAGAGCTGGGCACGATGGTTCTTTATCGCTATCCGAACCCGAAGACTGGTCAGCTGGACTTCTATGCTCGTACCGAGACCAGCGTTTCCTTGGTCCGCATCGTTGCGGGCTCTGCTGAAGCGGTCGTAAACGATACCACGTCGTGGTAGTTTCCCGTCGCTGCCTTCCTGCCGTCACTGGCCCCCTGTGTAAGGTTTTTCCAAGATGAACGTACTGTTTGAAGACGGCGGTGCGCTGCGCGCCGGGGCCATACTCTCGGAGCAGCCTGGAGCTTTCCAGGTCGAGCTGCCGGGCGGACGCCGAGAGAAAGTTCGGGCTGATCGGGTTCTTCTGCACTTTCCCAAGCCTCTGCCGACGGAGCTACTGAGCGACGCGGGCAAGCTTGCGACCGGAATCGACATCGAGTTTCTGTGGGAATGTGCGGGCAGCGCGGAGTTTGAGTTCGCCGACCTGGCGCGTGACTACTTTGGACATACTCCAAGTCCCGTCGAGTCGACCGCGATGCTAACGACGCTGATTGGCTCGTCTTCGCATTTTTCCCGTCGAGGTGTTGGTCGGTTTCAAGCTGTAACGCTGGAAGCGCGACAAGCGGCGGAAAAGGCAGCGGCGCGCAAGCAAAAGCAGCTCGAGAAGCAGACGGCTTTGGCGGAACAGCTCGTCGCTGGAGAGCTTCCCAAAGAGATCGCGATGCGGATGCCGCAGATCCTGTACAAGCCCGATCCAAGTTGGATTGAGTACAAAGCGATCCAGCAAGCGTGCGAACAGACGCACCTATCGGCGCCGAAGCTGCTGCTGCGCTGTGGCGCGATCGAAAACAGCCACGCGTATCACTTGGGACGCTTTCTGCTCGACTACTTTCCGAAGGGCAGGGCGATTGAGTCGACGGCGAAAGTGGATCCGCTGCCGGATCTGCCGCTGGCTGACGTGGCTGCGTTTAGCATCGACGATGTCTCGACGACAGAGATTGATGACGCGTTCAGCGTGACCCATCTTCCCGACGGAACGGTGCGAGTTGGCATTCACATTGCGGCTCCGGCCCTTGGGTTTCAGCCAGGCTCGCCGCTGGATGAGCTTGCTCGTCAGCGACTGTCGACGGTGTATATGCCGGGCGATAAGATCACGATGCTGCCGTCGCAGGCGATCTATCCGTTTACGCTCGGTGAGGGTCGAAACTGCCCGGCGGTGTCGCTGTATCTGACGGTGGCGGGCGATGGTTCGTATCGGATTTTGGGCGAAGAGAGTCGTCTGGAGCTGGTTCCGATTCGACGCAACCTGCGCTATCCGGCGATTGACAGTCAGTTTTCACTCGCGAACATTGCGTCGCGGCAGCTCGACTTCGAGTTCGGCGAAGAGCTGCTGTTCCTGTACGAGCTGGCCGGGCATTTGCAGTCGCTGCGAGGCAAGCCAGAGCAAGAACAGGTCGATTATATCTTTTCGTTTGTCGACGGAAAGATTGATATCTCGCGACGGCTGCGTGGTGGACCGCCTGACAAGGTCGTCGCGGAGCTGATGATTTACGTGAACAGTGCGTGGGGCAAGCTGCTCGGCGATCGCGACATTCGGGCGCTGTTCCGTGTGCAAGACAGTGGCAAAGTCCGTCTGTCGCTCTATCCGGCGCCGCATGCGGGACTTGGGGTGACGCAGTATCTGTGGTCTAGCTCACCGCTCCGTCGCTACTGCGACTTGGTCAATCAGTGGATTCTGATTGCGCGCCTGTTCGAGGAGCCGTCGCCGTACGCCGATAACGAAGGTGAGCTGCTGAAGCTGATGCGCGACTTCGAGACGACCTATGCTGCGTACGACGAGTTTCAGCGCAACATGGAGCGCTATTTCGGCATTCGCTACCTTCAGCAAGAGTCGATTACGCAGACCACAGCGACGGTGGTTCGCGACAACTTGCTGCGCTTTGACATGGTGCCGATTTGGCAGCGTGTGCCGTCTTTGCCAGAGCTGCCCGCCGGGACGCAGGTCGTTGTGGACATCGCGCACCTGGATGACTTTGAGCTGACGCTGCACGTCGAGTTCCGTCGAAAAGCAGACGCAGCGAGCGGATCGACCTAAGCCATCGATCGTCGCTGAGCGTCGCTGCTCGTTGCTGAGCGTCGCTGGCTACGGCCCTTCTCGTCGTCCGTAGTCCACCCGAACCAGAACCAGTCCCAGCGCCGGTGCCGTCTGACCGGCTTTGCTGCGATCGCCGCTGTGTAGCAGATCTGCTATCGACGCGGGTGTGAGCTTGCCTCGTCCCGCTGCGACGATCGTGCCGCTCAGGATTCGGACCATGTTCTTCAGAAACGCCGTGCCTTCGACTTCGATGTGAATGACCTCGGGATCATTCGACGGAACCACGACGTCAATTCGCTTCATCCAGCGCACCGTGGTTTGACGCTCACAGTCCGCCGCGCGAAAGGCTCGAAAGTCGTGTCTTCCGACGAGCACAGCCGCCGCCTGACGCATCAAATCGCGATCGAGCGGATGGCCAACGTGCCAGTGATTGCGCGTGTGCAGCGGCGAGCGAATCTTCCCGGTCCAAATCTGATAGCGATACAGCTTGCCGCTCGACGAGTGCCGTGCGTCAAAGTCATCGTCGACGAGCTGCGCGTCCATCACAGCCACCGAGTCGGGCAGGTGATTGTTGACGCCGTACACCAGCGCTTTGTCGGGCAGCACGCGCGGTAGCTCAATCGAAACGACCTGTGCCAGGGCATGAACTCCCGCGTCGGTTCGGCCTGCGCCGCGGCAGATCACCGGCTGCTTGGCGACTTTGCTCAGCGCATCCTCGAGTGAGGCTTGAATCGACGGCCCGTTGGCTTGTCGCTGCCAGCCACAGAAGTCGGTTCCATCGTATCGAACGGTTAAGCGATAGGTTGGCATGGATTTGTCGAGGACGCGCTCGCCCGGCTTTATGTCGAATTGCCACGCTCCTTGGCAAGACCTTGACGGGGTTGGGCTGCCTCACTATCCTTCGCCGCTCTCGGGCCGATGCGCTATTATCTTCGGCCAACCGGGGGCTCTGCCCCAGTCGATACGGAGGACAAAACGATGGCTGTTCGCATTGGCATCAACGGCTTTGGTCGCATTGGTCGCTGCGTGATTCGCGCTTGGCAAAAGGACGCCGAAAAGGCTGGCTACGAGATCGTTGCAATCAACGATCTCACGGACACCGGGACGCTGGCGCACCTGCTCAAGTACGACTCGGTCCACGGTCGCTTCGACGGAGACGTTGCTGTCGACGGAAGTAACATCGTCGTCAATGGCAAGCCGATCGTCGTGACCGCTGAGAAGGATCTGGCCAAGCTCGACTGGCGCAAGCACGGCGTCGAAGTGGTCCTCGAGTGCACGGGCGTCTTTACCGAAGCAACCAAGGCGCGTTCGCACATTGACGTCGGTGGCGCCAAGAAGGTTCTCATCTCGGCTCCTGCCAAGGGTCCAGACCTCACCGTCGCACTCGGCATCAACCAAGAGCAGTATCAGCACGACAAGCATCACATCATCTCGAATGCGTCGTGCACCACGAACTGTCTCGCGCCCGTTGCCAAGGTTCTCCTCGACAACTTCGGCATCGTGAGCGGCATGATGACGACGATTCACAGCTACACCAACGATCAGCGCATCTTGGACCTGCCGCACAAAGATCTGCGACGGGCTCGCGCGGCGGCGCTGTCGATGATTCCGACGACGACCGGTGCGGCCAAAGCGCTGTCGGAAGTCATTCCGGCGCTCAAAGGCAAGCTAGACGGTTATGCGATGCGTGTTCCGACGCCGAATGTCTCGGTGGTGGACTTCACGGCTCGTCTGGAAAAGCCAGCGACGGTGGAACAGGTGAACGCGGCCTTCCGTGCGGCCTCGGTTGATCCCTCGTTCCGAGGCGTGCTCGCGGTGAGCACGGAGCCGACGGTCTCGTGCGACTACAACGGCGACTCCCACTCGGCGACGGTTGATCTGACCTCGACGCAGATCGTCGGAGAGATGGTGAAAGTGCTGGCTTGGTACGATAACGAGATGGGCTACGCGACGCGGCTCTATGAGCTGGCGAAGTTCGTGTCCGAAAAAGCTCAGTCGGCGTAATCGAGCAAGGAGCTGACCATGGCGACCATTCGCAAGGTGTCCGACCTCGACGTGGCTGGGAAGCGTGTCTTCGTCCGCGTCGATTTCAACGTCCCGCAAGACGAAAAAGGCGCGGTGACGGACGATACCCGCATTCGTGCGGCGTTACCGACGATCCGCAACTTGGTGGAGCGTGGCGCGCGGGTGATCCTGGGCTCACACCTGGGACGACCGAAAGGCAAGACGCCGAGCTTGTCGCTTTTGCCGGTGGCGGCTCGACTCGCAGAGCTACTCGCGCCGCAAGTCAAAGAGGTCAAGCTGTGCGACGAGGTTGTCGGGGATGGCTCGCGCAAGGTGGTGAGCGATCTTCGCGACGGGGAGATCGCGCTGCTCGAAAACCTGCGCTGGGAGCCAGGCGAAGAAAAGAACGACGAGGCGCTGTCGAAAGCGCTGGCGTCGCTCGCTGAGGTCTATGTAAACGACGCGTTTGGCACCGCTCACCGTGCGCACTGCTCGACGGTGGGCATGGTCAAGCACTTCGCCCCGGGCAAGCGCGGCGCGGGCTTTTTGATGCTGCGCGAGGTCGAGTTTCTGTCGCGGCTCATCCACAACGTCGAGCGACCCTACGTCGTCGTCATCGGTGGTGCCAAGGTCTCCGACAAGATCAACGTACTGACCAACCTGGCGAGCGTCGCTGATGCCGTTCTGATCGGCGGTGCGATGGCCAATACCTTCCTGGCTGCGCAGGGGAAAAACCTCGGGAAGTCGAAGCTCGAAGCCGACAAGCTTCACGTCGCCAAGCAGTTCATGGAACGCTGTGCGCGTGACTCGGTGGATGTTGTGCTTCCGACCGATCTCATCGTGGCTCCGTCGATCGATGCGCTCGACGGTCGCGTGGTGGATGTCGATGCGGTGCCGCTTGATCAGATGGCACTCGACATCGGGCCGGCGACTGCGCGCGAGTTTGCGTCGCACATTCACGATGCGAAGACGGTGTTCTGGAACGGTCCGCTCGGGCTGTTTGAAAAGAAGCCGTTTGCGGCTGGAACCTTTGCGATTGCGCGTGCGATGGCCGAGTCGTCCGGTACGACGGTTGTTGGTGGTGGTGACTCCGTGGCGGCGATTACCGAAGCGGGCGTCGAAGCCAAAGTCAGCCATGTGTCGACGGGCGGTGGTGCTTCGCTGGAGTTTGTCGAAGGACAGACGCTTCCTGGCATTGCCGCGCTGTATGAACCGGAGAGCGAGTAATGAGCCGATCTGCCCTGATCGTCGGCAACTGGAAGATGTACAAGACCGTTGCCGAGGGACTGGAGCTGGCGACAGCGATCAAGAACGCAACGGCTCCCACCGTGCGCGGTCGAGAGATCTCTGTCGCGATTGCACCGCCGTTTACTTCGCTGTATCCGATCGGCAAGCGACTCGAAGGTTCGACGGTGGCGCTGGCCGCGCAGGACTGCTTTTGGGAATCACAAGGTGCGTTTACGGGCGAAGTATCGACGGCGATGCTTGCGGACGTAGGCTGTCGCTTTGTGATCGTCGGTCACTCCGAGCGTCGTCAGCTGTTTGGCGAGACCGATGCGGCGGTGAACTTGAAGTCCAAAGCGATCCTCAAAGCGGGTATGTCGCCCATCATCTGCGTCGGTGAAACCGAAAAGGAACGCGATGCTGGTGAGATGCGTGGTCGCATCATGGCGCAGCTCGCGGAAGGACTGTTTGGCTTCACGTCGGAGATGATGGCTCGCAGCGTCATTGCCTATGAGCCGGTCTGGGCCATTGGCACCGGTCGGGTCGCCACCACGGAGCAAGCACAAGAAGTCCATGCGCTCATCCGTCAGTACTTGCACGCACAGCTCGGCGAAGTAGCGCAATCCGTACGAATCTTGTACGGTGGCTCGGTAAAACCAAATAATATCGCCGGGTTAATGGCGCAGCCCGATGTCGACGGTGCTCTCGTCGGCGGTGCTTCTCTTCGGGCAGAGGAATTCCTGCAGATCGTTCGCTTTCACGAGGCTCCCGCAACATCATGATGACCCTCCTCTACACCATCCACGTCCTCGTCTGCCTGTTCCTGATGCTGGTGATTCTCCTCCAGGCAGGCAAAGGCGGAGGCATGGGCGCTCTTGGGTCGGGCGCGACCCAGCAAGTCTTCGGCGGACGAGGCGCTAGCTCGTTCCTGGAGCGACTGACCACAGCGACCGCCGTTGTGTTCATGCTGACGGCTGTGACCCTGTCGTACATCAACAGCCAGTCCGAGTCGGACAAGCTGGCCAAGCTCTCGGCGAAGAAGAAGAACGACGAGAAGTCGGCCAAAAAGAAGGCCGAAGATACGCTCAAGCAGCAGGTCGAAAAGCGTGCGGCAGAAGAGCGTGCGGCTGAGCAAAAGGCCCTGGAAGAAAAAGCCAAGGCTGCTGCTGCAGCTGCTGCGTCGGTCGATGGTGGGGCAGATGCTGCGGCGCCGACGACAGCGGCGGTTCCTGCTGCAGCGAAGCCCGCGATGCCCGTTGCAGCGCCGACGACAGCGGCGGTTCCTGCTGCAGCGAAGCCTGCGACGCCCGTTGCAGCGCCAGCCGCACCGACGGCAGCCAAGCCCGCGACGCCCGTTGCAGCGCCGACGACAGCGGCGGTTCCTGCTGCAGCGAAGCCTGCGACGCCCGTTGCAGCGCCAGCCGCACCGACGGCAGCCAAGCCCGCGACGCCCGTTGCAGCGCCAGCCGCACCGACGGCAGCCAAGCCGGTTGTTCCGGCGGCAGTTCCTGCTGCCGCGCCTCGTCCTGCCAATCCGTAGCGTACGCCGCTTCTCGCTCGAACCTTCCCGTGACCTACCTTCCCCGTCGCTTGCCGTTTGTGAAGATGAACGGCCTCGGGAATGACTTCATCATCGCTGATCTTCAGACGGAGCCAGCTTGGGCGCGCGTTCTCGCACAGCCATCGCTGGTTCGCCGACTGTGCGATCGTCACATTGGAATCGGTGCCGATGGAATTTTGGCGGTACTGGATCCACTGCATGCTGACTCGATGGCGACGATGCATGTTCACAATGCGGATGGCAGCCGTGCCGAGATGTGTGGCAACGGGCTCCGCTGTGTGGCTCGCTATCTGTGCGATCGGATCGGGAACTCTGCGGGTTCGCTCCTGCTGGTGGACACCGGGGCTGGGACGCTGCGCTGTGAGCTGACGCTTTCGCCGGATCAAGCTGTCACTGCGATCGAGATCAACATGGGTCGTCCGATCGTGGCGAATCCGGCGCAGACGCAGCTTGTGCTTGCGTCTACGACGCTGACGCTCACGCTGGTATCGATGGGGAATCCGCACGCGGTGCTGTTTTGCGAAGAGGCGGACAGCTACGACGCGCTGCGACGCATGGCGGAAGACATTGGGCCGCAGGTCGAGCATCACGCTCTGTTTCCGCAGCGAACCAATGTTGAGTTTGTGAGACGGAGTCCCGAGTCGTCGCTCGGTCTGGACGTAGTGGTCTGGGAGCGCGGCTGTGGTGTGACGCAGGCGTGCGGAACGGGCGCGTGTGCGGCAGTGGTGGCGGCGGGACTGCGCGGCTGGCTTCCGCTGGGGACGCGGGCTTCGGTGCGGCTGCCGGGCGGACTGCTCGACATTGTGTGTGCCGAAGACTTGTCCGCAGTCTGGATGCGTGGACCTGCCGAGACAGTATTCTTCGGAGAAGTCGAAACTTCGTCGATAATGGCGCTAGATGGTGCCGCTAAGTGATGCATCTCCTTATCCAACGCTGGCTCCGCTCGGGCCCGAGGATGAGGCTCGCTTCTGTGGTCGCTTACGCAAAGTAGAGCGGCTGCGACAGCTCCTAGATGCGCATCGCATCGTGTCGGTGCTGGGCGCGTGTGGGACGGGCAAGTCGTCGCTTGTGCGTGCGGGTCTGTGGCATCAGCTTCGTCGCGAGCTTCAGGACGGCGTGGCGGTGTTTTGTATCTCGCACCCGGGGCTGGATCCGTTTGCGGAGCTGGCGACCCAAGGACTGCGATCGGCGTCGGATGACTTGGTGCTGTCTTTGCTGTCGGTGGCCAAGACTGGGCGCAAGGTCGTACTGATCTGCGATCACCTGGAAGAGCTGCTGTTTGCGGAGCCGTACAGTCGGCAAAACCTGGTGGCGCAGCTGGAAGCGCTCGGGAAGGCGATCGACGACGGTGCACCGCTGCAGATCGTGCTGGTGGCTCACTCGGATGCGCTGTCGGCGCTGGCGGTGGTGGCCAAGGGGCTGCTCGGGCTGCTCGGTCGGCAGACGCTGTGGCTTGCTCCGCTGCTCGACGTGAGCGAGTGGACCGAGATCGTGAGGAGCCCGGCGCGCCAAGCAGGTCTGCGGGTGGAAGAGTCGATGCTGGCTGCGCTCGGGAAAGACCTGGATGCGTACGCAGTGTCGGTTGCGTCGGGACAGCGCTCGGCGGCGGTGTTGCCACTGCTCGTTTCGATGCTGCGTCGGACGCTTCATGTGGCTCGGCTTGGTCCGACGCCGCGCGTGCTGTCTCTGGATGACTATCAGTCGTCGGGCGGACTTCTTCGCTCGCTGCCCGATACCGTCGAAGCAAGCTGGCGCAGTCAGCCGCCCGCGCTTCAGCTTCATCAGCGTCGGGCCCTGCTGTCGCTGTTGCATCGTCAGACCTTGAGCGAAGGCGAGGTGCTGTTTTCTCGTCCCCGGCGACGAAGTGAGCTGCTGACGCTGATTTCCCCCGATCGAGGCGATGATCCTGCGTCGGCGAGCGATGTCGAAGCGCTCAGTCGACTGGTGGCGGCGGAGCTGATTCGCGAGACACCAGGCAGCGATGTCGTCGAGCTGATGCATCCGATCCTGCTGTCGGTCTGGCCTGAGCTTGGACGTTGGCCCGACGAAGAGCGACGCTTTGAGCAGTGGCATGCGGAGCTGCTTGGCTCGCTTCAGCGCGAAGGCAGCAGCCTGTCGGGGCTGAGCAGCTTAGGCGGTGTGTCGCTGAGCCAGCCTCATGCGCAGCTTGCTGGTTATAAGCTCGCCGAAGCAGAGCGCTGGCTGTCTGAGCGTCCGTCGCAGATAGACCTAAAGGTGGCGCGGCTCATCAAGGCGAGTGCGCAGGCGCAGAGCCGACGACCGCAGGTTCCGGTGACGCAGCAGCCTGTTCGTCGTCGCTGGGTTCCGTGGGCGATTGTGGCGTCGCTGCTGGTGCTGACGCTGGGACTCTTGGCGGAGCGACAGCGGCAGACGCTTCTATCCGCGCGACATGATGATGCGATCGCAGCAGAGCAGGGTGCGCGTGCGGCGCTGCTGGTGCAGCAGCCAGGCCAAGACGGTGCGGCGCTGGCGCTGGCGATCTCGGCGACGGCACCTTCTTTGCGTAGTGCGCGGCCCGTTCCGCCCGAGGCCAAAGAAGGACTGATGCTGACCTATGGGACGGCGAAGAACTCGCTGCCGCTGCATGGGCACAGCGATCGGGTCGAGCTGGTTTCGTTCGATCCGACGGGTGAGCTGGTGCTGACCGGCAGCCAGGATCAGACGGCGCGACTGTGGAACGCGCGAACGGGACGACCGCTGCGGGCGCTGACTGGCCACGCAGGACTGCTGACGGCTGCGGTGTTTTCTCCCGATGGGCGGCGCGTGTTTTCGGCGAGCACCGACGGACTCGGACGCTTGTGGGAAGTCGAAACCGGCGAGCTAAAGGCCACGATGCGTGGTCACTCTGAACCGATCGAGATGGGCGCGTTTTCCCAGAGCGGCGATCGCATCGTCACGGCGGGGCAGGATCACTCGATTCGGATCTGGGATGCAGCGACGGGACTTGAGCTGCGTGTGCTCAGCGGTCATCTGGAGCGCGTTCCCATGGCGGTCTTCATTCCGTCGGGAAAGCAGGTTGTCTCGGGCAGCTTCGACCAGACCGTGCGGCTGTGGGACGTTGCGTCGGGAAGCTGTCTGAAGACCTTTCACGGTCATCGCCATCGCGTAAACTTGGTTGCCGTTTCGTCGGATGGTCAGCGCGCAGCGACGGGAAGCTGGGATGGCACCGTGCGTCTGTGGCCGCTGGATCCATCGCAGCCGATCCCGGAACAAGGGCTGGAGCTGTCCCAAGGAACACCGCTGCACTCCCTTCAGTTTTCGCCCGACGGAGGACTGGTGGCCAGCGCGGGCGCCGATGGTGTGGTGAAGCTGTGGGACGGACGCTCGGGAGAGCTACGCGGCACGCTCTATGGTCACGTCGGCGTGGTCGATGCGCTCAGCTTCACGAGCGACGGCAAGTACTTGGTCACCGCCGGTCACGATCGCATCGTTCGGCTCTGGGACGTGGGCAGCAAGATGGAGATCGCCGTCCTGCGCGGCCACTCGGGACCGATCTACGGCGTCGCAGTGGCACCCAAAGGCGGCAAGGTGGCCACCGTGAGCCATGATCGAACGGCGCGCATTTGGGATGTCCGATCCGGTCAGCCGCTGCTGGTCTTGCCGGGTCACAGTCGCTACATCTCGGCTTCGGCGTTTTCGCCCGACGGAACCCACATTGCGACCGCCAGCCACGATCACACCGCCAAGCTGTGGAAGTGGCCAAGTGGCGAGCCGGTTGCGACGCTGGTCGGTCATGATCACGTCGTCAACAGCGTGGTCTTTTCGGCTGATGGAACGCGCATGGCGACGGCAAGCTCTGATGGCACCGTGCGACTGTGGGACGGGCGCTCGGGACGGCTGCTGCTGCCTCCTTTGCGTGGGCACAAGGGCTCGGTGCAGATCGTGACGTTTTCGCCCGATGGTCAGCGCCTGCTAAGTGGTGGGCTCGATGAGACGCTGCGCCTGTGGAACCCTTCGACGGGTCAGCTTCTGCGAAGTGAAGGCGGACATCACGGCAACCTGGTGCAAGCGATGTTTTCGCCCGACGGAAAGCTGCTGGTGACGGCGGGCTCGGAAGGCGAGACGGTGATTCGCGATGGCTACACGCTGGCGGTGCGGCGAACGCTACCAAGTGGCGGTCAGGTCGTTAGCTCCGCTGTGTTCTTGCAGACGCCGCAAGGTCAGAGCCTCATTACCACCGCCGAGCGCGTGGTCAGTACCTGGGACCTTGAAACCGGCCAGCAGAAGGTGCTGTTGACGCTGCCGAGCCCGGTGCAGATGGCGGTGCTGTCCCCAAGCGGCGATCACTTGCTGGTGGTGGGAACCGACAACTCGCTGCTGCTGTGGGACATGGCCGCCGAGATGCCGCTGATGCGCTGGCCCAGCCTGCCGTTTGAGCTGTCCGATACGAACTTTGCGGCGCCCGACGGACGCTACTTCCTGCTCAGCACGGCGGATGGCAAGACCTTGGTCTATCCCGACGACTATCGCAGCAACTTGTCGGGAACGCTCACCGATGCGTGCAACCTGCTGCGCTATCAGCCGGACTTCCGCACGGTCGCGACCTTCTGTCCCTGAGCCAGTCGCTTCTCGCTCGCGCTGCGCGATCCGACTTACGGACTGGGCTTGCCAGGGTTTACAAACGATCCGCCCCAGCTCTTCGAGAGGTATTCGACGAGCGCTTCCCACTCGGCGCGGGTGCGGGTGGCGGGGAACGGCTCGGGTCGGATGGGATCGGTGATGCTCTTGACCAGCTCGACGGTGCCCACGTCAGAGATCCGACCCAGATAGAACGGCTTGTAGCAGTGGTGATTGCCCGGATCGACGCGAATCTTGCCGCCGGGCGCTTCAAACGTCTGACCGGCCAGCCGCTCGCGAATGCGCGCAACCTCGTCGGTGCCCGCCGCTTGGACCGCTTGTGCCCACAAGTAGACACTCGCATAGGCCGCTTCCATCGCCGATCCGGTGACGCGATAGTCTCCGTACTTGCGACGGATGTTTTTCACGAACTCTTCGTTCTGCGGCGTCTTGAGCGAGTGAAAGTGACTCGCTGCCAGGTACTCGCCCACCATGTCGAGGTCGGCGGTCTGCTGAAGCTCCGGCTCACCAACGGCGAACGAGGCCGTCGGTGTGTGTTTCGCGGTGATGCCCGCTGCGCGCAGCTCTCGGAAGAACGCCGGATTCGACACGCCGATCATGAAGTTGAAGATCAGATCGGGCTTGCTGTCGCGGATCTTCTCGATCGCCTTCTTAAATCCTGTCTCACCGAGCAGCGCGAAGTGCTCGCCGACCACGCTCACCTGCGGGAATGCCTTTAGCTCATCGCGAATCAGCTGGGCCGAGATGTTCGACGACAGTCCGTCCGTACCGATCACGAACAGCCGTCGCAGCAGCCCCTGCTCAATGAAGTAGCGAATCGATGGAGTCACCACCTGATTGGGCGTGCTGCCGCAGTAGATGATGTACTCCGAGTCCTCCATGCCCTCGTCGCGGGCCGGGAACATCAGCAGGTTTTTGTACTTCTCGATGACCTTTTTGAGCGTGCGCCGGTTCGACGGAGACCAGCCTCCGAAGATCGTGACGACCTTCTTTTCGACCAGCAGCCGCTCGGCCTCTTTGGCGAAGGTCGCGTTGTCGCTTTTTCCGTCTGCGACGATGGCTTCAATCGGTCTGCCCAGCACGCCGCCACGGCTGTTTAGCTCTTCGATGGCCAGCAGTGTTGCGTCGATGACCGGACGACCACTATCGAACAGCGGTCCCGAAAGCGAGTTCAGCACACCGACGAACAGCGGCTCTTTATTCGCCAGCTGATTGCCCGCGCTGGTGTTGGTTCCGTCAATCGGATGACCACCGCGCAGACGCCAAAAGGCGATGCCACTTGCCGCCGCCAGCAGACCCACACCACCGAGCAGTGCGGCACGACGCGACATGTTGCTCGGCGTCGGCGCATCTGGCATCGAGGTCTGCTGGTTCGGTGTCGGTGCGCCTTCCGTCAGTCGATTGCCACCGGGACTGCCTTGCGAGTCTGGGCTGCGCGGTCCGCTTTCGCTGCGGAGCCGGGCTGCACCGTTGCCACGCTGACGTGATCCGGGTCGCGACGCTGCGCCCAGCACAAGAAACTCGAACGTCGGTCGAGGTGCCTCATCGAGCGCAGCAGTTAGCGCGACTTGCATCTCGGCTGCCGTTTGATAGCGCTCCTCGGGACGCTTGCTGGTGGCCCGCTCGACCACCCGCACGATTGAATCGGGGACATCCGGGGCCAGCACACGCGGATCAGGCACCTTGCTCTTGCAGTGCTGGAGCATGATCTGCGGCACGCTTCCTGTCGGAAACGGTGGGCTCCCGGTGAGCAGCGCATAGAACGTACAGCCCAGCGAGTAGATGTCACTGCGCGGATCGAGTGGCTGCGCGGTGCACTGCTCGGGGCTCATAAACAGGGGCGTACCGACCACCACACCGGACTGCGTGAGCCCGGCGTTGTCCTCGATGTGTAGCTCTTTGACCAGCCCGAAGTCGGCCAGCTTGGCGGTTCCTGCCGGAGAGCACAGGATGTTGTCGGGCTTGATGTCCCGGTGGATGATCCCGGCCTTGTGCGCTGCGTCTAGCGCGCTGCAGCACTGCATGATGGTCTGGGCTGCTTCCACCCAGGTCATGCGCCCCTTTTGCTTGATGAACGAGCCTGCCGAGCCAGGGTTCAGCAGCTCCATCGCGATGTAATAGGTATCGTGCTCGAAGCCGATGTCGTAGATCGCGATGATGTTGGGGTGATTGAGGCGTCCAGCGACCTGCGCTTCGTTGATGAAGCGCTCGACTGCGGTGGACTGCTGACGACGGGATTCCGTCAGGAACTTTACGGCGACGCGGCGGTTGAGCAGCGTGTCTTCCGCCTCATAGACCTGCGCCATTCCGCCGAGCCCAATCAGACGAGTCAGTCGGTACTTGCCGAAGCGCTGCCCGATGCGTGGGTCTTTTTCGTCACTCGTTTCTTTGGAGCGCTGATCTTGCTCTCGTGACGAAATCGCTTGGTTCTTACCGCTTCCCGATGGCGAGCCGGGACGTCCAAGTTCTCCGCTATCAGACGGCACGGAACCACCTTGGCGCAACGACATCGTTGAGCCTGGCGATGAGTCACCGGAACTGCCACCGCCCGGCGCCTCCCCTTGCCGCTCTGGGGTTCTACTCACCGCAACATGATCTGAGACTTTGCGCGCATTATCAAGAGCGCTCTACCGGATCAGCATGCGCCAGTCCGGGTCCGTTTCCGAAAACGGTCCTGCGCTGACGTTTTGCGTCAAACCTTCCCGCACAAACGACGTGTCGACCATGTAAAAAGGCTCGCCGGTTCGGTAGCTTATCTCTACCGTCACGGGGCCTTCGCTCAGCGCAGGGGGACACGGTACGGTGGTGCTCTCCGTATCGAATACACCCACCTGAATCGTCAGCTCACGTAGGTCGAGCTGTTCGCAGGACACATACACAGGACGGCACCCCGGCTCTTTGGCGGGATTACACGGCGTCGCCACCTGTGTCATGAGCTTGAGCGGATGGCCATTGACCGACGAACAGCCTGCGAAAACCAGCGACAGAATCGTTGCCCAGTGTGCTCGCATGCGACTTCTTACCATGATTTTCGCTGCGTCCAGCTTCGTTCCATGGAGCCGCAGCGTGGCGTCGGGTCTTTCGGCTGCACGGACTCCATCGCGAGGTGATTGCGAGCGGTGCCGACCGCGCGGTATGTCCTGCCGCATGAGCACGCAAGCGACTGCCCCGTCTTCGCCCTGGCTGCCCTTTCGCCTGGTCTACCTGATCCTCGTCTTAAACTTCGCGTTTCCTGCTGTGACCTATCTGTTTACGCCCGGCTTTGCGATCGATCAGTTTCAGCAGGTCGGTCAGGCGCTCGGCGATGGGCTGTATCCACTGCGTGCAAGCGAGCTGGGGCTGGTCTGGCGGGTGCTCGCGGCGGGCAACGTCATGACGCTGGCGTTTATGTGCGGGCTCATCCTGTGGGATGTCCGCAAGTACTACATCGTGCTTGTGCCGCTCGTGTTTCTGAAGGGCTTTAGCGCGATCTCCTACCTGGTCGTCTACTTTGTGGCGCTGCGTTACCGTGCGTTTCTGGCGGTCTTTGTGCTCGACAGTGTGTCGGCGTGGGCGATGGTCTACTTTGCCCGCGAAGCCCACCGGCGCTTGGCTGCGGCCTAGCGCCTGCGTGCGCTTCGGTAGCGATAGAAACTTTGTAACCTCTCATCCGATAATCGAAGTAGTTCGATTTTTGGCAGGGGTTATTACATGTCGTTCGTATCTTCTCTGGGGGACGCGCCAGGTCATCTGATGGGTGGCATGGGTGAGCTGGGTCAAGCCGCAGGCAGTCACTTCGGTGGGCTCATGCACGGTGCGGGCGACGTCATGGGCGGGTTTGCTCATGGCGCAGGCGATATGGCCAGCGGAGTCGGGCATGGCGTGATGGACGCAGCCCACGATGTCGCCGATGGCGCGCACCACGCATGGGAGGACGCCAGCCACGGTCACTTTGGTGCGGCACTGGGAGACCTCGCCGGTGGTGCCATGAATGGCATGATGCACGCCGGGTCAGACATCGGTCACGGGCTGATGGATGGACTGGGCCACATCGGCGGCGGCCTGATGCACGGCGCGCAGGACTTCATCGGTGGCGAAAAAGGCATGCTGTCGCATCTGCTTGCGGGCGGCAAAGAGCTAGGCAAGGGCATCTCGCCACTCGCCAAGGCGTTCAGCGTCGGCAAGGGCCTGTTTGGTGGTGCCAAGGGAGCCTGGGACCTGATGCACGGCAAGACTTCCTTCAAGGACTTTGAAAAGGTCGGCGAAGGCGGCCTCAAAGCGATGAAGGAGCTGTTTGGCGGCGACAAGGACAAAGACGGCAAAGAGGGCCAAGGCGGCGAAGGCGGTCACGGCAAAGAAGAGGAAAAAGACGGCGTCGACAAGGCCGTAGGCATGGCCAAGACCGGCGTTGGTGGACTCAAGAGCCTGATTTCGCTGCCGGAGAAGTTTTCGAACATCACCAACACCATCGGCAAGGTCATCACCGAAGGCGTTCCCGGCGCGGGCATGATCGAAAAGCTGTCGGGCGGTGTGCTGAAGGAATCGATGATCGCCGAAAAGGCTGGCTCGGTCCTCAAGCCCCTGCATGGCTTTTTGGAAAAGGGTGGCGAGAAGCTGCTCGCGGGTCCGCTCGGCAACCTGCTCGAAAAAGAAGCCGTCGCGGGTGGGTCCAAGATCGTCGGCAAGTACGCGGGCAAGATCCTGCCGGGCCTCAACATGGCCACCGCTGCGCTGTCGGCCTTCGAGAGCGGCAAGTCCGCCTACCAGTCTTTCAAGAAGGGCGACATCGGCGGTGCGGTGATCGAAGGCTTTCACACCCTCACCAACATTGCCGGTGGTCTGCCGATTCCGGGCGCTGGTCTCATCGGCCTTGGCGGTGATCTCGTCTCGGGCGCGGCGCACTGGCTCAAAGATGGCGGTGCCAAAAAGATCGGTGAGTTTGCCACGAGCGCAGTTTCGTCGGTCGGTGGGGCCATCGGCAGCGCCGTCAAAGCCGTCGGAGACAGCCCAGTCGGTCAGTTTGCCAAGGGCGCAGCCAAGACCGTTGGTAACATGGCTAGCGGCGCAGGGAAGGCGATTGGCAACCTGGCCTCGGGGGCGAAGAAGCTGTTTAGCGGCTGGTAATCCTGCATTCGGCCTCGCAGCGTCACGCAGTCTCCTCCCCCTGCGCACTTAACGGAGGCTGCTTATGTCTACACGTCCCATCGCTTGGCTTGTCCTGTGCGGGCTCTTTGGCTGCTCCCAAACAAACACCAGTGGCATGCTGTCGACCGTGACGCTGGTCGGCGCCGGGGATATCGCCATCTGCGGCGCGCTTCCCGCGTCTGACAGTACGGCGGCTCGGACTGCGGCCCTGGTTGCGCGAACTCCCGATGCGGCGGTCTTTACCCTCGGGGACAATGCGTACAGCAGTGGCTCTCTGGATGAATACCAGGGCTGCTACGACCCGACCTGGGGCGCGTTTCGGATCCGCACCTATCCATCCCCTGGCAACCACGAGTACGTGACCCCCGACGCGGAGGGCTACTTTACCTATTTCGGTGATCGCGCGGGGCCAGACCGTCGTGGCTACTACTCCTACGACCTGGGGAGCTGGCACATCGTCTCACTCAACAGCAACATCGACGCCGCGTTTGGCTCTGCCCAGGAACAGTGGCTACGCGCCGACCTCGCCAGCCACCGCGACAAGCGCTGCACGCTGGCCTACTGGCATCATCCTGTGTTTTCCAGCTCCTCTGCCCATGGCAACGACCCCAAGATGGCCGACCTGTGGCGCACCTTGCAGGAGTTTGGGGCCGACGTTGTCCTGTCGGGTCACGATCACGGCTACGAGCGCTTTGCACCGCAGGCCTTTGACGCAGCCCCCGACCCTCGCCACGGCATCCGCGAGTTCGTGGTCGGCACTGGCGGTGCCAGCCCGTATTCCTTCGCCGCGCCCCAGCCAAACAGTGAAGTCCGCATCGACAGCACCTTTGGCGTGATCCGCTTTGCGCTGCGCGATGGCTCGTATGAGTGGGAGTTTGTGCCCGATACCCCAACCGGACGCTGGGACACGGGTCAGGCGCTGTGTAACGACTGACCGACCTTCGCTGGGCGCGGGCTTATGGCGGGGCGATGTTCTTGAGGATCTTCACCGTCTCGATGCCTGCACCACGCGGATCGTACGCCGTATCGGCAATCCCCGAGATCACCCGCGTGATGTTGTGATCGACCGTGCCGGGCTTGGACCAGACGCTGACTGCCGGTGCGGTGATGTACGCCGAAAAGGCGTGATGCCCCGAGCCTGGACGCTCACCAATGAGATGAATGATGGCCACGGTTGCCGCTGGGTTGCTTCGACCCGCATAGAGCAGCTCGCCCAGGTGATAGCCAGCCCGCACCCGCCCGCTGCGCAGCAGCGCATGGTCAGGCGACACCTTGTAGCCCTGGCTGGTCAGCTCACTGCGCAGCGACTCCAGGTACGGCTGAAGGTGGTTCATGTCCGACAGCGCAGGCGAGCACAGGCCGTCTGAGATCACAATCTGCACGTTGTACTTTTCCCCGTGCCGCATTCGCATCGCAGCCACCGCGCTCTTTGACCCTTCATCGAGCGTCTCCCCACTCACCGGATGCCAGACGTAGTCCTTGCGATCGAGCGACTGGGTTCGGAGCGGCTCGACCATCGGTACCGACGCCACAAATGAATCGGTAAACTCCGTCCAGATGGCCTTGCGAGAGTCTTCGTACAGCGCGCGAATCTCGGCATCGAGCTTGGCTTCTAGGTTCCACGGCGCTTTTCCGTAGCCTTGGGCCAGCCACACGCCGCGATCCCTCACTTCTTTCATCTTCTGGTCCGCTTCGGCGTAGATCACCGCTTCGGTGCGCTTGTCGCCCTTGCGTCGCAGGTACTGCAAGTACACCCAGCGAGGGTCGCCAAACTTGTCGGTGGGCTTGCCCGTGCTGTCGATCACGCCGAGCTGCTGAAAGAACGCCCACATCCGGTCATCGACCTTGAGCCCAAACTTGTCGCGGATGCGGACATGGTCCTGAAAGGCCGTCGTCAAGTAGCCCAGCATCGGGTCATTCTTGGTCGGCAGCCCCATCAGATACGCCGGATTGGCGGGCATGATCTGGTCCAGGCAGTAGTCCAGGTCGTCGAGCGACACGTCCATGTGCAGCGTCGAGCAGACATCCAGACCAATCGTCAGCCCGTGCAGCTTGCCCATGACGATGTCTTCCAGGCAGCAGCGGACAAGCTGATCGCGGAAGCGGAAGACCTCCGGGCCGATAAAGCCCGCGACATCGTTTACGTGAACCCACGGAGCCACTGGCTTTCCGGCTTTGCGCTGCGCATCGGCGACACGCTGAGACAGCGCACGGGCAAAGCCGTACTTGCGCGACTCCAGGACCACCATGTCGACGCCGAAGTCCTGACCGTTGGTGAAGTCCGCGCCCTGGCCGGTTTCAAAATACAGGCCGTATCTGCCGGTGCGCTGGTCGGCGTACTTCAGCATCTTTTCGACCGACACATCGAAGGTGCCATTGGCTCCGTCCGTCCCCGCGATGCTCTGGAACCAGATGCCGGTGCGGTCGGGATACTTGCTCTCGACCTCGGCTTGCACGTCGATGTGCGCAAGGACGCAGTGCGGCAGCACCTCAAGCAGCCCGAAGGTCTCCAGCAGGTCATAGAGCATCCGCTCGATGCTGCCGACCGACTCGACCTCTGAGGACACCGGGTTACAGCCCAGCACCACGTCGCCGACTGCATACGAGAAGCCGTCAAACACCTGCCACTTGATGTCGTCTACGTTGTCGGTGGGTGAGTTCGGCTGAATCCGTGCGCCCATGTAGCCGCGACTGCCGACCTTGCTGCCGGGCAGCGGGTTCCAGATCTTCTGCGACAGCGCGACAAGCTCTGCGTTGGTCATCAGCTTGACCAAGCAGCCAATGACATCGCTGTGCAGGCCGACCATGATCTGTCGGATGTAGTCTTCGCTGGCCCCGAGCAGGTAGGACTTCAGAAAGCCGAGCGTCCAGCCCGCGCTGATCCGTCGTGCCGCAGGGTCCGTGGTCTGGCTGATCAGCGTGCCTTGCTGATCGGCCAGCAGCGGGCGGGCGGTCAGGTCCATGACCTTGGTGTTGGCAAGCAGGTGGCGCGCATTGCGTCGCGAGCCTTCATCCGCTGCCGCTACGCCAATCGCTTGGTCGCCTTCTTTGTAGTCGTTGGCGGCACCGATCAGCTGCCGATAGAGCGCTTCATCGAAGCGGCCCACCGTCCGGGTCATGTACCCAAAGACATCCTCTTCGGCGTAGACGTTGGGAATGAACACGCCCGGTGGGGGATTTTCGGACTTGCTACAGGACGGTAGCGCTGCGGTGGCGGCTCCTCCCAGCATCGCGGCCAGAAACGAACGGCGACGGAGACTGAACCAAGACGCGCTCTTCATCGGAGACTCCTTGCAGTCAAAGGTTGGTCAATTATCCAAACATTGAACGAACCCCCAAACCTTATTCCTGCGGGCAGTCTGGCCGCGTGGCGGACCGTGGGATCAGTCGCCGAGCGTGCAGAGCGTGCGGATGCTGCGCAGCCACGCCATCACAGCGCGCACTTTCGGCAGCCGCTGCTTGCTGTGATGCACCACCAGCCAGAAGTCTCGGCTGGGTATCGGCCCCAGGTCCACCGCGCCGACTTGACTGGGCGATACCTGCACAAGGCCTGCTTGCTTACCAGCCAGCCCTTGCGGCAGCACGGCGACCCCTAGACCCTGCGTGACCGCCAGGGCCAGCGACTCGATGTCTTCCAGCAGCAGCCGGGCCGGACGGTGCGCGAAGGCTCGCTCGGCATAGCGCTGCTCTGGAATCAGGGCCAGGGAGCCGCACAGACCCAGCCACGGCACCTCGGGATGCAGCGGCAGCTTGGACGCGACATAGAGCCCGTACGACTCGCTGTGGAGCTTTTGCCCGATCAGCTCTCCACGCTCTGGACGAAACACCCGCAGCGCCAGGTCCGCTTCGCCTGCCGCCAGGCTGCTTGTCCGGTTGTCCGCCAGGATGCGCAGGCGCAGGCTCGGATAGGCCGCATAAAACGAGGGCAGTGCCGGGGCCAACACCCAGCGCAGCAGTTCTCCCACGGTCGCTAGGGTCACTTCGCCGTGTAGCTGTGGGGTGTCATCCAGTGCCGCCTGGACGGCCAGCGCCGCATCGACCATGGGCCGCACCGCCCCGAGCAGTGCTTCCCCCTTTTCGGTCAGCCGCAGCGGGGCCTCTCGCAGCAGCAGTGGCGATCCCGCCCGCTCTTCCAGCTTGCCAAGCTGCCGACTGATCGTCGACTGGCTGACACCCAAGGCGCGGGCCGCAGCCGTCAGGCTTCCCAGGCGCGTCACCGCTTCAAACGTCCGAAGGAGATCCCACTGCATCGCCCGATCATCATGCAAAAGCGGATGACAGGTGTGCGACTTTGCGCATTGGCATCCGTTTTCGCAGCCGCTATTCAGGGTGAAGCCACTTCAGCCGGGCAGGAGTCGTTTATGCAGGTCCATCACATCCGTAGCGCCACCCTGGTTCTTTCCATCGGTCCGCACCACTTGCTGGTCGATCCCATGCTGTCCCCACCGGGGGCGATGCCCGGCTTCAAGATGTTTGGCGGCGGACGTCGCAACAACCCGCTTGTGCCACTGCCGGAAGGCACCTCCGCGCTGCTCGACAAGGTGACGGGCGTCATCATCACCCACGAGCATCCCGATCACCTGGATGCCGCCGGGATCGCCTGGATCAAGGAGCGCAAGCTGCCGGTGTGGGCCAGCCCAACCGATGTGCCGAGCCTGCGCCAAAAGGGCCTCAACGTAAGCGAGCTACGCTCGGGCGAGCTGGGCCTGTTGGTCGAGCACATTCCGTCGCGTCACGGACCTGGGCTCATCGGCTGGCTGATGGGCCCGGTGGCGGGCTTTTACCTGTCGTATCCCGGTGAGCCGAGCGTCTATATGACCTCGGATGCGGTGATGTGCGACAGCGTGCTGGATGCCCTTTCGCGACTGCGGCCCGAGCTGGTCATCGCACCGGCAGGATCCGCGAACTTTGGTGTCGGCCCAAGCATCCTGTTTTCCCAGGACGAGCTTATGACCCTCATCCGCAAGGCCCCGCATGCCGTCCTGCTGAATCACCTGGAAGCGCTGGATCACTGCCCGACCACGCGCCGGGCTCTGCGCGAGCGGCTGACCACCGAAGGGCTTGGCGGCAAGGTCTTCATTCCCGAAGATGGCGAGACGCTGTCGTTTTCCCACAAGCCGGATGCTCCGCATGTGCAGCCTGGACCGGGGCCCGGGTCGGTGCCGCGCCTGCAAAAGTGGGTCGCTTCGCGCATCGGCTGACGGATTCACCCTCGTGCATCCCCTCGTCATCCCGTCTTGTCAGGGTCTTTCCCCTTGTTAAACCCCACGCGCTGAGTCGGCCCAGGGTCTTCCCCCTTCTGAACTGGCCTGCCAACCAGATGGCCCAAGGTCGCGACCCTTCCCGACTGCCTATCCGACCAGGTGCAGGCAGGTCGCGCACCTTGCCAAGTGCCACGCGGACCAAGTGCCGCAAGGTCGCGACCCTGACGAAGTGGCCGTGACCCCAGCTTGGTCAGGGTCTTGACCCTTGGACGGCGGCTTGCGCGGGACTTCGCAGGCCGCTTGGGGATCGTCTTCACAGGTTTTGCACGATTTGTCCTTGGTCTTTCCTTCTTGCTGTCGCAGGTGCTCAAAAGTCGGTCGCTAGGCTTCTGTTCATCACGGCGGAACAGCCCGCGTGACGAAGGAGACCGCAATGAGACGACTGCTTGCCTTGCTTCAGATCCCGGCGCGCTACCACTTTGTGGGAAGCCTGCTCATCGTCCTGTTGGTGAGTTCGACCATCTCGAGCCAGATGACCGACCGCCGCAACTTTGCCAGCAGCGAGCTGTACAGCGATGTCATGGATCGCTGGGGCGCGCCGATTGTGCAGCCAGGCCCTTCTGTGCGCTTTGTGCCAAGTGGCGCGGTGTTCAACAGCCTGACTGCGCTGCCGCTTCAGTCCCAAGAAGTGACCGTGGACGCCGCGATGAACTACCGCAAGCGCGGCCTGGTCTACTTTTCGGGGTTCGACTTCACCTTCCAAGGCGACTACACCGCTGAAAACGACCAGGGACGCGACATCGACATCGCCTTTGTCTTTCCCATCAACATGGAAAAGAACAAGGTGCTCCTGTCCAACCTGGTCTTTACGGTGGACGGTCAGCCCAAAAAGGCCGAGCTCGAAAACGGCACCGACCGGCTGCTGTGGACGGGAAGGCTCAAGGCCGGGGCCAAGGTGGCGTTTCGGGTGGTGTTCCGGGGTCGTGGCCTGGATGCCTTTACCTACAGCCTCGATCCAGCATCCCCGGTTCGCAACCTGCGGCTCGCGATGCACATCAGTGGTGGTGCAAACTTCGACTACGCCGATGGGGTCGTGCCTGCGAGCGAAAGCCGAACCCAAGGCGATGAGGTCTGGCTGACCTGGAACTACCAGTCGCTGCAGTCGGGCATTCCGGTCGGCGTGATCCTGCCGTCTGAAAAGTCCTACGACAACTTGATTGCGACCATGGTTCGTCGCTGCTGGGCCCCGTTTCTGCTGTTCTTCGCAGGGCTTACCGCGCTGTGCATCTACTTTGGACGACCGCTGCGCATCTATGAGAGCTATCTGATTGCCGCCAGCTACGGACTGTTCTTCGTCCTGCTCGGCTACTTTGCCGCCTTCCTGAGCTTCTACGCGGCCTGGGCGCTGTCGCTCGGGATCTCGGGCGGACTGCTCCTGTTCTATCTGCGCTGGGTGCTGTCCCCGGCGGCAGTGCGCTACGTCCTGGGCCTGATTGTGTCGTCCCTGTGTGTTCCGACCGCTGCGGTGTTTTTGCAGGGCTACACCGGGCTTATCTACACGCTGGAGATCCTGGCGCTGCTCACCACCCTGATGGTGCTGACCACCCGTCCCACTGTCCGCGCGCTGATTGACCGCATGCTTGCCCCTGCGTCCGTGGAAGGAGAGTCCCATGCTGCGTAACATCGTGAGTCGCCGCTCGCTTGCTTGGCTGTGTGGTGTGCTTCTGCTGGGTTCTGTGGATGCGGGGAAGGCCAAGGCCGATGGCGGCCCTTCGGCGTCTGCCGGTTCGCCCACTGCGACGCTGCCGCTCAGTGAGGTGCTGCGCCTTTACAAAGAAAGCCAGGCCAAGGAAACGACCCAAGCAGCCAAGCCACCGCTGACCGCAAGCGTCGGCAAGCTGGAGCTATCGGGTCGTCTTTTGGAAAACGCCGTGGATGTCTCTGCACACGTCGAGCTGTCGGTGCTGGAGGCGGAGGGCTGGGTCACGGTGCGGCTTTTGCGCAAAGATGCCGCGATTCGCATCACCAAGCTGCCGACCGTGCAAAACGGGGTGCTGGCGGTGGTCGATGGGATGCTGTCGTTTATGACGGACAAGCCGGGGAGCTACTCGTTTGACTTCGGCTTCCTTTCGACCGCGCAAGGCAAGGGGACGCGTCGCACCGCCGAGGTGGTCTATCCGGCGGCGGCTCTCGCCCAGCTGCGGCTTCGCTTTGACGAAAACCTGTTCATCTTGGGAAACAGCGATCGCATCGAAGAAGGAGACGGCTACACCCTGTATCCCCAGTCGAATCGCTTCGAGGTCGTGTGGGATCGCCACCCCAAAGCAGCAGCTGTGACTCGCCAAGCAGCGGCGCGACCCCCGATTGAGCCGGTGGTGACGACCGCCAATGCCTCCGTGGTGTCTACGCTGGAAGGTCGTCGCATCTTCCGGGTGCTGTATGCCCTTCAGTTTGAAGGGGCGCGCACCATCGACTTTGCGCTGCCGCCTCGGCAGAGCCTGGACAAGGTGTTCGTCAACGGCGCAAGCGTCCCGTTTCACGTCAAGGGCGGTACGCTGTCGCTGCCCGTGACCCCAGCGCGAACGGGTGATGAGTCGGCGCGGGTCGAGCTGGTCCTGTCTGAGCAGCAAGGCGGCTATGCACTGTCAGGGCGGCTCGACTACAGCTTCCCGGCAGCGTCTTGGAACGTAAACGATCTGTTCGTCACGCTGAGCCTGCCGCAGGTGTTCAACTATCAGTGGGAGGGCGGCAGCCTGGGCACCGTCGATTCCGGCAGTGAGGTGGAGTTTACCCAGCGCATTCCGACGCCGGGCAAGAGCATCCACCTGCACCAGCAGCTGCTATCGAGCGCAGCCACTGTGCGGGTCGCCTATACCGTAGACCTGACCGGCCAGTATTACCGTGGGGCTGCCGGGTCTGATCCGCAGGCGGCTCGGGTGGCGCCGTAGCGGGGTCTAGTTGACGACGGGATCTTTGCGGAAGGCTGGGACTGCCGACAGTCCCGCCACGCCAGAGACGGCGAGCAGGGAGTGCGAAAACGCCATCAGCAGCAAGGGGGAGGGAACGCCATGGTCGTCGAACAGGGTCAGCTCAAACGCGAGCGCTTCCGGGGGCAGGTCTTGGGTTCGCTCTTCGTCCAGTCGCAGGTCCCAGCTAACGGGCGGGTCCAGCTTGGCCAGCTGACACAGCGCCGCCGCAAAGGTCTTGAGGGACAGCGG
This sequence comes from uncultured Myxococcales bacterium, assembly GCA_937868485.1. Classification (GTDB taxonomy): domain Bacteria; phylum Myxococcota_A; class Polyangia; order Palsa-1104; family JAEUJZ01; genus JAEUKA01. The sequence continues at coordinate 18,988 of CALMML010000098.1, read as the reverse complement.
GTCATCAAAGGTGAGCCCGATCACTGCGCAGTCGTCTCCTCGCTCGGGGTGTCCCTGGCAGGCGGCCATCGCCATCACACCGGGGAACTGATGCACCACTTCCACGAGCGGCTGGATGCCTTCGTCGATCTCTGGGTCGCTGCCAAACGCTTCCCGCTCCGCGCTCAGCCAGTTGGCCGAATAGAAGGTGCTGACCAGCTTTTCCGAGTCGGTTGGGGTCGCTTTGGTGCCCCAGGTCAGGTAGGTCGTTCCGTCGTCTCGCTGCCACACTTCCCAGCGCCGCATCTTGTCCGTGTCACTTTTGGTCATCACAAGTCCCAAGGTTCTACACCGTTTGGCGACCCAGCCCAAGGGTCATCGTGGCGGGGGAACAATAGGTGGCTGCGTCTGCAATTGTCGTCAAGCGTTGCCGGTGCGCACGGTAAGGTAAGCCCATGAGCCGAATCCTGGTGGTGGATGACGACGGGCACATCCGTGACGTGATGCGCTTTACGCTTCAGCAGGGCGGCTTTCAGGTGGTCGAGGCCAAAGACGGTGCAGAGGCGCTCAGCCAGTTTTCGGCAGGCGGGATCGACTTGGTCGTGCTCGACATCGTGATGCCGGAGTCCGATGGCCTAGAGGTCTGCCGCAAGATCCGGGCACAGAGCCGACTGCCGATCATCTTTGTGTCGAGCCGGGATGAAGAGCTAGACCGGGTGCTGGGCCTGGAGCTGGGGGCCGATGACTACTTGGTGAAGCCGTTTAGCCCGCGCGAGCTGCTGGCGCGGGTCAAAGCGGTCCTGCGGCGGCTGTCGCCGGAGCCTGCGACCCCGGAAAAAGGGGCGATTCAGCGGCGCGGCGCGCTGGAGATGGATCTACACCGGCATCGCTGCACCTGGGTCGGTCAGGAAGTGGTGCTGACCGTGACTGAGTTTGCGCTGCTTCAGTCGCTCTTGCAGTCACCAGGGCGGGTCTTTTCGCGCAGCGAGCTGGTGGATCGTGCCTATGGACACGGACACGTCATCACCGAGCGGACCGTGGACAGCCACATTCGCCGGATTCGTCAGAAGCTCGGTGCCATCGGGGCGGACCCAATCGAGACAGTCTACGGCCTGGGCTACCGCTTGAAGGAGTCGCTGTGACGGTCCGAGGGCGCGGACTTCGCATCCACCTGCTCTTGCTTGGGGCCAATGCGTTTGTGCTGCTCGTGCCGCTGCTCGCGGTGATCGCGCTGCGGGTGTACGAAAACTATCTGGTGCGACAGACGGAGCGACAGCTGATCGCGCAGTCGATTGCGGTGGGCGAGATGTGGCGGGAGCTGTGGCTGCTTGAGCGGGGGATCGATCCGCTGGTTGCGGCGCCGCCGTTTCGTCAGCCGGGCAAAGAGAGCGCGGCGTTTATTCCGATTGAGCCGACCAGCAACCTGCGAAACGGGGTGCTGCCGCCTCAGCCCGAGCCGCTGCGGGTGGCCAAAGAGCTGGATACCCCAGAGCGTCGGGCAGGACGGAAGCTGTCGGCGATGCTCCAGCGGATGCAGGTCTACAACCTGAGTGCGGTGCGGGTGCTGGATGGGCAGGGCTGTGTGGTCGCGACGACGCGCAGTGAAGGCGGCCTGTGCATGGAGAGCCTGCCCGAGGTGGCGCGCGCGCTGTCCGGTCGCTATGGATCGGTGCTGCGGGAGCGAATCAGCGATGAGCCGCTGCCTCCGCTGTCCGATGTGCGAAGTCGTGGATCGGTGCGGCTGTTTACGGCGCTGCCGATCTTTTCCGATGGGCAGGTGGTGGCGGTGGTGCGGGCGTCGCGGACCAGCTTGGATGCTCGCACGTCGCTGTGGCACAACCGGCGCGGCTTGCTGGTGGGGCTGTCGGCGACGCTTTTGGCGGCGTTCGCGGTGAGCTTTGTGTTCGCGGCCCTGATTGTGAGGCCGCTGCGGGCGATTACACGAGCGGCGCAGCTGATTGCGCAGGGTGGATCGGCTGCGGCGCTGCCTGACAGGCCGTGGACGCCTAGTGAGATCCAGACGCTGTGGGCCGCGCTGGATGTCATGACCCGCAAGCTGCGGGATCGCGCCGACTACATTGCCGAGCTGGCGGCCAACGTCAGCCATGAGCTGAAGACCCCGATCACTGCGATTCGGGGGGCCGCCGAGCTTCTGCGCGATCAGTGGGAAGGCATGACGAGCGAGCAGCGCCAGAAGTTCGCCGACAACATTGATGCGGACGCGGCGCGGATGCAGCGGCTGGTGATGCGGCTGCTTCAGCTGGCCCAGATCGAAAACGCACCCGAGCCCACCGAGTCGGTGTCAGTGGTCGAGTTCTTTTCAGCGCTCCAGGATCGCTATGCGGGGGCGGAGTTTGTGATCGATAACCCGCCGCCTCGGATCTTGATCAGCGTTGACCACCTGCGCTCGGCGGTGGTGAACCTGCTGGAAAACGCGCTGCGCCATGGTGCGGGCAAGCCGGTGCAGGTGCGGGTGCTGCGGGACCACGACCGGCTGCGGATCGAGGTGCAGGATCAAGGTGCGGGGATTAGCGTCGCCAACCAGAGCAGGCTGTTTCAGCGCTTTTTTACCACCAGCCGAGACAGCGGTGGCACAGGCCTTGGGCTGGCGATCGTGCGGGCGGTGGCAGAGCGGTCCGGCGGAGAAGTGAGCTTTGTAACCGGACCGAGCGGGACGACCTTTACTCTGCTGCTTGCGTGCCGGTGCTAACCCGAATCGGCAGGTTGGCGATGTCGCGGAAGACCGGGTGGTTGCCGAACTCGGGCTCGCCAGCCAGCTCAATGTGGGGATAGCGGGTGAGGAACAGCTGGAGCGCGATGTCGGCTTCCATCCGTGCGAGCGAGGCGCCGATGCAGAAGTGCGGTCCGAACCCAAACCAGGGGCTGGCGTTGGTGCGGCGACGGACGTCAAAGACATCGGCATCGGGCAGAAACTCAGGATCGCGGAAGGCTGACAGCATGTTCAAGAACACCGGCTGGCCGCGGTGAATCTGGACGCCTTCGTAGACAAAGCTCTCGGTGGCAAAGCGGGGCAGTCCGGCGCCTCGGCCAAACGAGTTGTAGCGCAGCGTCTCATCGAAGGTCTGGCGGGCAAGCTGCGGATCGCTGCGAACCAGGGCGAGCTGGTCGGGGTGTCGCAGCAGCTCCATCACGGCGTAAGTGGTCAGGTGGACGGTGGTGTCGGATCCACCGGTGAGCAGCGCAGCGATGAGCGAGATCAGCTCGGCATCGCTTAGCTTGTCTTCGTTGTCACAGGCGGCGATGAGCTGGCTAAACAGGTCGCCTTCGATGGGATGGACCCGGCGGTCGGCGATGCACTCGCGGACCAGCGCCAGCCCGCGCGAGATCGCAGGCTGATACGACACAAACAGCTCCTGGGGCAGACCAGGAATGACCGTGGCGATCAGCGCATCGGCCAGGCCCAGGAACACCGACTCACTGCCGCTTGGGATGTTGAGCATCGCGGAGATGACCCGCACCGGATACTTCTGCGCGACATCCTTGAAGAAGTTGATGACGCCGTGCTGGGGCAGCTCGTCGAGCACCGAGGCGATGACCTGGGTGACTCGCTCGCGGTGGGCTTCGACGGCACGCGGTCCGAACAGCGGGTTAATCAGTCGTCGAATCCGCGCATGCGCTGCGTCACCAATCAGAAACAAGTCACTTTCCCGCAGGGAGACAAAGTCCGGGAAGGCGGCGCGCAGCTCAGGGGGAAAGCCTGCGCCGAGCATCGGATCGTGACCAAGACGCGGCTCTCGGTAGAGCGCCATCATGTCGCGAAAGCGGAAGAAGATGAAGCCCCGTACCGGCTCGTAGTAGTAGATCGGCTGTTCCTCGCGAAAGCGCTTGAGCGTGGGGAACGGATCTCGGTTAAACGCGGGGTCGTAGGGATTGAATACCAAGGGGGCGGCTGCTTGTTCTTGCATAGCCGGACATCATAGCCTAGCCGTCCACTGGTGGGACTGTCGTCGCTAAGTAGGTGAACTTGTTTGGAATTCTGTCGGCTGACTTAGTTGCGCAGCAAGCGACGGGTAACAAGCGGGATGGCGACCAGCAGGGCCAGGGTGGCAAGTGCCAGCAGGGCGCGCCAGGGCAGGGTGGGCTGCGGCGTGGGCGATGGTCTTTGGGCAAAGCGCACCGTGACCGAGCGGTCAGACACAAGCGAGCGCGGCGGGCCAAACTGACGAAACAAGGTCGGGACGTTGTCGGTAGGGGCCTGCTTGGGATCGGGCGCGGTCGTCGGGTTGCCGCTGCGGGTTTCCAGTAGCATCGTCTCTGGGCTGTCTTCGATGCGTAGCTCGACCTCTCCAACGGGCGGTAGGTCGGCGCGATCTTCATAGCGAAGCTGGTGCGCTTCCCCTGGGTCTGGCCAGGTGGCCTCGGCGGACAGCTCGACGGCGAAAGAGGTGGCGGGGGCGACCGGACGGCTCGGTGGCTGCTGGGTCTGGCGAAGGTGCAGCGTCAGCGGCTGACCATCGATCTGGATGGTCAGGTCCTTTTCCACTGCGCGGCGCAGCTCGGCGTAGAGCGCGTCAAGCTCGGGCTGCGAGAGCTGGCCATCGCCGCTTGTGTCTGCCCGCGTGAGCAGCTGCGAAGCCGGAACTTCGCCCACCATCAGCGAGTAGTCGAGCAGCAGCTTGCCCGGCATCAGCACCAGTCGTCCGTAGCGGTTGATGGTCGAGAGCGCAAACTGCGGATGCGCGGACACGGTGGGCACCCAGAGCAGCAGCAGCAGAGCGAGTGACCAGCGAAGGCGCATGCCTGGCTCGTAACATGCTTTGCGCGGCCTCGGCAACCACGCGGGCTGACCGGGGCCAAGCGGGGGATTGGGACTTGCACCGGGTGTGCGGTTTGGCAAACGATGCGCAGCCATGAGTCGGCGAGCCGCTGCACCGTCCCGTTTTCCGTACGTCACGCTGCTTCGGCAGGTGCTTGGCGAGCCGCTGGTCCACTTTGCACTGCTCGGGAGCCTCTTGTGCGGCGCGTGGGGGCTGTGGCGGCCTTCGCCGGTCGAGCGGATCGTGATTCCCAAGGATCTGGTGGCTGCGCGTCAGGCGGCACTGACCCGGCGTGATGGCCGTCCACCCAGCGATTCGCTGTTGCAGGCCGCGCTGCAGGATGACGTCGATGGCGAGGTGCTGTTTCGCGAGGCGGTGCGGCGGCGGCTGGGGGAAGGCGACATCATCGTGCGGCGGCGGCTCATCCAGAAGATGGAGTACCTGGCCGAAGCGCTCCAGCCGAGGCCGGTGCCAAGTGATGCAGTGCTGCGTGAGTGGCTGGCCCAGCATGAGGCGCGCTATCGGCTGCCGGCTCGGGTGGCGCTGCGACAGGTCTTTGTCAGCCGAGATCGGCATCCGCGCGATTTGCAAGCGGTGGCGGAGTCGCTGCGGGGCTTGCTGGTGGCCCGGTCGAGTGAGCCTGAGGTGGCGGCGCGGACGCTGGGCGACCCGCATCCGCTGGGGATGGACCTGGCGCTACACAGCCAGAGCGAGCTTGTGCAGCTGTTTTCGGCGGAGCTGGCCGAGGCCGCGTTTCGGCTGGCAGAGGGGCAGTGGTCGATGCCCCTTCCGTCCGCGCATGGGCTGCATTTGATCTGGGTCACGGCGCGGCAGCCAGGGCAGCTTCCGCCGCTTGCACAGCTTAGCGAGCGGCTCCGACTGGACGTGGAGGAGTCGCAGCAGGTGCAGCGGCGTCGGCAAGCCCTGGACGCGCTGCGACGGCGCTATCAGGTCGTCATCGAGCGAGCCGAGCGATGACTGCGCGCGGACTTCTGTGGCTGCTCGGGCTGTGGCTGTGCGCTGCGGGCGTGGCGCGGGCTCATACCTTTGTGCCGACGGTGATTTCCCTGCATGAGGTTGTGCCTGGACGGTTTGTACTCGATCTGGTTCCGCCGCCCGGAGTGCCGCTCGCGGAGTCGGCGCGGCTGCGTTATCCAGGGCACTGTCAGCTTCAGCTTGAGCCAAGCCCGCAGGCAGAGCGGGTGTCGGGCGTGCTCGACTGTGGTTCGCTGGGGCTGCGTGGTCAGCCGCTCGCGCTGTGGGACGTGTCTCATGGCGAAGCGATGGTGTCGATTCAGTTCCTGAACGGAGAGCCGCTGAGTGCGCTTCTCCACAAAGACCCGCTGCACATTCCCGTGCCTGCTGTGGCCACGCAACGCACCGCGCGCGAGACGCTGACGCGCTTTGTCCGGCTGGGGATCTCGCACATCTTGGCGGGGATCGACCACTTGCTGCTGCTGGCGGGGCTGCTGCTGCTGGCGCGAACGACCCAGGGTCTTTTGTGGACGGTGTCAGCCTTTACGGTGGGGCACAGTGTGACGCTGGTGCTGGCGACGATCGGCTGGGTGACACCGCCGTCTCAGCTGGTGGAGTCGCTGATTGCGCTGAGTGTGGTGTGCCTGGCGCGAGAGGTGGTCCGCTTTGCGCAGGCTGCGTCTGCGCCGCAGCGCAGGCTGCGTCATCCGGCGCTGATGGCGGTCCTGTTTGGGCTGCTGCACGGGCTGGGCTTTGCGTCGGCGCTGCGAGAAGTGGGCGTGCCAGCCGGGCAGCTGCCACTGTCGCTTCTGTCGTTCAACCTGGGGGTCGAGCTGGGTCAGCTTGGGTTTGTGCTGGCGCTGCTGTATCCGGTCCGCTGGCTGCATCGGGCCAGGCTGTTGCCGGTGATGGGATACCTGCTCGGATCGACTGCGGCGGCGTGGACGCTGGAGCGAGCCGGGCTGCTGTTTGGGAGCTTGTAGGCCATGTCGAGACACTGCTCGTTGCGACTGCTTCTTTTGCCGGTGGGCCTGCTTGCGGCGTCCTGTGCGGAGCCGCTTGCGGAGCCGGACGTGGTGTATGTCGAGCCGCGCGATCCGTGCGCCGCGCACAGCCCGCTGCGGCAGGCGTACTTTGGGGATCTGCATGTTCATACCAGCCTGTCGTTTGATGCCTATGCGTTCGACGTACGGGTGACGCCTGAGCAGGCCTATCGCTTCGCGCAAGGGGAAGAGATCGGGCTGCCGCCGCTCGATGCGATGGGGCAGGGGACGCGCAAGATTCGGCTGGGTAGGCCGCTCGACTTTGCGGCGGTGACGGATCACTCCGAGTTTTTGGGGGAAGTGCAGGCGTGCATCACACCGAGTGCGCAGGGCTACGGCTCGCTGACCTGTCAGCGCTATCGCCAGGGCGGCAACAGCGCGATCACCAACCTGGGCTTTCAGCTCGCGCTCGACAATCGGCAGCGGTTCGAGGACATCTGTCCACCCGATGGCAGCGGCTGTGCGGAGCTGATGTCGGCAACCTGGAGTCGGCTTCAGGCGGCGGCGCGAAGTGCCTACGACAAGAGCGCAAGCTGTCGCTTCACCAGCTTCGTCGCCTACGAGTATTCCAGCGCACCGGCTCTGTCGACGATGCATCGCAACGTGATCTTCCGCAACGACCGGGTTCCGCTGCCGGTGACAAACTACGAAGAGCCAACGCCGCAGGGGCTGTGGCAGGCGCTGGATGCGGCGTGTCGGCATGCGCGGACGGGCTGTGATGTGCTGGCGATTCCGCACAACTCGAACGAGAGCAACGGCAAGATGTTCCGCATCGAGTATCCCGAGGGAGCGAGCCTCGATGAGCAGCGCAAGCTGGCGGAGCTGCGGCGGAGCATGGAGCCGCTGTTCGAGATCTATCAGCACAAGGGGGATTCGGAGTGCCGCAATGGTCTGTCGGGTGTGCTGGGGGCACCGGATGAGCAGTGCGGGTTTGAAAAGACGCTGCGCAAGACGGTGCCAGACTGCGGCGAAGGGACGGGCAGCTCTGGCGTGGCGCGAACGGGCTGCGTGTCGCGGCGGGACTTTGTGCGCAATGCACTGGCCGAGGGGCTCAAAGAGCAGCAGCGCCTGGGGGTAAACCCGCTACAGCTTGGTCTGATTGCCAGCACCGACACCCACAACGGCAGCCCTGGCTATGTGGACGAGTCGCGCTTTGTCGGCCATCGCGGTCTCGACGATGACACGCCGGACAAGCAGCTGGGTCCAGGTGGGATCACGATTGGCGGGATGGAGTTTTCGCCCGGTGGACTTGTGGGCGTATGGGCGGAGGAGAACTCGCGACCGGCGCTGTTTGACGCGATGAAGCGGCGAGAGACGTTCGGGACGAGCGGGCCGCGCATCACGGTGCGCTTCTTTGGCGGCGCTGACCTGCCGAGCGGTCTGTGCAGCGACCCAAGCCTGGTGGAAAAGGCCTATCAGCTTGGGGTTCCCATGGGTGGGACGCTGTCTGTGCCCAGCGGCAAAGCGCCGCGCTTTGTGGTGCAGGCGTTTCGCGATCCGGGCGAGGGGGCGCAGCGAGGCACGCCGCTGCAAGTGGTGCAGATCGTAAAGGGCACGCTGGTGGGCGGGGTGGCGCAGACGATGGTGTTTGACGTGGCCGGGGACCGGAAAAACGGTGCGTCGGTGGATGTCGCTACGTGTGTGCGCAGTGGGGAAGGGGCCGACAGCCTGTGCGGGACGTGGACGGACCCTTCGTTTGACCCGAGCCAGCCGGCGTTTTACTACGTGCGGGTGCTGGAAAACCCAAGCTGCCGCTGGAACAGCTACCTGTGTAACGCGCTGCCAGTGGGGTCGCGACCGGCTCCCTGTAGCGATCCAGATGTGCCAAGGACGATCCAAGAGCGGGCCTGGGCGTCGCCGATCTACTACATCCCCGGCTCGTAGGCCGAAGCTAGCTGACCCGCATGCCGGGGGCTTCGCGACCCGTCGTGGCAACGTACTCGCTGTAGCTGCCGTTATAGATGTGCGGTCCTTTTGCGGTCAGCTCCAGGATGCGGGTGGCGACGGCACGTAGGAAGGCGCGGTCGTGGGATACAAACAGCACGGTGCCTTGATAGGTGCTGAGCGCTTTCATGAGCGCGCGCTTGGTCGCGATGTCGAGGTGGTTGGTCGGTTCGTCGAGCACGAGCAGGTTGGGGGCATCAAACAGCAGCTTGGCCAGCACCAGCCGTGAGCGCTCCCCACCGGACAGCACGCGCACTGGCTTTTCGACATCGTCGCCATGGAAGCCAAACGCCCCGGCGAGGTTGCGCAGCACGCCAAGGCCGGTGGTGGGCGCGTGGGCCTGTAGCTCTTCGATCACGGTCGAGCTTCCGTCGAGCTGTTCCATCTGATGTTGGGCAAAGTAGCCCATGCTGACGGACGCGCCGACGGTGACTTCGCCGCTGTCTGGGGTGAGCACACCCGCGACCATCTTGAGCAGCGTGGTCTTGCCCGCTCCGTTTTCACCCATGACGGCCCAGCGCTCACCGCGACGGACCAGCATGCTGAGCCCTTGGTGGACCACGCGATCACCGTAGGCCTTGCGCAGCTCGCTGACCTTGACGACGTCATCACCGGATCGCGAGGGCTTGCGGAAGTCAAACTCGCGCTCGATGAGCCTTCGGGGTGGCTCCAGTCGCTCAATCTTGTCGAGCTTTTTGACGCGGCTCTGGACCTGCGCAGCCTTGGCGGCTTGGGCGCGGAAGCGCTCGATGAAGCGAATCTCTTTGGCGAGCATGGCTTGCTGACGCTCGTACTCGGCTTCGCGGCGAACGGCTTCTTGGGCGCGCATCTGCTCGTAGAAGTCGTAGTTGCCGGTGTAGCTGCGGACCTGACCGCCATCGATCTCGATGATCTTTTTGACGACGCGGTTCATGACGTCGCGATCGTGGCTGGTCATGACCACCGCGCCGGGATACGAGCGGAGAAACTCCTCTAGCCACAGGATCGACTCGATATCGAGGTAGTTGGTCGGTTCGTCGAGGAGGAGCACATCGGGCTTGAGCAGCAGGATCTTGGCGAGCGCGACGCGCATCTTCCATCCGCCGGACAGGTTGCCGACATCGGCTGCGATCTGCTCAGCGGAAATGCCGAGTCCGGCCAAGATGGTGTGGGCGCGGGCTTCGACATCGTAGCCGCCCAGCTCCATGAACCGGGCTTGGACTTCGCCATACCGAGCGACGACCGCATCGAGATCGTCGCAGCCTTGGGCCATCTGCTCTTCGAGGATCTTCATGTCCTCTCCGAGCTGGGCGACTTCCCCCGCGCCAGCCACGGCTTCGCCAAGCACGCTGCGTCCACGCATGCCGGAGATGTCTTGGTTGAAGTAGCCCAGGGTCAGCTTGCGAGGCCGCTCGACTGAGCCTTCATCGGGCGACTCTTGGCCCATGATCAGGCGAAAGATGGTGGTCTTGCCTGCACCGTTGGGCCCGACCAGTCCGACGCGCTCGCCGGAGTTTATCTGGAACGATGCATCGACAAAGAGGATTTGGCCCCCATACTGCTTGGTGACGTTGGTCAGCGCGATCATGTCGGCGCGGGATGATGCCAGCAGGTCGGCGGCTGTATAGAACTTTTTGGCGGGGGACGTGCGGTCAGTCGGGCAGTTAGTCCGGCTTGCGCATAAAAGCGGCCAGTCGATCGATGGCGGCTTGGCAGTGCGGGAAGAACGGAGCCAACAGGTGCCAGTCGTGAATCATGTCTTGCGCTTCGTCGAGAGTCAGCTTCACTCCGGCTTCGCGGGCACGCTGGGCAAAGCGCATGACCTGGTCGTAGAGCATCTCGGCGGTTCCGACCTGCACCATGAGCGGTGGCAGTCCCGTCAGATCGGCGTAGAGCGGAGAGACAAGCGGGGCCTTGCCGTCGTGGCCGCTCGGCAGGTAGTACTCCGCCCAGAGCTGCGGCTGACCAGGCTTCATCCAGTCGTAGGCCGCGTTGCGCTGAACCGATCCTTCGCTGTCCATGATGTCGACCCACGGACAGAGCAGCAGCGCGGCGCGTGGCTGGGGCAGTCCTAGCTCGCGGAGCTTGAGCAGCAGTGCCAGCGTCAGTCCGCCACCTGCGGAGTCGCCTCCGACGATGAGCCGGTCCGGTGCTTGCCCACTGCCCAGCAGGCCGCGATAGACCGCCAGGGCATCTTCGAGTGCGGCGGGGAACTTGTGCTCGGGGGCTAGTCGATAGTTGACGCCAAGTGTCGGGCCGCCGTGTGCGAGGGTGAGCCGTGCGATAAGGCCGGCGTGGGTGTCTGTCGAGCCGATGCAGTAGCCGCCACCGTGGAGATACAGCAGCGTCTGGGCATCGCTCCGCACACTGGTGGTGGGCCGAAACCACTCGCAGCCGATGCCTGCGATGGTGGTGGGCTGACGGACGACCTGCTTGATGGCCGGGTCGAAGCTGGAGCTGCGATCCCAGCTCGCGCGGGCGGCTTGGATGGACAGCGCGCTCAGGCTCTCGGAGTTTACGCGCAGCGCTTCGACACACAGCTCAAACAGGGGCGACCAGCTGGGGAGCCGTGGCCCTTTGGTCAGTCGTCCGGTCGCTGTGATCTTGAGTGCGCGAAGAAAGGACAGAAGGAAGGTTGCGGGGGGAAGCTGCATCCTGAGCATCTTCCCATGCGGACGTACAGGTCGCTAGATGCCGCGCTGGGCGGTGGCCTTGGCGACGCGCTGGATGGCGACGACAAAGGCAGCGGTGCGCAGGTCGATGCGGTGGCTCTGGGCGGTGGCATACAGATCGGCGAAGGCGCGGCGCATGATGCGCTCTAGCTCGCTGCGGACGCGGCCTTCTTCCCAGTAGAACTGCTGGATGTTCTGGACCCACTCGAAGTAGCTGACGGTCACGCCGCCTGCGTTGGCGTAGATGTCGGGCAGGACCACGACACCGCGTGCGTGCAGCAGATCGTCCGCTTCCGGGGTCGTGGGACCGTTGGCTCCTTCGACGATCACCTTGCAGCGTAGGCGCAGGGCATTTTCAGCCGTGATGACACCACCGAGCGCGGCGGGAACCAGGACATCGCACTCCTGGAACAGCAGATCCTCGCGGGAGATGCTGGGCGCGCCGGTCCAGCCAGCCAGGACTTTGCGCTCTTTGACCCAGGCGAGTGCGGCGGGAATATGAATCCCTTCAGGGTCGTAATATGCGGCGGTGTGATCACCGATGGCGACGACCTTGCCTCCTCGCTCATGGAACAGGCGGGCCGAGTGGCTGCCGACGTTGCCGAAGCCCTGCACCACGAACGTCGAGTCCGAGATCTTGCGGTCTTGGGTGCGCAGGAACTCTTCGGTGGCGATCATGACACCGCGTCCGGTGGCTTCATCGCGACCGAGCGAGCCGAACATATCGACGGGCTTGCCGGTGACGACGCCAGGATGGAAGCCATGGAACTTGTTGTATTCGTCCATGAACCAGGCCATGACCTGCGCGTTGGTGTTTACGTCGGGCGCGGGGATGTCGACGTTGTCGCCGATGACCAAGTGGATGCCTTGGACAAAGCGACGGGTCAGTCGCTCTAGCTCGTCGGTGGAAAGCTGCGAGGGATCGACGCTGATGCCGCCCTTGGCACCGCCAAACGGAATGCCGACCACCGCCGTCTTCCAGGTCATCAGCGACGCGAGGGCGCGCACTTCGTCGATATCGACTTCAGGGCTGTAGCGCAGACCGCCTTTGAACGGTCCGCGCGCGTTGTCGTGCTGGACGCGGTAGCCGACGAAGGTGCGGACGCGACCGTCATCCATGCGGATGGTGCACTCGACGCGCAGCTCACGAAACGGGGTCATCAGCTGCTCAGCGGTGTCCGGGCTGAGCGAGAGGACTTGTGCGGCCTTGGTGAAGTATCGGTTGACGTTGGAAAATGCGTTCGACATCGGAAGCTCCAGCTGTGGGGCTGATGGGTGATGGCTGAAGGGTCGTGGGCCTCGGCTTTGCGCAGGGACATGACCCCAAAGAGGAGGCCATCTTACTACGGGCGGTGGCGCGTCATTGAGAAATTGTCGACGACGCAGTGCGTCGGAGCCGACGCTGAGGCCATGACCCGGTTTCTCCTGACAGAGATCGGATGGGACGCGCGGAAATGACGCTCTGCGACGCCAAGCTGCGTCAAGGATGGATGGTTCGGACGCTGGGAAACTGGAAGCGACTGGCTGCGTGCGTTATCCGCCCCCGGGATTGACGGGACAGGCGGCGAGGATGGCTTGGGCGCGGCTGTTCTGCGGACTGAGCTGGAGCACTTGTACAAGCAGCGCGCGGGCTTCGCTGCACAGCGCAAGCTTGGCGGCGCGGTCGGCTTCGGCCAGCAGCGAATCGAGGAATGGCTCCAGCACGGTCTGAATCTTGGTCGTGGCTTGCGTGCGCAGCGGGGAACCTGCCGAGATCTCTTCCGCCAGTGCGGTGGCTGCGGCGTAGTTGCGGCGAGAGATGGCTTGCTCGATCATCTCCAAGCGGAATCGATCGAGCTGGGCCTCTTCGGCGCGCTTGCGGCGGGCCATCAGCTGAGGGTCGCCGGGACTGCCGCGCAGCGCTTCATCGCACAAGATGATCGCGGTGGCGGCGTCGTGTGCGACCAAGGCTTTGTCGATCTCTGCCAGCTGGCCTGCGGAAGTGGTCGCACGCAGCAGCAGCAGCGGTGCTTTGTGCGTGGTGCCTCGGGCCTGGTTTTGCATCGTCAGCCGTGCGAGCAGCTGTGAGCCGATGCTTCCAACGGCTGCTCCTCCCAGCGCGACCGCGATGACCAAGCCACCAGTGCGGAGCCACGCGCGGTCCTTGGCGCTGATGGTCTCGATCCGCATGGTGCCGCTGGTTCGGGTCGCTTTGCGCGTGCTGCGGCTTTCTGGCATGGCTCCTTAGCGTATCACGACATGGCGAGGGCTTGGTCGTCGTGCGGCGGTAGGCTGGACGGAGCAGATGGCGCAGGCGTGGGACTTGCTGGCGGCGGTGTCGCAGGGGCTGGATGCGTCGATTACTCAGTGTGAGTCGGCTGAGTCGGCGCCGCGAATGGTTTTTGTTGACGAAGCGTCGGCTGGCGCAGTAGATCCTCTGACTGTCTCGCGGGAGTAACTCAGTGGTAGAGTGTTAGCTTCCCAAGCTGAAAGTCGCGGGTTCAAGTCCCGTCTCCCGCTCGCAAGCCACCGGTTCAAATCGAACGCGGGGGCTTTTTTGTATCGGCAGCAGGGCTACTGAACTTCGTGCGCGCCGATGTCTGAGGCGGGACCTTGTGGGCGCGTGCTGCCATCAAAGTCGGTCTGCACGGGGGTCTGCGTCACCTTGTCGACGCAGCAGTCTCGGTTCTTGGCGCTGTCGCGGACGAGGTGCAGATCGATGCTGGATGGATCGCCGACGGAGTTTACGAACTCGATGGCGGTCTTGTAGGTGCCACTCGCCGTCGATTTGTCATTGGTGACGACGCCATTTAGCATGCAGCCGGTGAGCTGCTGGTCGAGGCTGATGGTGCCGCTGCTGGCGCGCGCCAGGTTGTCAAAGACGATGGAGTATTCGACAAGCAGAGGGCTCGCGCCGCAGTCGATGCCGGGTGTGCCGCTGCTGGTCTGGGTGCCGTTTCCGTAGACGGTCAGATAGCGCATGGTGCCGCTCGATCCACCGCCGAAGGAGATGCCGGACACCGTGTTGCTCCAGATCATCAGGTTGGTGAGCGTGTACTGACTGCTGGTGAGCGACAGGCCGGTGCTCTTGTTCGAGTAGATCTGGCTGGCATCGGCGTGGACGGTGCAGCCACTGGCGCTCAGTCCGTCGCTGCCGCTGTCGTGAATGCGGACGCCGGACAGGGTCAGCTCGGCGCCGGTGTCGCAGGCAATGCCGCTGGTCTTGCCGGTGCCGCCTTGCAGATCGAGGTTGCGCAGCGAGAGCGCGAGCTTGCTGCCTCCACCGCTGACAGAGATGGCACTTTCGCCGCTCTGGCCTTCGATGCGCGTCTCGGTGGGACTGCTGCCGCCGCCTGCGATGGTCAAGCTGGATACGCCATCTGCGGCGGTGATCTTGAGTGCGGAGTAGGCCTTGGTGGACGGAATCACGCTGATGAGCGTCTTGCCACCTGCGGTTGCGGCCAGCACGGCGTCGCGCAAGGTGCAAAAGCCATCGTCGATGGTGCCCTTGTGATCGATGCCGGTGCAGGTTCCGTTCTTGTTATCGACGTACAGGACTTCGTTGACGGGGGCGCAGCTACCATCGGCGCTACAGAGCTTGCTCTGACAGTCCACCGAGCCCTTGCACGGGGTGCAGGCGTTGGCGCGGCAGGTTGGCCTCAGCGGATCTCGGCCTGCGCAGTCGCTGTTGGTTACGCAAGCGACGCAGGCTCCTTGCGGACCGCAGCGTGGCGTTGTGGGACGACCGTTTTTGCACGCGGTGTCGTCGGCTCCCATTGTGCAGGGACGGCAGGTTAGGGTGGCTGCGTCGCAGATGGGCGCACTGTCGAGCAAGCAGTTGGCAACGGTGCGGCAGCTACTGCTTTGATCCGACGTAGCGCTGCAGGAGAGCAGCCAAGAAAAGGGCAGAAGTGCCAAGGCCAAGCCGTGCCGCGTCCGGTGTAGGTCGGAAAGACTGCTCATCGTGGGGTCCTCACAGGTTGATCTCAAGACCAGCGCTTCCGTGTGGGATACCGAGCGTGTAGCTGCCTGCTGCGGTGGGGATGGCCAGACCCTGCTGTACGCCTTGGCACGCGGGGCTGGTTACGTCGTAGCCGCTCTGACGACACTCATCGGCCAGCTCGGGGCGGAAGCTCTGTCCGGCGTCGCTTGAAAACACCGTCCAGGTTGCCCCGACGCTTAGCAGCAGCGAGAGTCTTCGATGGAGCGCCACGCGTGCCGAAAGTGAAACGTCGAGCTTGTGTCCTTCCAAGTTGGATGGCGACACCGTGCCTGCTTCACTGCGTGGGCTCTCGTAGAGCAGCTCTTCACCCAAGGTAACCTGCTGAAAGTACTGTCTTAATCCCAATGTTACCGCGAATGAGGGGATCGCCGATAGCGGTCGTGTGTACAAGCTTGGCTGAAGCAGCCACCGCTCGACCTGAAACTCTTGGTTTTGGTGGCCGGGAATGAGCAGCCGGGCCCAGCTCGTTAGCTCGAGTGCGCGGGGACGGCGGCTGTTGGTGGTCTTGTCCACGCTGGGAGAGAGCGCAAAGCGGAGTCGGCCTCCCACGTAGATGATGTGCGGCATGCCCACGGTGAGTCGGGCGGCTCCGCAGCGTGGCGCGGCATCTTGATCCGTGATTTGTGCGCCGCTGCGATCGCCAGAGCAGCCGGTGCCGTCGTTCCAGCGCAGCTCGGATGGCTGTCCTTCGAGCGGCACGATGTCGCCCTGGTTGGTAAAGAGCGGGCTTGTGTACGACAGTCCGAGCCACAGCCGGTCGGTGAGCGCTTCGATGATGGCTCCGGCGGAAAAGCCGTAGCCGAGTCCACCGACGTCTAGCTCGACGGTGCTGCGATTGGTCCACTGCTCGCAGGGCCCGCCGCCGCAGCCCAAGGTGTCACGTCCCTGTGCGTCGCCATCGCGTAGAAACTGCGCGGCGTTGTGGGTGTAGCCAAAGTGAAAGCTGCCACCGAGAAGCAGCCAGCTCTTGAGCTTGAGCGCGACGATGATCGTGCCCCAGAGGCTGTAGCTGTGGTCATAGACGGCGTGATAGCGAGTCGAGAGCGACTCGATGGGCTGACCGCTGCCTCGGTAGTCGCTTAGGTCGAGCACGGGCGTCGAAAAGGCAAGACCGAGCGTCACTGAGTCGCTGCGCAGATCCCAGGCGAGCCCGGCTTGCGCCTGCGGGTTGACCCAGCGGATCGTGGTGGGACTGGCTGGGCCTGCGCTCTGTCCGGGTCCGTAGCCGGCGGGCAGTGACGCGGCGCGCTGATATTGTCCAACGTAGCCGTAGGCACCGCCGGAAAACATGACCTGGCTGCCTGAGACGAGACGGATCGCCGCCGGATTATAAAACGCGGAGGACAAGTGTCCGTCGGCTGGCCCAGCCAAGACCAGATCCGCTGGACGCAGCGCAAGGTACGGATAGGCGAGCGCCGTCGCTGGCTGTCCAATGCCCAGCGCAACACCGAATACCATCACAGCTCGACGCAGCGTCACCGCGCCATGGTAGTTTTTGCTTCCTTGCGCAGCAAGTGTCTCGGGCACTTGGGTCCTTGGCTTGATGCATCGTGCGGCGCTCGCTGTCCCGTTGGGAGGAAAAACGAGCCGCGTGCACGTTTTTTGTTGCCAGGGACTTTCGTTATGATAGCTTCCCAATTGCCCCGTCGTTCAGCTGAAGCGTTCGCCCCCCCAAGCGCCAAGCTGCCCGCCGGGGCATTTTTTTTGCCTTTTGCTCTACTTGGGCTCTTTGCTGCGGTGAGTCGAGCGTGGGCGCGGCGGTTTGACGTCGGGATGTCGGCGGGAAGCGGCTGCATCGAGCCGATCATGAACGGCTGCAAGCAGCAGCTTTTTGTGAAGCAGCCCGAGCAGCACATCGACTTGAGCGACACCTTGACCGATGAGGCGGAGCATCTCGTCCCGACCGAGTCCTCGCAGGGCAGGGCTGTCGAACTGTTCGACTTCGCGGACGACCAAGACCCGCAGCGCTTCGACGTAACGCTGAAGATCGCCGATGGCAAAGCCCAAGTGATCGTTATAGCCAGAGCTGCGTAGGGCGCCGACGACCTCGGCAATGCGAGCATCTCGCTCGGCGTAGACGGTCGCACCATCTACTTTGATGGGCGTCATCAGTCCATAACGCGTCATGTCGTGAATGTCGGAGCTGGGCAGGCCGGAGCGTTCTTGGAGTCGCTGCTCAGAAATCGGCGGCTCGGCGTTGGTTGGATCGATGGCCTCATCGAGACGCTCACGCGCGGCGAGTCGAAGCTCTAGCTCATTGAGCGTAGCCATCGGTCCTGCTTCGGTCAGCAGCTCGGCGATTTCGCGCAAGGACAGACGCCAGCGGTTGCGTAGCTCGCGGATCACTTCGAGTCGGACCATGAAGGCGGCATCGTAGCGACCGACGGTACGCCCAGCGGTGCGCGGACGCGGCAGCAGACCTTCGCGGATGTAGAACTTGATGGTGGCGATCGGGACGCCACTGCGCTCTGCGACTTCAGAGATGGTCCACTCGGACGGCTGAGATTCCATGGCCTGGAGCGCAGAAGCCGGGGTGTGGCTCGAGCGGAGTGAAGGGCGACGCATGTTGGCTTCGTTGGTCATGGCAGACGCATCTTAGTGGGTGTAAGGCCGGATGATTGACAACGCGGTGCGGCAATTGGATAGTGAAGGTATCTGACTAGATAGTATCAGTATCCAGCGCGGAAGGAACGAACATGGCACAAGGACAGAACCATTATCTTGCCGACCTCCGAGAGATTCAGTTCGTGCTCTTCGAGCAGTTCGGTCTCGGTGAGCTGCTGAAAAGCGCGCCGTTTACCGGAACGTTCGATGAAAGCGGCGTGGACATGGTTCTCGATGAGGCCTACCAGTTCGCGACGACGGTTGTCGGTCCGCTCAACGGCAGCGGTGACGCGGAAGGCTGCCGGATCGAAAACGGACAGGTGAAGACGCCGGCGGGCTTTCAAGAAGCGTGGAAGCGAGCGTATGACTCGGGGCTGCGACAGGTCTCGCTGAGCCCGGAGTGGGGCGGATCGGGCGCGCCGTCGCTGCTTGGAATGGCCGTCGAGGAGCTGGTGTCGGGTGCGAACACCTCGTTTGCGATGTATCCCGGTCTGTCGATCGGCGCGGCAGAGGTCATCGAGAAGTTCGGCACGCACGAGCAGAAGACGCAGTTTTTGCCCAAGCTGTATAGCGGTCAGTGGGCTGGAACGATGTGCCTGACGGAGCCGCAAGCGGGCTCTGACGTGGGATCGGCCCGGACGCGAGCGATCAAGCAAGACGATGGCTCATATCTCATCACCGGCACCAAGATCTTCATCTCGGCGGGTGATCACGATCTGACGGAGAACATCATTCACTTGGTGTTGGCGCGGACGGAAGGTGCGCCGGCGGGAACCAAGGGTCTGACGCTGTTTATCGTGCCGAAGTACAGCGTCGGGGCGGATGGCTCGGTGGGTGCGTCCAATGACGTGGCCGTCGGTGGCATCGAGCACAAGATGGGCATCCGTGCGTCGGCAACGGCGGTGCTAAACTTCGGTGAAGGCGGAACGTGCCGAGGCCAGATCGTTGGTGGTCCGTCGAGCGAGCATCAGGGCATGAAGCAGATGTTCATCCTGATGAACTTCGCGCGGATTGGCGTCGGCATTCAGAGCC